>JAJYXI010000020.1 GCA_021791055.1 Nitrospirota bacterium | reverse complement strand
TTATAATCAGGAGAGACCGCATAGCTCTCTGGGAGATATGACCCCCTATGAATTTATGCGGCTTGAAGAGGCAAAAGGTGCTGGAGTTTTCTAATTATCAATGGCACTATAAACGGGGGTAGGTCACTTCCCCTTAAGTTACTGATTAAAATCTACAACGTTAGATAGAGTTTGTCAATCGCCAGCCATAGAAAAATCGGAGATTTTGATATAGAATAAGACAGAATGAAAAGGGAGAATGTTTTAAAGGAAATCGACAATATCAAGGATCAGCTTGTAGAGAAATACAGGCCTGAGAAGATTATTCTTTTCGGCTCTGCTGCAACAGAGGAGGAAGAGGTACACGACATTGATCTTTTTATCATAAAAAGGGACGTGCCTTATTATGGAGCGGACAGACTATGTGAGTTGTATAAACTGCTGGATACTGATTTGCCTGTTGATTATATAGTCTATAAGCCTGAGGAGGCCGACGAGCGGCTTTCTCTTGGAGACCCTTTTTTAAAGAAGATTTTTAAAGAAGGAAAAGTCCTTTATGGCTGACCCCAAAATAGTAAACGAATGGCTGGATAAAGCTGATGAAGATTTTCATTTTGCCACGGCTAATCTTAAAGAAGGCAGTAATTTTTACGCGCAAATCTGTTTTCATTTTCAGCAGGCAGCAGAGAAATATCTTAAAGCCTTTATTGTTGCCCATGATCTTGAGTTTGAGAAAAGCCATAATTTGATCTATCTCTTGAAAGTTTGCAAGCAAAAAGAACCTGCGCTTTCAAGCCTTAACAATGAGTGCGAGTTCCTTAATACTTTTTATATTGAAACCCGCTATCCGGTTCACTGGCCGACTGACTATACAAAAGAGAAAGCATTACAGGCCAAACAATCCACACAGAAAATAGCAGAGTCAATAAAAAACCTTTTGACAAAGGAGACGCAATGAACATTTATATTTCCGGCTCGATGGCTTATGACAGGATAATGGACTTTCCGGGAAAGTTCTCCGACCATATCCTGCCTGACAAAATACACATCCTGAATGTATGTTTTACTGTAAACGGCATGATCGAGAAATTCGGCGGCACTGCGGGAAATATTGCGTATTCCTTAAGTCTGCTCGGAGAAAAACCAATAATTCTTGCAACAATAGGAAAGGACTATGACAGGTATTTTGAATGGTTAAAGAAAAATAACATTTCCACCGAAGGCATCAAAATAATTAATGAAGAATTCACCGCAGGGGCTTATATAACAACAGACATGGCAGACAACCAGATAACAGGATTTAATCCCGGAGCAATGAAGTATCAATCTGGATATGATTTTAAAAATCCTGAATCAAAGGACTCGGCAGTCATCATCGGTCCCGGCAATCTTCAGGACATGAAGGGATATGCAAAGAAAGCCAAAAGCAAAGGCATCAAGTGCATCTGCGATCCGGGGCAGTCCCTCACACAATGGGACGGCAATTCTCTCAGGGAATGGATTGACGGCTCATATATGTTGATTACCAATGACTACGAACTTGAGCTTGTTATGAAGATGACAGGGATGGATAAAAAAGGACTTTTTGGAATGACGAAAACAATTATTACAACACTCGGAGAAAAAGGCTCTCTTATCAGCGCTTCTGGCGGCGATATGCAAATACCTGCGGCTAAGATTTCAGGGATTATGGACCCGACAGGCGCAGGGGATGCTTACAGGGCAGGTTTGCTGAAAGGACTTGTCACTGGCAGGGATATGGAGACTTCGGCAAAAATGGGAGCGGTTGCTGCCGCCTATGCAATAGAAAAATACGGCACACAGGAGCATTATTATACTTATACAGACTTTGTTGAAAGGTACAGGAGTAATTTTGGAGAACTCGCATAGGAGGTTTTGATATGCCTCTTCCTGAAATAGTAAAAGTCCTTGTTGAAAAGAAGGTCGGAGAATTCTGCAAAAAGAGAGTACCGCCGCATGTGCTTGACAAAGTGAATCTATCTTACAAAATAAAAGGCAACACTGTAAGCATTTTTGAAAATAGGGCGCCATGGCGTCCTGATATGAAGGAATGGACATCCATGGAGATTGCAAAGATGAAATATGACAAAAATACAGGGAAGTGGATGCTCTATTATGCAGACAGGCATAACAGATGGCATAAATACTGGGATTTTAAGCCGACAAAAAATTTAGATGCAATATTGGTTGAAATAGACAGAGATCCGACAGGAATATTTTGGGGATAAAAGCAAGCCGAAGATAAACGAGGCGACAGATACGGATTTAAAGGTTATTGAAAGGCTACAGCAGGTTGGCTGGAAGGAGGGCGATAGAATGCCGGGGCTAAACGAAGCCGATACATGTCGAGTTTACATAACACCTGCCCTGAAGACGGCAGGTTGGAGTGACCCTCATTGGCGGATCGCAGAGCAGCATTATTTTACCGATGGGCAGATTTATCTGGTAGGTGATGGCCACCGGAGACGTAAGGGCAAGAAAGCCGATTACCTTTTACGGTATACCGAATCTTTTCCTATTGCCACAGTTGAGGCCAAAGCAGAAGACCTTGAACCGGGTACAGGCCTACAGCAATCCAAAGACTACGCCCAAATACTTGGCCTATTCTTCGCTTATTCAACCAATGGTCATGGCATTGAAGAATGGGACTTTACCACGAATACTCAGCATAGCCTAACTGCATTTCCATCACCTGATGAACTCTGGCAACGTCTATGCGTATTTAAGTCATTTGATGCCGAGAAACCAGGTAACCCTCTCCTGCATTCTTATTGCAATATTGAAGGCAAGTACCCGCGCTATTATCAGGAAGTGGCAATCAACAGGACAATTGAGGCAATTCTAAACGGCAATGACCGTCTATTGATTAACTTGGCAACCGGCACAGGCAAGACGGTAATTGCCTTTCAAATAGCGTGGAAACTCTGGAAGTCTAAATGGTCAAAGAGCAGTGCTGACAGAAATCCGCGAATTCTATTTCTTGCCGACCGTAACGTCCTGCGCGATCAAGCATATAACACCTTTGAACCGTTTGAGAATGAAAGAGATATTATCGCTGAAGGCAAAGCACCTACTAACCGTTCTGTTTATTTCAGTATTTATCAGGCTATGTATTCAGGTATGGACGGTAAAAGGCTCTTTCAGAAATATCCGCAAGATTTCTTTGACTTTATTATTATTGACGAGTGTCATCGTTCTGGTTTTGGAACATGGAAAGCCATACTTCAGCACTTTGACACAGCCGTTCAACTCGGCATGACGGCAACCCCGAAGCGCACTGAAAACATAGACACATACAAATATTTTGGCGATCCGGTTTTTGTATACTCTCTCGGACAGGGCATTGATGACGGGTTTCTTGCTACTTATAAAGTTCACCGTTCCGTAACCAACTTCACAAGAGACGGTCTCGTTATCGAAGATGTTGTTTCACAAGGAGCAGAACTTGAAGTTCCAGCAGAAGCGGTCGTTGAAGATGAGTACGTATTGCCGGACTTTGAGCGTAAGATAACGATGCCCGATCATATTGTCCGTCTGTGCGAACATTTAAACAAGCTCCTACATAACTACGGCAGGATGGAAAAGACAATGGTCTTTTGCGTGAATCAGGACCATGCACTTGCGGTTATTACAGAACTGAACAGGCTTAATGCCGATCTTAATGTGTCCGATTATGCTGTCCGTATCGTCTCTGAAGAAGGCACAACGGGCAAGGCGTTGCTTGAGAAGTTCCAGAATACTGAGAGCATGACACCCGTTGTAGCGTCTACTGTTGACCTTCTGACCACAGGAGTTGACGCGCCAAGCGTGCGCAACATAGTATTCATGAAGCCTGTCTCCTCCATAGTCTCTTTCAAGCAGATTGTCGGGCGTGGCAGCCGTCTTTGTCCTGATACGGAAAAATTCTGGTTCCGAGTTATTGATTATACAAACGCATCCCGGCTTTTTGACGAATGGGATAAGCCCGGCGATCCGCCGGAAGGCGGTCCTAATACAACAGCGCCGTTTGAATGCGTCATAGGCGGTAAGGTTATTGATGAGGAGACAAAGAAACCGATTGCGGGTGCGCATGTAGTTTTACAGACAGGGCCGAACGACATTATTGATCAGCGCACCGGGCCTGATGGACAGTTCTTCTTTTCAAGTATCGGAGAAGGACAGGTTTTGCTTGTTGTCACAGCTCCTGATTACCATAAAGTGCAGTCCTTATACCAAACCGGAAAGAATGCACCACTTACGATAGAAATCCCGCTCCGTCTGCGGAAGGCCGAGCCGTCGCACAAGAAGATTCGCATTACCAATCTTGATGTAAAATTTGTTGATGAAACATACGAAGAACGGGATGCTGAGGGCAACCTCGTTTCACCTGAAGATTATCTGAAAAAAGTTCGTGAAGAAATTTTGACCGCCTGCCGTTCAATGGTTGAGCTTCAAAGCACATGGATTGAACGCAGTCGCCGCGAGCAGTTGTTACAAAGCCTCGAAGAGCGCATGGTGCATATAGATATTCTGAAGGAAATACTTCAGCGTCCCGATGCTGACGCCTTCGACTTGTTGGCACATACGGCCTTTGGTGAGGACATTCACAGTTGCGATGAACGCGCCGTCGCGCTTTTTAACCTTCACAAAGAGTTTTTTGAAAAGTTCGATGACCCAGCACGAAAAGTTTTGCTTACGCTTGTAGAAAAGTATCGCTATGGCGGATTGTCCGGCGTAACAGACCCATTGGTATTTCAACTTGCGCCATTCAACAGCGATGTGCGAACTGTGGCGCAACCCTTTGGAGGAATCGCCGAGCTTCGTAAAGCAATTGACGAACTTGTTTATCTTTTATATTGGAAAGAGGCAGCATAATATATGTCAAGGGAAATACTTAATACTCAATTCTGGAAAGCCGCAAAAATACTTCGACAAGATGATAACACGAACAGCCTTCTGGACTATGTTGAACAGATTTCATGGCTTCTGTTCCTTAAATGCTTTGAGGAGCTTGAGAAGAGACGCAAGGATGAAGCCGAGTTTGAAGGCAAAACCTACCGTCAGATTATCGCCAACAAATACCAATGGTCTTCATGGACGAATCCCGATCCTTCAACAAAACTGACAGGGCAGGCGCTTCTTCAGTTCCTGAATAATGATCTATTCCCGCACCTTAGAAGTTTAAAAGGTAATAATGGAAGCTCGGTCATTAAAGCCCTTTTCGAGGAAGCTCCTTCCAAAATGTTAAAGGACGGCAACATACTCCGGGATGCAATAGACGCAATTCAGGAAATCCAGTTTGAGAGTGCGGACGACATTCACACGCTCTCACATCTTTATGAATCATTGCTTGCCAAGCTCGGACGAGAGGGAGGTTTTGGCGGAGAGTTCTACACGCCCCGGCCTATTATAGAATTTGTGGTCAAAATGGTTGATCCTCAACTCGGCGAGACGGTTTATGATCCCGCAATGGGTTCAGCAGGGTTCCTTGTGGAAGCCTACAAGCATATGCGGGCGGGCTTAGGCACGCGCATACAACCGGATGATGAGCGTAAATTACAGCGAGAGACGTTCTTCGGACAGGAGAAAAAGCCGCTTCCGTATTTGTTAGGCTGCATGAATATGATACTACACGGTGTTTTGACGCCATCGTTGAATCGCAGGAACACGTTGGCAGATGATGTCCGCAAGTTCACCGAGAAAGATCGCTTTGATATTGTCCTGACAAATCCTCCTTTCGGCGGCACTGAACACGAAAGCGTGACAGCCAACTTCCGCTATCCGTCAAAAGCAACCTCTATTACTTTCCTTCAGCACATCATGGCAAAGGTCAAACGCGGCGGGCGTGTAGGGATGGTTATTGATGAAGGGGTTTTGTTCAAGACGACTGAAAGCGCATATGTTGACACAAAGAAAGAACTGCTTGAACAATTCAACCTTCATACAATAGTCAGCCTGCCGGTAGGCGTCTTTGCTAACGCGGTTGCTGCTGGTACAGGCCCAAAAACTAACCTGCTTTTCTTCGAGCGAAGACTGGACGAAGCTGGAAGGCCTGTGGGCACAAAAGAAATTTGGTACTATGAGATTGATGCAGTAGGTTTCAGCCTTTCAAAGTCGCAAAAGCCTATTCCAGAGAATGATCTTCCTGATTGTTTTGTACAAGCTCAAGCCAGAGCTACTTCGGAAAAGTCGTGGATTGTTCCTATTGAAGATATAATTGTCAGGAGTTACGACCTCTCTGCTGTTAATCCAAATGCAAAGACTGCCAAGAAACATCGCCCTCCTACGGTAATTGCAGCGGAAATTGCAAAAAAGCAGGAACGCATTCTTGAAATCATGGAGGAAATTCAGGAATTTCTTACAGATCAAAACAATGTGGACACGGAAACTAAATGAAAACCTTGTTGGCAGACTGCTTAAAACAAACAAGAATACCTGTCCAACTTGAAGACAACCAAGAATACCTTCAAGTTAAAGTCTCGCTGAATGGACGAGGTGTTTCACTTCGCCAGAAGGTTCTCGGTACGGAGGTTAAGACTAAGAATCAGTTTTTTATTCGTGCAGGTCAATTCATCTACTCACGCATTGATGCCCGCAACGGTGCAATGGGGATCGTGCCGCCTGACCTTGACGGGGCAATAGTAACCGGTGATTTTCCGGTCTTTGAGGTCAACAATAAAATTCTCGACCCCACTTTTTTTACTTATCTCACAAGTTGCCGAGCTTTTATTGAAACATGCAAACAGGCGAGCAGAGGTGTTACAAATCGAAAACGACTTAAGGAAGCAGAATTACTGTCTATATCAGTTGATCTGCCTGATCTTGGGGAGCAAAAGCGTTTGTCGTCTCATCTTACACGCATCGAGCGCAGGATGAATACTGCTGCTGATCTTTGTTCTCAGCTATCCGAGGAACAAGATGACCTTCTTTATAGTCTCATTTCTGAAATCACCAAGGACGCCCCGCTCTTGCCGCTGAATGAAGTCGCACCGCTTATCCGGCGAAAAGTAAAGATCGAGAACGACGTAGAATATCCTGAACTCGGCATCCGATCTTTCGGTAAGGGCACTTTTCACAAACCAGCTATTAAAGGTTCAGAACTTGGTAATAAGGAACTTTATGAAATTCATCCTGGAGATTTGCTCGTTAGCCAGGTCTTTGCTTGGGAAGGAGCCGTTGCAGTCGTTCAACCCGAAAACAAGGGTCGGTTTGGGTCGCACCGTTTTGTAACCTGTCTTTGTGACACTTCAAGAGTCTTAGCCAACTACTTACGTACTTATTTTCTAACCCCAACGGGGTTAGCTCAATTACGCTCTGCATCAAAGGGAGCAGCCGGGCGAAACAAACCATTGAGCATTCCTAAATTTCAGAGAATTGAAGTGCCAATACCAAGCATAGAAAAGCAATTACGGTATAATGAAATTCATGAACTAGTATTTGCCGCCCGTAAACTAAACGCTCAAACCGCTACTGAACTTGAGACGCTTATGCCATCAGTTCTTGATAGAGCGTTTAAGGGGGAGTTGTAACAATATATATAAAAAGAGAGGAGCGAGAAAACAATAAGGACTGGACGGAGGTATAGGCAATGCTTGAAAAAAAACAGATAGACAAGTTCTTCGTTGAGGAATTGAAGATCATTCAGGATATAATCAAGAGAATGGCCTTCTGATAGTATTGACGCTTCTTTTAAAAGGAGATAAATACCATGTCTTGATTGCTTTTATACCTCTTATAGTTTTCTGGTTTCTTGACGCTTACTTTCTTCAGCAGGAGCGGTTATACAGGGAATTATATAAATGGGTGGTTGCAAATAGACACAAAACCGAGGAACACCTTTTTGATATGAACGCTTACAGGTTTAAAGGCAATGTGCAGTCAAAATTGCGTATTATGTTTTCAATAACGCTGGGGTGGTTTTATGGTTCAGTAGGCATTTTAACTGTTATATATGCAGTAATTCTAATTTATGCATAGGAGGTAATGCGAAATGGCAAGGAGAGTTTTTTTCAGTTTTGAATATGAAGATGTTTCCCGCGCTATGGTCGTTCGTAATAGCTGGGTAACACAAGGCAAAGAAGCAGCGGGTTTTGTTGATGCAGCAGATTTTGAAAAAATTAAAAAACAAGGTGACGAAGCCGTTAAACGTTGGATTAACAACCAACTGAAGGGCACGTCTGTAACAGTTGTGTTGGTAGGCCAGAATACCTGTAGCAGTAAATGGGTAAAATACGAAATTGAGAAAAGCAAAGAAATTGGTAACGGCCTTTTAGGTATTGATATAAGCAAGATAAAAGATTTTCAGGGAGAAACCACAGAACGCTGCGGACAAATTCCCAATGGTTATAATTTTTACTTGTGGAATAATGACGACGGATATAACAAAATGGGAGACTGGATTGAAAAAGCGGCAAAAGAGGCGGGAAGGTGATATAAATGCTCACTCAATCTAAGAAAAGATTAAGAGGTTTTTAAGGGAGAGTTGTACCCATGACTATCCCTATTTTGAACGCAACCTCGCTTCAACGGGTTCTACAATCCGGCAGGACTCAGCCCTGTCTTTTCTTTTGCGAAGATGAAAGTGGTCAGAGCGACGGCGAATATGTTGTCAAACTCAAGGCAGGAATGGAAAATGGAGTAAATGGTCTTGCAGCAGAATTGATCGCATCGCAACTGGCAAATTTCCTTGATATACCGACTCCTGAACCTGCTATAATTGAATTAGACCCGTTGCTGGCGGAGGTTATTCCCGATCCAGAACTCTCACGGAAAATCAAAGAAAGCGCTGGGCTGAATTTCGGCAGCAGAGTGATTACAGGCGGTTTTGAAACATGGCCTGTTGGCAAGGCAATACCCTCAAGTCTAAAAACATTGGCGGCAGAGATATTCGCCTTTGACGCATTGATACAAAATCCTGATAGAAAGGTGAATAAGCCTAACATTCTTTGGAAAGGCGACAATTTATATATTATAGACCACGAAATGAGCCTGATGTTTATATATGAAATACTGCCGATGCAAAACCCGTGGCAGATAACAAATTTAAGATTTATCAAAGAGCACTTGTTTTATGGGAATCTGAAGGGTCAGACAGTAAATCTCGACCGATTTGCCGGGGCGCTTGACCTGCTGACTGATAATGTTATAGAAACTATTCTTGTAAATGTGCCGGAAGCTTGGCAGAGCAATAATATCTCAAAAATAAAAACCCATATCAACGAGATTGTGCATCACAGCAATGATTTCGTTGACGAAATAAGGAGGGCATTACAATGAAAATACCGTATAGCTTCTCAGTCCTACGATACATTCATGATATTGTGTCCGGCGAGTTTATTAATGTCGGCGTGGTGCTCTATGCGCCCAAAGCAAGGTTTCTCAGCGCGATATGCACATCAAGATACGGGCGGCTTTCAAAAATGTTTTCAAATATTAACGGCGACCACTTCCGGCAGGTATCAAGATACATTCAGGCAAGGCTTGAGGAAGAGGGTGAGCGGTTGGTTGCTGAACTGCCATTTGAGAAAATGCCTGTTAGCGTGAAAGACTTTACTCCAAGGGTCCTGCCGATAGATGACAGTTCATTGCAATTCTCTCCTGAAGGATATGGATTGACTGAAAACCCACAGGAAACCCTTGAGGAGATTTATAACCGCTATGTCGAGAAGTATTATGAAAAGGCGGAAAGACCGAGCAGGAGCGATGAAGATGTATGGAAGGTGTATAAGAAACCTTTAGAGGAGAAGCGCGTTCTTGCCAATCTTATACCTCACCAGATAATTGGCAATAACTACGAGTATGAATTCAAATACTCTTGGAAAAATGAAAAGTGGCATGTGCATGAACCGGTCTCATTTGATTTATTGGAAGCCAGTTCAATAACCGAAAAGGCTAATGCATGGCTGGGCCGTGTTACAAGCCTTATTGATGGCGGCGAACCGTTTAAGCTGAATATTTTAATCGGGGCTCCACAAGATGAAAGACTAAAATCTGCCTTTATCAAGGCACAAAATATCATGCACCGGATGAACTGTTCTCATGAATTTATTAAGGAAGACGAAGCAGAAGATTTTGCAGAGACCCTTAAAAAGGAGATTGAATCGCATAGTTAAGGTTGCAAAAGGCATTTGACGATTAGGAAAAGTCCGGTTAAGAACATCGGCACAGATAGAAATCCAAAATGGGTTCTAACCGGGAATGAAGAATGAATTAGTAAAATAAACTGCAATAAAGGTGTGGAATATCTATAACGTATTGACAAAAAACAATAAATTACTAATTCAAAAAAAGTGATAGATTAGAAAATAATTAATAAAAGTTAGAACAAGAAGCTGAATAGCATAAGTTGACAATTAGATGAGGAGATCATCCATGATTAACGAAGAAGCGATAAAATCCTATCTTCTCAAGAAATTCAAAGATGCTGTTCGTGTTGATATCCACAAACTCGGTGCTGGCGTTCATGGCGCGGGCTTCCTCATTGAAATACAGACGCCTGAGGACATTAAGACCTATGTCATAAAAGGCCTTTTCCCTGAAAATTTAGGGCACGACTATCCATCTGACAGGGCGCAGGTATTTCTCCTCGACCTCGATGAATACAACAATTTACCAAAACATGCAAAGGCTGTTGATGTGCTGGCAGAGATGGAGGACGGCTCTATAAAGCCCATCGGCGGAGGAAAAGAATATTATCTTGTGATGGAGAGAGTTGAAGGAAGGGATTATTTCAATGATTTAAGAGAATTCTCCAAAAAAGAAAAACTTGATTCCGAAGACATAGAAAAGATAAAGGCAATGACATCATATCTTGCAGAGATACATTCGGTTAAGAAAGAATCAAGGTCATTGTACTGGAGAAAGATAAGAGACATTATAGGACACGGCGAATGTCTGATGGGTGTATTCGATATATATCCTGATGGAACCTTGAGCTATGAGGAAATGGCTGAAATAGAAAAGATGTGTGTAGATTGGAGGGCAAAACTAAAGCCCAAAACCCATCGACTGTGTCAGATTCACGGGGATTTTCACCCCGGGAATATCTGGTTTAAAGACAGCACAGACTTTGTCTTGCTCGACAGAAGCAGAGGGCCTTATGGCGATGCAGCAGACGATGTTACTGCCCTTTGCATTAACTATATATTTTTCTCTTTGATGTATCATGGAGAGGTAAAAGGGGCGTATCTTGAAGGTCTTAATCTATTTTTCGAAGAGTATATCAGACAAACGAATGATAATGAATTGTTCGAGGTGCTTGCGCCGTTTTTTGCCTTCAGGGGAGTTGTTGTTGCCAACCCTGTGTTTTATCCTGAATTAAGCCATGATGCGCGAAACAAAATCTTCAGGTTTGTAAAAAGAGTCCTTTCAGCAGAAAAGTTTGAACCAGGCAAGGTCAACTACTATATAGCGTAGACTTAGGGGTATTGGAGCCTACTTTTATGTAATTTTCCCAGATTAAGAACAGTTCCTTTGTTGCCCTGAGGTCTCCTGCACAGTATCGTGCAATGTCCGCATAACGTCCTGATCGAAAGAGGTCTTTTACCTCATAACCTGTTATTATTTCACCTGATTCATTCGCAGACTTCGGACTTTTTATGTTAAAGGTCTTGCACCACATGTCGAGGCTGAATCTTCTTTTCGAAGCGCCGTAGAATGTAAGCTGGTCGAGGAGGTCTATATGCGCGCCATTGTATCTGTTGGGCATCAAATCCCTTGTAGGCTTTATCTTGTTTACTGCCGAGCGGATCATGATAAAAGGGCAATCAAACCCCCTGCCGTTAAAGGTTATGAACTGGTCGTAAGTCTTTATGGCATTCCAGAATTTCTGGAGAAGCTCTGCTTCTGTGCCGCATTCATATCTTATTCCGTCCTCTTCAAACGGCAGGAGCATGTCGCCGGGCGTCTGAAAATAGACAGCGCCCTTGTTAGTATCAGGGTTTAGCATGCCGATGGTGATTATTTCGCCTGTGAGTGGATAAAAAGAGAGACTTTCTTTGACCCTTTCTTCTTCCTCTGTAGTCGCTGCCCATTTAAGGAGATATTCCTGAGTGGATGGGTCGAGGGAATCAAAGTCTACCCCAACGGTCTCTATATCAAATATTATTCTGCTCACGCTGCCTTTTTCATCTTCTCAAAGACCTTCCATGTCTTGAGTGTGTCAATTGCCCTTTGTAATTGTGTATCGTCTTTTTCTTCAACTTCCATCGGAGCCATCTCCTTTTCTTCAGGGGACTCTTTTTGCTGCTCGTTTTTTAGGTGTCCTTCCAGATCTTTTTCCCTGACAACCCTGTGCTGTTCCTTTCCGTTTTTTGCCTCAAGCTTTACCACTATATCCGGAGTAATTCCAACGCCCTGAATGCTTGTCCCCTTTGGTGTGTAATATTTTGCGGTTGTGAGCTTAAGCCCTGAGCCGTCGCTGAGAGGTATAAGGCTCTGAACAGAGCCTTTCCCAAAGGTCTGGATACCAACGATTACAGCCCTGTTCCAGTCTTTTAATGCGCCTGCAACGATTTCTGAGGCGCTCGCACTGCCCTGATTAACAAGGACCACCATTGGTATGTCTGTATAAGGACTTTCCCCCTCTGTAAAATACTCTGTCTTGTCGCCGTTTCTGCCTTTTATATATACCACAAGTTTCTTTGGCGGGAGAAATTGCTCAGTAACCTCTATGGCACTGTTTAATAAACCTCCCGGGTCGTTTCTGAGGTCGACGATAAGGGATGCCATGCCCTCTTTTTTCAGTTTTTCCAAGGCAGAAGCAAGGTCAGAGGCTGTCGATTCCTGAAACTGCGTTATCTTGACATACCCTATATTGTCATGAAGCATCTTTGACTTCACGCTTTTAATCTTTATAATGTCCCTTACGATCGTAAAATCCTCTGTCTCCTTCCATCCTTCCCTGAAGATGGTCAATGTAATGGATGTGCCTTTTTGCCCCCTCATCTTTGAGACAGCGTCGGTGAGCGACATATTTCTTGTTGATTCTCCTGAAATCTTGAGAATCTTATCACCTGCCTTAATCCCTGCTTTAAATGCCGGTGTATCTTCGATAGGCGCTATAACTGTGAGGACGCTGTCTTTGACTCCTATGTGAATACCGAGTCCTCCAAATTCGCCTTTTGTCTCGACCTGAAGCTCTTTTAAAGCCTCCGGGCTCATGTAGACCGAATGCGGGTCGAGTGATGTGATCATGCCCTTAATCGCCCCAAGGACGAGATCCTTTGTCTTTACATCTTCAACATAGTTCTTCTTTATGAGCGTAAGCACTTCTGTGAATGCCCGCAGCTCTTCATACCCGTTTTGCGCATTTACTGTTTCCACAGCCCACCGGCCTATCACAGTGCCGGCTAAAACTATAGAAAAGATTATCGCTATGAACAGCCATTTTTTCTTTAGAAACATCATTTGTCCTCCATTATCTTTTCAGCCATTGCTGAGGGTCGAGAGGCTTTCCTTTGTATCTGAGCTCAAAATACAGCCCGTTTGTTCCAAGGGCGCTGGACTCCCCGACCTCGCCTATGGTCGTATGTTCTTTTATTATAGCTCCATTTTTCAAAAAAATCTTCGACAGGTTTCCATACAGCGTGTGATAGCCTCCGCCGTGGCTGATTATGACGAGCTGGCCGTAGCCCTTAAAATCGTCGGCAAATACAATCTTGCCTTCATGAACCGCCTTCACATCAGCGCCGGAGGATGTCTTTATATGTATACCGCTTCTGAAGACAGGCAGATTGAAGAGGGGATCGACCTGTGTTCCGTATTGTATAACAACAGTGCCGTTTACAGGCCAGGAAAGCCTCCCCTTTAGCCGTGCGAAGCCGCTGTCCTCAACAGTCTCCTCTTCTTTTATTCCGGGCCTTGGTTTTGCTCCCTTCTTTTTTCTCAGTTCGCTTTCGCGCCTCTCTGATTCTTGTATTATTCTCAGGAGTCTGTTTGATGTCTCCTGCAGCTCCTTTATCATTTTTTCGTAAGACTTTTTTTCCTTCCGGACACTTACTAACAGGGTCTCTCTTTCCCTTTTCTTTTCTTTTAACGACCCCTCCAATTTAGCAAGTTTTTGTTCTTCTGTCTTGAGCTCTGCAAACAGCTTTTTGAGCTCGTTCTGTTTTTCGCTTAACACCCTGACGGCCTCTTGGTATTTAGTTATAAGCTTGTAATCATATGTCGAAATATCGCCTATGTATCTCACTATCCTTATGGTCTGTGAGATATCCTCTCCGCCTATGAGTATCAGAAGGGCGTCGGTTTCCCTGCCTATTCTCTGTAATATGCGCAGTCTTTTTTTAAGGAGATTGCCCTGCATATTGAGGCCTTCTTTGTTATTGTTAATGTCCACCTGTAAGGCTGATACATGGTTTTGTATCTTTTTTATTTTTCCGCGCTGTGCTGTCAACTGGTTTTCTATTTCATTAAGTTCTGCATTTGTCTTTCTCAGTTCACCAAGGACTGACTTCTCGACCCTTTTGGCAGATTCGAGCTTCTTTTTTTGCGTCCTGATATCCTTCTGGATTTGCCTGTACTCGTCATGAGGGCTCTCGGCAAAAACCCCATGGGACAGAACACAGAAGACAGAAAACAGAAAACAGAAGACAAAGGACAGAGAATAGATTTTTTTATTTATTTTTTTTATTCTGACTTCTGACTTCTGACTTCTGTCTTCTGTCTTCAAAGTCTCAGCCTCCCGAGGGCGATGACAGAGCCTATAATGCCCAGTAAGATTCCTGTTACGGGCAATAAGACTAAAATTTCGAGCGGGAAGACCAAGGTCTTAAGCATTGGAATAACCATGCTCAACCTGTATGTAATGGCAAAGTAAAAAAGGAGCGCTCCGATTATTCCGAGTACTCCGCCGAAGAATCCGATTGCGCTGCCTTCGATGAGAAAAGGCATTCTTATAAAGCCTTTTGTGGCTCCGAGGAGTTTAATTATCTCTATCTCCTCTTTTCTCCTGTAGAACAGGATCTTTACTGTGCTGTAAGTTACAAAGACGACGCCTGTGGAAATTGTCAAAAAGATTATAATGCTTATGTTCTGTATGGATTTTTTCAAAAGATATATTGCCTCTGCAATCTTTTCCCCGTAATAAACATCGTCAATCCCTGATATCTTCTTAATCTCTTCGGAGATCTGTCTTGCGCTCGAAGATGTAACAAAATCCTTTTTTAACCTTATTTCGATGGATGATGACAGGGGGTTTTCGCTCAATCCCTCCAGAATATAGCTTGTATCCTTGAGCGCCTGTTGTAGCTCATTTATGGCGTCTTCCTTTGATATGTATTTTAAGTTTACAATCTCTCCCCTCTTTTTAAGGGCATCGATAATAGTCTGTGTTTCTTCCTGAGAAAGATTGTCTTTCAGATATGCCACTATCGAAAAACGCTCAGGCAGATGGTTTGAGATGATCTCGATATTGTAAAGAAAGAAGGCTGTCAGGGTTATTATCAGCAGGCTCGATGCCACAGTGAATATGGACAGGATGTTTATCCATTTTTCCCTGCAGAGGCTCTGGAATGCGGATTTAAATGAATAGGACAGAGACATCAGCCCACCTCCTCGGCTACGAGATTTCCACCATCGAGTTTCAGCACGCGCCTTCCTGTATTCCTGAAGAGCTCCCTGTTATGCGTTGCAATGAGTATTGTTGTCCCCTGAAGATTTATCTCTTCAAACAGCCTTATGATGTCTGCCGATGTGTTTGGATCGAGGTTGCCTGTGGGCTCGTCAGCGAGTATAACAACAGGTTCTGCTACGATTGCCCTTGCAATTACAACTCTCTGCTGCTCGCCTCCTGAAAGACTGCGCGGATGGCTGTCTGATAAATGGCGCAGATGAACCTTTTTCAGCGCTTCGGAGACGAGGTTTTTAATCTCTTTTTCGCTTACGCCTCTAATCCTTAATGCCAAGGCCACATTGCCAAAGACTGTAAGATTGTTTATGAGCTTAAAGTCCTGAAACACGACGCCGATATTCCGCCTCAGCATTGGTATTTCAGGCATCCTTAAAGACTGGAGATGGTGATCGCCAATAACAATATCCCCTTCATCAGGCCATTCAGCCAGATACATAAGCTTAAGAAGTGTGGATTTGCCTGCGCCGCTGGGGCCTGTCAGAAAGGCCATTTCGCCCTTGCGGACAGTGAAAGTTATATTCTTAAGAACAGTCTGGTTCTCATAGAATTTCGAGACATTTTGGAATGCTATCATAGCTTAATGGTGGATACTCATTTCCTCATAAACTCAGTCACTGTTTTTACTATATCCTCTGCTGTAAGTCCGTAGAGCTTAAGCAGCTCGTCAGGCTTGCCCGAGCCTCCAAAGGTATCTTGTGTGCCGATTCTCTTTATTGGAATCGGATGGTTTTCTGACAAGAATTCAGAGACAGCACCGCCAAGCCCTCCGATTATGGAATGCTCTTCTGCGGTGACTATCAGCTTTGAGCTCTTTGCAGCTTCAAGCAATATCTCTGTATCGAGGGGCTTTATTGTTGACATATTGATTACGCCTGCATCTATCCCTTCTTTTGATAATAGTTCTCTTGCCTGCAGCGCCGCAGAGACCATTATTCCATTGGCAATTATATTTACATCACGGCCGATATTGAATTTATAAGCCTTTCCTATCTGGAATTTGTAATCAGCAGGCATGACAGCAGGAACCTTTGCCCTTCCGAGCCGCACATAGACAGGGCCTTCATATTCTGCGACAGTATCTATGACCTGCTTTGTCTCAAAACCGTCAGAAGGCACTATTACAACCATCTGGGGCAGGACGCGCATTAATGCCACATCTTCCAATGCCTGATGGGATGCCCCGTCCTCTCCAACAGTTATCCCGCTGTGTGTTGCAACCAGCTTTACATTGAGGTGCGAATAGCAGAGGGTCTGCCTTATCTGCTCCCAGGCCCTGCCTGTTTCGAATATAGCGAATGTTGATGCAAAAGGTATCGTTCCTGTTAATGATAATCCTCCTGCTGTTCCAATCATGTCCTGCTCGGATATTCCCATATTAAAAAATCTATCAGGAAATGCCTTTGCAAACTTTGCTGTCTTTGTTGAGCCGGAAAGGTCTGCATCGAGCACCACTACCTTTTCATTTCTCTTTCCTAATTCTGCAAGCGCTGTGCCGTATGCATCCCTTGTGGCAACAGCCTGTCCGGCAAAGTCTGTGCTTTGTGTTTTTTGTTCCTCTCTACTTCCCATTCTCGCCTAACTCCTTTAGTGCGATTTCAAGCTCTTCCTTTGTAGGTGCGAGTCCGTGATATTCCACCTTGCCTTCAAAGATAGATACGCCCTTGCCTTTTACTGTCTTTGCAAGGATTACGGATGGCTTGCCTTTTATCTTTTCTGCCTCATCGAGGGTATTTACAATTTCTTCCATGTTGTGGCCGTCTATCTCAAATATATGCCAGTTGAATGCCTTCCATTTTTCAGCCACGGGATCTATTTTCATTACATCTTCACATCTTCCGTCTATCTGCAAACTGTTCAGATCCACAATGGCACATATGTTATCGAGCATGTAATGCCCGGCTGTCATGGCAGCTTCCCATACCTGCCCTTCCTGAATCTCTCCGTCTCCTAACAGGCAGTAAACTCTCGAAGGGCTTTTATCAAGCCTTAATCCTAATGCCATGCCGTTTGCTATGGACAATCCCTGCCCGAGGGAGCCTGTAGAAACTTCTACTCCCTGAAGCATTTTGGATGAAGGATGCCCCTGTAAAGGGCTTCCGGTTTTTCTGAGGGTGCTGAGAAGGGATTTGTCGAAATAGCCTGTTAGTGCGAGGGCCGTATAAAGGAGAGGGGCTGCATGGCCTTTCGACAGGAGGAACCTGTCTCGTTCGCGCCATTTGGGGTCTTCGGGTTTGTGCCGCAGTTTATAAAAATAGAGTGCGGTGACAATATCTGCAGCGGATAGGGAGCCGCCCGTGTGTCCTGAGCCTGACTGCGTGAGCATTTTTAATATTTCAATTCTGACTATCCGCGCCTGCTCTTTAAGAAAGCCAATATCGCGGGATTGTGTTACAGTAGCCATTAACAATTTCCTTTCGCGGTCAAAAAATTAGAGTATTATATACCATATGGATAAAAAATTGTAACCATAGCGAATGCGTTAAGTATTGCGACTTTGTTTACTGTATCCGACCGGATACCGGAATCTTCGGCTCTCAACACGCCATATGGTTTATGTCATACCCGTGCAACTGGAAGGAAAACCGTAATTCTCTTCTCTGCTCAGGCATAAGAGATGCATATATCTCCTTTACCTTTTCACCCGAACGCTGGGTGCAGTTGTATTTGTAAAGGTTATCCTTTACATCCTGCGACAAATGGGTATCATTGAGTATCTTGCTTAAATCGCCTGACTCGCAGAGCAGTTTGTAAAGCCCTTCCCTGGTTTTTCCAAAGAAATAGCTCTTGCCGTCTTTGGTTACCAGAAATGTGTCAGAGCATCCCAATATGAAGGTTAAACTTAATAGTGTAATTACTGTGATTAGTAATTTTTTCATTTTCTTTGCACCCTTCATTTTTTACCTCCCAATAGTTTTAAAATCTTCTCCTTCATCTGAGGAGAATCCCACTCCCTTTCACCCATAATCTTTTCTATCACGATCCCGTTTTTGTCGATCAAAAAGGTTGTCGGGAGTCCCAAAACACCATATTCATCAAAAGAGACCTCTTTGTTTTTATCCATGAGCACAGGGAACGAGAGCTTGTTTTCTTTTATAAAGGACTTCACCGGTTTTTCTGATGTATCCACCGATACAGCGAGGACAACAAAACCTTTATCATTGTATTCATTGTAGAGATTATTCAGAGACGGCATTTCTGCCTTGCAAGGACCGCACCACGTCGCCCAGAAGTTGAGAAGAACAACCTTGCCCCTAAATTCCGAGAGATTCACTTTTTTGCCATTGATGTCATTGAGAGTAAAATCAGGAGCAGATGTCTGTGCTGCAAAGGCAGGATAAGAAGCAACAATGCATATAGCCGGTAGCAAAAGTATTGCAATAAAAAAACGGATTTTTACCATGCCACCTCCCCCAAAGTGCATAGTTTATTGATTTATAAACAGTATAGCATTAAATTTGTGAAAAAAACAATGAACGAACTAATGCGAGTGCGGTGTTAAAGCGGAGACTGTGAAGGCAATAAAAAGGAGGGGCTTTCGCCCCTCCTTTTTATAATGGAGTGTTAGAATAAAACATCAAAGGTCAGGTAGATGTCGCTTGCATTTTTAAGTGGTGACATTAACTGCCATTTATACATCTTTGTAGGTGTAGCATCATTTACAGAAAGGTCAGACATTTTAACCGGCTCTCCAACCCAGTTTGAGCTTCCTGTGTGATCAAATTTGTAGTATTGGTAGCCGAGCCTGAAGAATGCCTTCCCTCTTTTTGCGATAGGCTTTTTATTGAGTTCCTGGATGAGATAGACTTCATAAACATCGCCCCTTGTTCCGAGCTTACCTGTCCACATATCATCGGATGCAGGGTCAAAGGCAATCCAGTTCTTTGAACCATGATTGTATTCAGCACCAATCTTTGTGCCACTGGACTTTATGTCGTATCTTGCGCCGAGATAATATGCAGAACCAGTACGGCTTTTCTTGCCTTCTCCTCCTGCTGCAGTACTTGTATACAATAAGCCGTATGCACCTGCGAACATGGAATCATTAGGACGAGTTTTATTTATTGCGGCAGAGGCAAAAAGGTTGAGATCGCCCGGGCCAACATTGTCAATTTTGCCCGTGATCACGGTGCCATAATAGTCTATGTCACCAAGATTTACATTGTTAGTAGAAGGAACACCAAGTGCAGCAAGCATTGCAGTGTTATAAGCATCAGGGAAGGCAAAAACACTCATAGCCCTCTGATACTGAAATTCTACATGTAAGTTATCGGTATCGTATGGCACCAGATTAATGCCGAGCATATTAACATCATTGATATTATTGGCCCTGTTTATATTTCTGAATCCGCTATCAAAGCCCTTACCGTAACATAATTTTGCATATGCGCCTGGAAGAGCGTCTATGTCAGGAGCATAGCCTAATGTCAAGCCATCAAAGGCATAATCAACTAATAGAGCAGGGACGCCTGCTGTGCCCACTTTTTCAAGGTTCTGTCTCAGGTTTGATGGGACGCCTCCTGTTGAAGGTCTTCTACCAATGGAGAACCATACAGGCGCGCCGCCGATATTGCTCCATGTAGCATATGCCTGGTCAACTCTGAGTGTGTTGTCCTGTGGAACATGTGAGACATTTCCGTCAAAAATACTCTGCCTGTCGGCAAAAAATGCACCACCGGTATAGCCTCCGATAACTGGATCACCAGTGCTATGACCCCATACCTTATACATGAGCAATCTTGCCTTGACCTGAATATCTTCTGTAGCCTTTGCATTCAGGTTCAAGCCAAAACGATTGGTCAGTAGGGAGTCATTTTTTACATCGTAACCCTGCACCCCTAAAGATGTAGGAGGCATAGCAACAAGATTAGTAGGCATTGCGTAATCATGCACCTTGCCCTTTAGCGAATCCATCCTGAACCTGTAGTCTCCACCGATCTCCAGCCATGACGGCCCTGCGGCTTGTTCAGCCTTTTTCTCAACTACTGTGATTCTTTCTTCCTTTGCGGTCTCTTTCTGCTGTATCTCCTGCATCTGCTGTTTCAGGCGATCGAGCTCTTTTGAGAGAGCTTCCATCTTCTGGAGAAGATCTGCCTGATCGGCAGCTAATGCGGGGAGAGGGAGAAGGAGAGAGAGGGAAAGGAGAATTACTAAAAACTTCTTCATAAACACCCCCTGTTTAAATTTTGCTAATACTTATAACATCAATCGATAAGGAAGTCAAGAGTTTTTTTACTAAAAGATTGCGAAACTATCTTCTTTTGCCTTTTTATGTGTTAATGGTATAATGACCAAATGGAACTTTACAGAGAGATAAGGGCATTTTATATAAAGCTTCCCTATTCTTATAGGGACATTACTCAGGAGATTGTTGATAGCATTTGGAATCTGTCGAGGGAGTTTTCCATTAACGCTATTGATATAAATAAGAACAATGAGGTGCTGATACACTCTGATATTGAGTTTTCCCTTGCGAGCTGGAACGATGCGGTCAGGTATCTCAGGTCGGTGACATCCCTATTAAAGGTAAAAAGCGGATACCTGCTGGTGAGGAAGGTGATAGCGCTAAAGAATTCTGTCAGGACAGAATTAGAGGGGTACAAGGTTACGAAGAGGGGTGTTTATAATTCAGAGATGCCGGAATCCCCTGATTTTATAGAGGATGTGATAAGGCTTTCAGGCAGGAACAAAAAACTCCAGCAGATGGATGCAATGGAAAAGCTCTTCAGGTTTATTGAGGAGCAGGAAAAGGACGATAACGAAGACCGCACTTAGTTTGACAATAAAACAAATTTTTTGATATAAATAAATTTCGTGCAAAATTCCTGGGTAGCTCAGTCGGCAGAGCGGGTGGCTGTTAACCACTTGGTCGGGGGTTCGAGTCCCTCCCCAGGAGCCAAATGGAAATAAAAGGCGGGATTAATCCCGCCTTTTTATTTTACGACACTTCTATTTTAATTTCCTTAGGTTTTGCCTCTTCCCTCTTTGGAAGCACCACCTCAAGCACCCCGTTTTTAAAGGATGCCTTTGCCTTTTCGCTGTCAACCTCTGCAGGCAGTGCAATGGTTCTTGTGAAGCTCCCATAGCTTATTTCTGCGGCATAGTAGTTTTCCTCTTTTATTTCTTCTTCCTTTTTAGTCTCACCTTTCAATGTGAGGGAGTCTTTTGTTATGGTGAGGTCTATATCTTCCTTGGCAACGCCCGGGAGCTCTGCTTTTACCACAATCTCATTCTTTCTGTCGTACATCTCGATGTTCGGCACAATTACTCCCATTTCCGGTTTCAGCCAGCCTCTCCGCCTTCTGGTAATAGGGGAGAAGAACTCCTCGAAGAGCCTGTCCATATCTTTTCTCATATCTTCGAGTTCTTTTAGCGGACTCCATTTTACGATTGACATAGCCAACCTCCTAATTTAGCTAAATTCAAGGGTCAAAGACCCTTACAATGCAACTTCAGCAACTGCCAACTTGCTGAATACCATTTTGTCATCTGTAAAATCCACTTCCACCACATCACCTTCCCTGAATGTGCCGTCAAGGAGTTTCAGCGCAAGGGGGTTGAGGATTTCCTTCTGAATTGCCCGCTTCAATGGCCTTGCTCCGTATACAGGGTCATATCCTGCCTTTGCAATGAACTCTTTGGCATTTTCTGTAAGGACGATATCAAGCCTCTTTTCGTGGAGATACTTTTTCATCCTGTTCACCTGAATCTCCACAATCTGCTTTAGCAGTTCCTCACTAAGCGGATTGAATATTATGGTCTCGTCAATCCTGTTGAGGAACTCAGGCCTGAAGAATGTCTTAAGATCCTCCATTACCTTTTCTTTTAATTCCTTCTCATTTTCGCTCCAATGCGAAGGTCTTTTTATCCTCTCTTCTAATATCTCCTGAATATGAGTACTGCCTATGTTTGATGTCATTATGACCACGGTGTTTCTGAAATCCACAGTGCGTCCATGCCCGTCTGTGAGCCTGCCGTCATCAAGCAACTGGAGCAGGATATTGAAGACCTCTGGATGGGCCTTTTCCACCTCATCGAATAGGATTACGGAATAAGGCCTTCTCCTTACCGCTTCTGTAAGCTGTCCGCCCTCTTCGTAGCCCACATAGCCGGGAGGCGCTCCCACGAGTCTTGATACCGTATGCCGCTCCTGATATTCGGACATGTCGAGCCTTATCATTGCAGCCTCATCGTCAAACATAAACTCAGCAAGTGCCTTTGCCAGTTCTGTCTTTCCTACACCTGTAGGCCCGAGGAAGAGGAATGAGCCGATTGGCCTGTTTGGGTCCTGAAGGCCTGCCCTTGCTCTTCTGATAGCATTTGATACAGCTACAATCGCCTCATCCTGACCAACAACCCTGAGCCTCAGCCTGTCCTCCATATGTATCAGCTTCTGCACCTCTGTCTCCAGCATTCTTGATACAGGCACGCCTGTCCATTTAAACACCACCTCTGCTATGTCTTCTTCATCCACTTCTTCCTTTAACATCTTTCTTTTTGTCTGTGTTTCTTTTAGTTTTATATTTTCAGCTTCGAGCGACTTCTGTAATTCGAGCAGGCGACCATATCGTAATTCAGCAGCCTTTGTGAGGTCTCCCTCTCTTTCTGCCCTTTCAGACTCTGTCTTTGTCTTTTCTATCTGCTCCTTTATATCCCTTATCTTCTGTATCACCTCTTTTTCGCTCAGCCACTGCGCCCTCAATGAATCCCTCTTTGCCTGAAGCTCAGCCATTTCCCTGCCGAGTTTTTCGAGTTTCTCCTTTGCATCGAAGGAGCCGTCATCCCTCATCAATGCCTGTTTTTCTATCTCAAGCTGTCTAAGCCTTCTCTCTATCTCGTCCAGTTCCACGGGCATACTGTCTATCTCCATTCTCAGTCTTGCTGCAGACTCGTCAATGAGGTCTATTGCCTTATCAGGAAGGAATCTGTCTGTTATGTACCTGTGGGAAAGGACTGCTGCGGCTATAAGGGCGGAGTCCTTTATCTTTACTCCATGATGAACTTCATATTTTTCTTTGAGTCCTCTCAAAATGGAGATTGTATCTTCTACAGAGGGTTCTTTTATATAAACAGGTTGAAACCTCCTCTCGAGTGCAGGGTCTTTTTCTATGTGCTTTCTATATTCATCAACGGTTGTGGCGCCGATGCATCTCAACTCTCCCCTTGCAAGAGCGGGCTTCAACATATTGGCTGCATCTACAGCACCTTCTGCAGCGCCTGCACCAACGAGTGTGTGAAGCTCATCGATGAAGGTTATTATCTTCCCTTCGGACTGCTCTATCTCTTTTAATACTGCTTTCAGTCTCTCTTCAAATTCACCCCTGTATTTAGAGCCGGCAACGAGACTTCCGATGTCAAGGCCTATCAAACGCTTATCCCTCAATGTTTCGGGCACATCTCCTGCAATTATCCTCTGGGCGAGTCCTTCGGCAATAGCTGTTTTTCCAACACCCGGGTCGCCTATAAGCACCGGATTATTCTTTGTCCTTCTCGAAAGCACGTGAATTACCCTTCTTATCTCTTCATCCCTTCCAATCACAGGGTCGAGCTTTCCCTTTTTTGCAAGGTCTGTGAGGTCTTTGGCATAGCGTGCAATGGCCTGGTACTTTTCTTCGGGATTAGGGTCTGTTACGCGATGAACTCCCCTTATTTCCCTCATTGAGGATAAGACATTGTCAGAAGTTGCGCCATTTCTCTTAAGAATATCTGATGCAGGGCCGTAGCCATTTATTATCGCAAGCAGAAGATGCTCAACGCTGATGAACTCGTCTGTTAAATGTGTCGCCTCTTCGAATGCCTTTTCTAAGACAGTTTTTAATCTCGGAGCTATATAAATCTGACCAAGCGGTGTTGCACCAGAGACCTTTGGGAATTTTTCCATTTCTTTATCAATGTCGGCTTTTAATGAATTTATATCTATCCCGAGACGCTTCAGTATCTGGCACGCTATTCCCTCTTCGTCCTCAAGGAGTGCGTACAGGAGATGCTCCACATCAAGCTGCTGATTGCCCTTATTCTCGGCAATCCTCTGCGCCTCCTGCAATGCATCCTGACTTTTTACCGTCAATTTATCCAATCTCATTTAAACCTCCGTTAAGAGTAATCCGAAATGTGTAATGGGGTGAAGCGAGTTTTATTCTTCGCTAAAAATCCTTCTTAACCGTTCTTCAAAGCTGCTCCTTATATCCTCTTCCATGAATCGCATCATCTCCTTGATCTCATTTTGCATGGCCTCCATCCGATTCCTCATCCTCAATATTATGTCCACGCCTGCCTTATTGACACCAAGCTCCTTTGTGAGTTTGATGACCAGATTCAACCGTTCAATATCCTCATCAGAATAGAGTCTCTGCTGGTTTATCCTCTTGGGGCAGACAAACCCCTCGCGCTCGTACATTCTTAAGGTCTGTGGATGTACCTCGAGTATTCGGGATACAACGCTTATCATGTATACAGGCCTGTTCTTGTCTTCTTTTTTCCTGACCATTATCTACTCATCCCCTTTCTTGGGTTTTCCTTGTACAAAGACTCTATAGCCTTTATTGCCTCGTTAGCGTTTTCAGGGATATTTGTCGGAACCGCTATCTTTATATCCACATATTCGTCTCCCCTGTGTTTTGATTTAGGAGAGACAAATCCCTTTCCTGCAAGCTTGAACCTTTGTCCTCCCTGCGTTCCCGGAGGCAGCTTCATGACTGCAGTCCCGTCAATGGTCGGCACCTCTATCTTAGCCCCAAGCGCTGCCTCTCCGAAGGTTACAGGGAGCTGTACAGATATATCATCACCCTTTCTCTTAAATACAGGATGGGGCCTTATCGTAATTTCGAGTAGCATATCGCCTGCAGGCCCTCCACCTACTCCTGCATTACCCATGCCTCTAAGCTTCACAATAGAGCCATTATCAACACCTGCCGGTATCTTTACCTTTACTGCTTCTGTGTATACGGTTTTGCCTCTACCGCCGCATTTCTTACATAAAGAAGTAATCTTTCTTCCTGTGCCTCTGCATTCAGCACATGTCTGTGCAATTTTGAAAAATCCCTTTGATATCTGGATCTTCCCGGTTCCCCTGCATGCAGGGCATGTCTGAGAAGACTCTGCACCGGTACCGCTGCATGTATCGCAGTTAACAGCCCTTGTGATGCTTATTGGTCTGGTTACTCCTGTAAATGCCTCCTCGAGGGTGAGCTCAATTCCCATGAGTATGTCTTCGCCCTTTGCATAATGAGGCTCTGCTCCGAATCTTGTGCCGCCCATATTTCCAAAAAAATCGCCAAATATATCGCCGAAATCAAATGTCTCACCAAAGTCAAAGCCTTTAAATCCTTCGAATCCAGCGAACTGCTCAAATGTAGTGCCCGCCCTGTCATACTCTGCGCGTTTTTGCGGGTCGCCGAGCACGGCATACGCCTCGTTTATCTCTTTAAATTTTTCCTCGGCAGTCTTGTCTCCGGGATTCAGGTCAGGATGATATTTCCTTGCAAGCTTCCTGTAAGCCTTTTTTATATCATCCTGAGAAGCATCCCTGCTGATTCCGAGTATCTGGTAATAATCTTTCACTGCTGTCGGCATTTTGCACCTCTATATGTTCATATAATAATACTTTAGCCATATCATGTCAAGTATTTTAATGGATTTAAAGAATGAATGCCTTTGGTTGGTAATGAGGACACGGTATTGGAGCGACTTCGACAGTCCTCTCTACTTTCTATCAGTGTTAATATTTCCCGTTCACAAGGACTGCCTTTACCGACCCTACCGGAACTTTGGTCTTCAGCATAACCGGAATCTTTTTTTCGTCATCCGTGAGCCAGATTAGGATATCGCCCTTTCTGTAAAAAATACCTTCCGACTTCATGATAGGCTTGATGAGGATGGTCTTGAATGTGCCGAGGGGGGTTTCAACAGTTTCCTTGTTTAAGACCTGTATTTCGACCTTGTACAGCTTTTTATTGTCAAACACATCGATAAAAACAGACTTGCCGACCTCTAAAGACAGAGTTCTCACATAATAGAAACTCGAAAGGGGATCGAGCAGCGATGAGGTGTCTATATCAAAATCTATCTTTTCTTTATCGAGATGGTTTATATAAGTCACTTTCTTTGATGTGCGGTCGAAAATAATCTCTTTATCCCTCCGGTGCCTTCCCTCCCTGATCTTTATTCTGTAATTTTGAGGAACCCCTACGAAGTTTTGGAATCGCTCCTTTTTCAGGGTGCTGACAACTGTATCTTCCACCGTATAGAAAATAGAAACCCACTTGGCAGAGTTCGCCTTTGAGATGAATTGTATGTCAGTGCCGTTGTCTTTTGCCTCAAGGATAGATTCCCCTGCTTTTATTCCTGCCCATGTGAGGTCGTAATGGAGCTTTTCAGGAATATCAAAAGCAAAGACATCAGCGCAGATGTATAGAAAAAAAGCAAAAAGCAAAAATCTAAATTTCATATTTCATTTCCTGAAACACTTTTTGTTATATTACCCTATGATTGTAATTCCTGCAATAGACTTAAAGGACGGCCTTTGTGTAAGACTCCTTCAGGGCAAGAAGGAGGATGCCACAGTTTATTCCGACGACCCTCCATCAACTGCGCAGAAATGGGAGTCATGCGGCGCAAGACTCCTCCATGTTGTTGACCTCGACGGCGCATTTACAGGCAATCAGAAAAACATAGAAAGCATTCGAAGAATCAGGGAAGCGGTAAACATGGACATAGAAGTGGGCGGAGGAATAAGGGACATGGAGCGAATTGATCTGCTTATATCCATTGGAATCAACAGGGTTATTCTCGGCACGGTTGCCATAGAAAAACCAGAGCTTGTAAAAGAGGCATGTAAAAAATATCCCGGCAGGGTGGTTGTGGGCATCGATGCAAAAAGCGGTTTTGTTGCTGTAAAGGGCTGGGTGGAGGTGACCCATGTTGAGGCAAGGGAGCTTGCGTTGAGTATGCAGGATTACGGAGCCGCAGGAATAATCTATACTGACATTTCAAAGGACGGTATGATGACAGGTCCGAATATTGAGGCAACAAGAGAATTGGTTGAAACGCTCAACATCCCTGTCATAGCTTCAGGAGGTGTATCGTCTATTGATGACATAAAAAATTTAATGACAATAAAAAATCTCTGGGGCGCAATCACGGGAAAGGCAATATATTCGGGTGCAATTAATTTAAAAGAAGCGATAAAATTAACCGGAGGACGTTCTTAAGATGCTTGCCAAAAGAATAATACCATGCCTTGATGTCAAGGATGGAAGGGTTGTCAAGGGAGTCAACTTCGTGAATATAAGGGACGCAGGAGACCCTGTTGACAACGCCATTTTTTATGACGAGCAGGGCGCTGACGAACTTGTATTCCTCGATATTACGGCATCCCATGAAAAGAGAAAGATCATCCTCGATGTAGTGGAAAAGACGGCAACAGATGTGTTTATGCCATTGACCGTGGGCGGAGGTATAAAGATTCTTAATGATATTCGCGACCTGCTCAACGCTGGATGCGACAAGGTTTCGATAAACACTACTGCTGTCAATAATCCAGAATTCATAAGGCAGGCTGCAGAAAGGTTCGGAAGCCAGTGCATTGTTGTTGCCATAGATGCAAAGAGAGTACATGATTCGAGATTCGAGATCGAGCACCCGAGGGAAACCCCGGACTGGCTGAATACTACAAGCAGCAAACTCAAAGGAAGGCTTTTTATCGCCGACCTGTCCCGCAGGGCATGGGAGGTCTATACGCACGGAGGAAGAAGGCCAAAAGGCAT
>JAJYXI010000069.1 GCA_021791055.1 Nitrospirota bacterium | reverse complement strand
TCGGAGTGGTACCGGGTGTAATACAACCACAGGGATTATCAGGTATCCTGTATGCGGGTTTCATCCAGAACTCCTCAAAGGGTTTTGATAAAACAGTAATCTCACTTAATGACTTTACCCAGTATGTGGCATACCATCCGGGTACAATAAGCCTTGCAGGAAAACCATTAAGCATGGTAAGAGGCTCACCATTCATCTCGTATGCGACAATAATGTCTTCTTCCATTGCCTTATCAACAGGCAGGCTCTTTATAAAATCTGGGACGGTTGGCAGGGTTCCTGTATCAAGCCCGTTGAAAGAAACATCCACAGAGCCTGCTTTAATTCCTGCCATATTAATGATATCCTTAAGGCGTGCGCCGCTCCATGTAATATTCCCCATAGCACCATTGCCCCATTGTCCACCGGGCACCCCTGGTTCAAAGAAGCTTCTGCCATTACCCGAACACTGTATAACCGCTGTATAGGTTACCTTCTCAAACTTTTTCAGGTCATCTATGGATAACTGAAGCTCCTTTTCGGCATTGCCGCCCACTTTGAGTTTCCAAAGATTTAAATCAACAGAAGTGGGGATAGGGGCTATATGCCATCTAACGAAAAGTGCATCGTTTGGTGTAATGAGTTCCTTGAAATAATGGATAGGTGTCTCCAGATTAGGCGGTCTTGAGGTAAGGAGTATCAAATCCGTCTTTTCAGGAAATCTCACAAGTCTTCTTTCATCGGATGCAAACAAATTAGAAGGAATTTCCCCGAATGCCGTCATTGCGGAAAGAACCCCGGCAGCCCTTAAAAAATCCCTCCTCGTAAATCCGTCATTCATCTTTACCTCCTCTTTTCCTCAGTATTTTTCTAATAATCTCATTCTTCCTTTAACATAAATCCATCCACCTTTGTGGTTGCCTCCCCAAGACCACCAACGAAGTTTACATAGACCCCGACAAAACCCCTCTTGATCTTATCGACAAGGAAAGGACCCCCTTTAAGTTCTTTTCCATCCCAGTATATAGTCACTCTTCCCTCTTTAACTCTGACAGCCATCTTATGCCAGCTTGATGCTTTTGGGATTCCACCAGGTATCTCCTTTGAATCCCAGAATTTTAAGTAAACAGGGAAATTCCTCGTATCGATTCCCACATATGCGAGATTTATTGTAGGGTCGTTGGTTTTGAAGTCACAGACCAACCTGTAAAAGCTTCCTTTTATCGGGTCTATAAGAAAGGCTATCCCTGATAAAGGACCCTTACTTCCCTCGGTGACAGGGCAGTATATCAGTGTTTCTGAATAGAAATTGGACATCTGTCTTGTCACTGCATAACTGAGACTTGCAAATCCGCCAACATTTGTATTTTTCAATATCCCGATGCCATTGTCACCGTCAGGGGCTTTACTGTCCCGTGCCCCTTCGAGATTATCGAGATTGAAATAGGGAAAGAAGGCCCATCGCAGTTCAGGCCTCCCGTTAGGGAAACTGTCGTTGATCGTTGAATCCTGAGGGAATACCTCGAAAGGAAACAGAACTACCGCAGCTACAATAAGTATTAATCGCAGCATTTTTATTCCCTAAAACCTTTTAAACTTATCTCCCTGAACCCCACATATAGGACATCTCCCAGGGGCCTTACCAACAACTGTATGGCCGCAAACAGGACAGATATTAATCTCACCGATCTCTAAATCCTTTCCACCCTTCACGGCGTCCTTTGCCTTGCGATATAAGACAGCGTGTATCTTCTCAGCCTCAAGAGCATAATGCATGGATTTGACAGCCTTTTTCTCATCCTGTAATTCTGCCACTGCTTTGTAAGCAGGGTACATTTCATTCACCTCAAAGGTCTCCCCATCAATGGCAATATCGAGATTGTCCATTGTGAGATTGCTTCCGTTTAATGCGTTGAGGTGGTTTGATGCATGAACTCTTTCTGCGAAGGCTATGGCTCTGAAAAGTCTCGCTATTTCTTTAAAGCCTTCTTCCTCTGCCTTGTCAGCGAATACGATATATTTCATGTGCGCCTGACTCTCTCCAGAGAAGGCAGACTTGAGATTTTCCTTGTCATCGGATGCATAACTTACCTCCTTTATTTTCCTGTTATCTCTTTGACCTCTTTTTTACCTTCCTCCATTTCTTTTTCCTGCTCTTTATCTTCTTTGAGCAGGAGTGCATGGAATTCTCCCACGTGAGTCTTTTCTTCCTTTGCAATGTCCAGAAGAATCTTTCTTATGTTTTCGTTTGTGGTCATCGCAGCCATCTGCTCATAGAGATTTATGGCGTCTAATTCAGCTATGATTCCTGCCCTCAGTATCTCTTTGTCTATGCCCTCCTTTTTGACCTTATCAAGATTTAAAGGTATTTTTGATAGCATGCTTCCTCCTCCAATATTCAGTGCTATGGGCAAAATTGCCGCTGTTTTCAAGAAATCCCTTCTGTCCATAAAGTCCTCCCTGGAGCTTCACCTGTTGCAGCCTTGCAAACGTTTTATTTCCATCCCCATTTCTGAAAAACCTTATGGCATTGTTCGGTTTTTAAAAAATCAATAAACTGTTTTGCTAACTCTTTATTTTTAGAAATCGTTGTAACTGCAATGGGTGTCCCCCTGTAGAGCTTTTGTTTCTCCGGCAGTGTGACCAAATCTGTTACCTCTTTAAGGCGGTAATGCCATGATTCATACGTAATCCACGCATCGAACTCGGGCATGGCTTTCCATTTCTCTATAGCCTCTGCACTCGTTGTCACAGATAAGGCAATATTTTTTTGAATGCCCGGAATGAGGCCATGAATGCCAGCCATGTCTTCCCATAGACCAATCTGACCAGCGCCGTTCACGTCTATAAGTTTGATGCCATCCTTTGCCATATCGGCGAGTGATTTGATCTTTTTGGGATTCCCTTTTCGTACCAAGACACCTGCTGCCCTGATATAGAGACTCGTCCGAGTTTTTTCTTCAACAAGACCGGGGTATTTCTGGACGAATTCTGTCAGCATATATTCGGCCCCGCCAAAGATGATATCAGCATCCTGTTTGGCCTGCTCAATCCATTTCGGGGTTGGCCCCGCAACAACCTTTACCTCAATCCCCTGCGCCTTCGAAAACATTTCGGCACATTCTTTCATTGGACCGAGAGGGCCGCCGGGTCCGTATACATTCAAAACCTTATCCTGCGCCGTTAATGTATACGGTGCTCCAAAGGCGGCCAATGCAATCAATAACATTCCCAGCGCTAACATTTTCCCTTTAGCAATCATTTTCCCCTCCACGGATGATGATTTTATATTAGGTTATTAAATGCCGGCTTAGTTCTCATTTTAGCATAATCCCATCCTGTCTTTAGTCGCCGATTAGTACAACAAAACTTCCCACGACTTATGAAGACAAGGAATGCTAACCTCCTTTTGTGAACTCGCCACGGGGAGCTTTACGCTTTGGCTATTTTCCTGTGATCTTTTTCACCTCCTTTCTCCCTTCTTCCGATTCTCTTTATTGTTCCTTTTGTAACAGTTTTGTGCAGGTCATTTCGGCCTGCACCTGAGTTAGTCGCCGTTTCGCCGTTATTATTTTACAATGCTATTAAAGTGCCCTCATAAATGCCACAAGATCCTTCTTTTCCTGATCATTAAGTTTGAGTTCAAGTATCAGGTTGAAGAACTCTACCGTGTCCTCCAATGTCAGCAGTCTGTCATCGTGCAGATAGGGCGGCGAATCCTTGATGCCGCGCAAGGGGAAGGTCTTGATCGGGCCGTCTGCGCTGGCCATGCGCCCGTTGATCATTCTCGTCTTGTAGAAGCGCTCTGTCTTCAGGTTGTGCATGAGGTTGTCGGTGTAATAGGGCGCCGGGTGGCAGCTGCCGCAATTCGCCTTTCCGAAGAAGAGCTGCTGCCCACGCATCTCGGACTCACTGGCTTTTTTCGCATCCAGCTTGCCGTTAATACCGAGTTTTGGAGCAGGGGAAAAGTCCAGGAGTGCCTGGAACTCAGCCATGGCGTGCACCTGGTGGCCGCGATCGAGGATGTTGATACCCTTTTTAGTTGCGATAACAGGGTCGCCATCGAAGTAGGCTGCACGCTGTTCAAACTCTGTGAAGTCTTCTACGCTCTTCAATGCACGCTGAGAACCGAACAAACGCTGGATGTTCACACCCCGCAGAGTAGGCGTATCAATGCGGTGTCGGAACTCCTGCGGACGTATATCTCCTACCAGGTGCGTAGACGCATTTGTATGCCCATTTGCGTGGCAGTCGAAGCAGACAACGCCGCGGCTCGGCTTTTCAGTACGCCTGTCTTCAGTCTGATTGAACTGCTGCTGTGGGAATGGTGTCACCAGCAGGCGCAGGCCTTCGAGTTGCTTGGGATTCAGGACCCCGTTGAACAGCTCGTAGTAGTTCATTATCGTCACGAGCTTGCCTTGGGAGACATCGCCGAGATCAGGCCGTGTCGTCAGATATATGGGGGCCGGAAACTCGGGTAAAAAGTGGTCTGGCAGGTCATAATCAAGGTCGAAGCGGGTAAGGTCCCTGCCTTCTTGTTTTTTAATCTCATCAATATGGAACTTAGGGAAGAGCATACCGTCTTCGGGGTGATTTGGGAAAGGGAGAGGGAAAAACCCCGCAGGGAAAACGTCCTTTTCACGGATCTCATCAGGACTCATCGTTGCCAGCCTTTCCCATGTCATGCCTTTGGAAAGTTTGACCCTGACACCTTCCTGTATGGGTTTTCCACGCGACATGGTCACCCCCTTGGCAGGACGGTTGCCCAAGTCATAGCTCATTGAGCAGGTCCATGTGCTTTTTCTCCACCTCAGGCTTAGCAGCCTTCATCCGGGCCATCATTGTCGCGAAGTCTTCTTTGATGTCAACCGGAGCGTAGCTCGAAGTTTTCTTTCCGGTGTCTTGAGCAAAAGCTGTCGCCAACGTCACAATAAACGCGGCAACAAGAATCAGCAACAGTGTCCACCGGCATTTTTTCACATTCTGTTTCATGGTTAACCTCCTCTTCTAACGAAGTTTATCAAGCTAAAAGTTACAATCTGTTAAAGTTGTGGTGTTCTTCCAGCCTTTAGTCCCTTTATCTAACCTCTTTTGTTCTGCGAGCCTTTATGCCCAACTTACCT
>JAJYXI010000025.1 GCA_021791055.1 Nitrospirota bacterium | reverse complement strand
GGCCTCTTATAATTCACAAGGAAAGGAGGTCGTCAATAAGAACAAGAAAGCTGCCTGATATCTAATAGCTGCAGACCGGACAGTTTATTTGCTCTATAATCGGACAATTCTATTTGTTGACAACAGTTTTTTGATTAGAAATTGACTTTGATTAGAAATTGCTATATTCGGAGATATGAAAGAATGAAGGATTTTGAGATTTCTGCATTGCCTGAAGAGAGGGTGAGCTTCAGCAGAGATCTGCTCTCTGTCCCTGTCATAGTTGCTGCCCTCGGATATTTTGTCGATATCTATGACCTCATACTCTTCAGCATTGTGAGGGTTCAGAGCCTTAAATCCATAGGACTTGCAGGACAGGACATTCTCGATAAAGGGGTTTTCCTTCTGAATATGCAGATGGCTGGCATGCTCCTCGGCGGCATCTTATGGGGAATACTCGGAGACAAAAAGGGAAGGGTGAAGATATTGTTCGGCTCGATATTTCTGTATTCCATAGCAAATATTGCCAATGGCTTTGTGGATTCAATCCAAAGCTATGCTGTATGGAGATTCATTGCAGGAATCGGGCTGGCTGGAGAGCTTGGGGCAGGGGTAACCCTTGTGCTGGAAAATCTGCCGAAACATTCACGGGGCTATGGCACTATGATTGTTGCAACCGTAGGCGTTACAGGCGCTATCCTTGCAAATTATATTGCAAGGCATTTTGACTGGAGGATTGCCTATTTCATAGGCGGAGGACTTGGAATGCTCCTGCTCATAATGAGGATAAGTGTTTATGAGTCAGGGATGTATAAACAGATAGAAGAAAGGGACATAAGCAGAGGAAATTTATTTATGCTTTTCACCAACCGCAGGCGTTTCTTCAAATATATGAACTCCATCCTCATTGGGCTTCCCATATGGTTCTGTGTAGGCATACTCATTACCTTTTCGCCTGAATTCGCAAAGACAATGAATATTTCAGGGACTATTAATGCAGGAGAGGCAGTGATGTTCTGCTATATAGGATTGGTCTTTGGCGATTTTATCAGCGGGTTCCTCAGCCAGTATTTTCAGAGCAGGAAAAAGATTGTATTGATGTTTCTGGTACTATCCTCCATCTCCATAGCCTTATATTTCATGCTCCACGGAGCGAGTTCCTCATTGTTTTATCTAAGCTGCGGCATAATCGGCTTTGCCGTGGGCTACTGGGCCATATTCATCACCATAGCCGCAGAGCAGTTCGGCACCAACATAAGGGCAACAGTGGCTTCAACAGTGCCTAATTTCATCCGCGGTACGGTTATACCCATTACCTTTCTGTTTCAGACAACCAAAAAATATTTCGGCATTCTTAACGCAGGTGCTATTGTAGGTGCCTTATGCATGCTTATTGCATTTTACGCGCTCTACCGTCTTGAAGATACTTTCCACAAAGACTTGAATTATATCGAAGAATAGGAGGGAATTTATGACAAGACTGATAGAATCACTCAATATCTCGGCATCGCCTTATATTAATGCAATCATTTCCATCTTTGCTTTCATTGTGATAGCAAAGCTTGCAGATTTGTTTGTGTATAAAGTCCTGCGTAAATTTACAAAATTCACAAAGAGTGATATCGATGACAGGATACTGGATGCTATTCATAGACCCATTTATTTCACGATTATATTGATCGGGATTGTTCTTGCTATTGCATATCTTAAGCCTTCGCAGAAGGTTGTCTTTTATGCTGACGGCATCATCTATTCCATAATGGCAGTAATCTGGACTATTGCAGCCGTAAAGATAAGCAATATTGTTATTGAAGACGCCATCCATAAGGTATCTGATGTAACAGGCTTGAGCAAAGACATAGTCCCTTTAATTGAGAATGTCTCAAAGATAGCAATAATCCTTGCCTCGCTCATGGTTATTTTATCCATATGGAAGATAAACATCACGCCTCTTATTGCATCAGCAGGAATTGCGGGCGCTGCTATTGCATTGGCAGCAAAGGACACCATAGCAAATTTTTTTGGAGGGCTAAGCGTATTTGCGGACAAGCCGTTTAAGATAGGCGATTTTATTGTCATCGATAAGGTTGACAGGGGAGAGGTTGTGTCAATCGGTATAAGGAGCACACGGATAAAAACCCTTGATGACATAATGATAACCATCCCTAATTCCATAATCGCCGGCTCAAAAATAGTAAATGAGAGCGCGCCGACACCCAATCTCAGGGTAAGAATTCCTGTAAATGTCGCCTATGGAAGCGATATAGATCTTGTAGAGAAGACATTAACCGGCATTGCCATACAGAATGGAAACATTCTCAATGACCCTGCACCGAAGGTATTCTTCAATGCGTTCGGAGAATCAGCGCTGAACCTTGAGCTATTATGCTGGATAAAAGAGCCTGCCCTCAGACTGAGGACAGTAGACGAGATAAACAGGGGAATCTATAAAAGATTCAACGAGATGGGAATAAGAATCCCATTTCCACAGAGGGATGTGCATATTTATCAGAGATGATATTTGCGGATTTTCGTGCTATATTTCAGTAACATTGAAACGCTAATTTTACAGCAAAGGAGAGATAACTATGACAACAACTAACGACTCAAATAAAAATCGATACGGTTCAAAAGAACTTTTCAAGTATGTAAATATCGAACCGCCTAAAATCATAGATTTAAGATTAAGGGCTAAAAAAGTAAAAGGTCTAAAGGCGTTAATCGATAAGTCGGCAGAAGAGCAGACGAAATGGGCTAAAGACTTCATCAAATCGGATAAGGTGATTAATAATGAATCAGACCTTCGTTACGATTATTTCAGCCATTTAAAAATTGCCGGCTTACCCCCTCATAAATTACCATCCAAAGATGCCATTAAAGACCTCGATGCTTTTAGAGCAATTTCTTTCAAAGACGAAAGCAGATACAGGGCAGATTATGAAAACTGTGTATGGTCTTTGTTAGCCTTCAAAATATTGAAAGACGAAGACAGAGTAAACTCGGTTACGAAGATTTTAAACTTTTTAGAACTATTTCCCGAATTGCATAAAATAAGAGAAGAAAAAAGGTATGCACCTGCTATTTTAAACAAAACGACATTCAAAATATCTTCGATGAAGGCTAAAGAAGATAACACCAAAACCCAATTGAACGACAAGCAGACTTATGCGGCAGCGGAACAATAGGAGTTGTTGATCTGGAAGGAAGCGCATCGGTAGGCGCGAATTTAGGCATGGGTGTGGATACCAGTTTAAGCACTTCAAACAGCTCTAATTTTTCTCAAGAAATTATTAATAAGGCTATTGAAAAGACCAAGAAAACTACAATTGAAAAGAGGTTGAGCAGGGCATATTCATTATATGAAACCACCGATCTTCATGAGATCAATAATACAGCGGGCGGAAAATCCCTGAATGGGATTTATTGTTTTTTAGACAAACATATCTGTATTACGGAAACCCTTTATGGGGTGAGGCTTTTTTTATTGGCAAACGTATCTCTGCCCGGAAGGAATTTATTGTGCGAGAAAACCCAAAAAATAAAATTAAGCCTTAATGAACTCGGCGCAAAACCTGTATTTGACATTTCCCCGAATGATATTAACCCAGGCAACTACAAAGAATTAGCCGGCCGGTTTAAAGCCGCCAATGTACAACCTCCTCCTTCTCCTGTTCTCACCATTGGAAAAACTTATAAAACGGACAGCACAAATGTTAATGTGGAACAGCAGGAGTTTAATATTGAAAAAATTGCTGCAACGCTTACACCATTCTTTCAGGAATATAAGAGGTTTTTAATAAATGATAATATAAAGCTGCCTGATGGTTACGAGGTTAGAGAAGTTCATGCAACAGTAAATCATGGAAGTAATGGTATTAGCATTCCAGCCCATTTGCCTCTTAAGTTGGCTGGCGCGGCTTTAGGCAATAAAGCCAGGGGTAACCATAAATCTGACCGCATGTCTCAAAAGAACGGATGAAGGATTGGATAAATGGAGGTTGGAAACATTTGACAACCTGTATCAATCCTATTTGCAGCTTTTGGCCGAATATGAAAGCAAGACATTTATTTCGGGCAATGCCGGTAGAATAACCAAGTCCCCCAGCACCCTTAGAAATGAAGAACGATTGGCATTAAAAGAGCTGATCCTTAACTCGTTAAATAATTACCATGATACTTCCGGCAATACCTACACCTTAGAAAAAATGAATCTGTTCGAGAATGCCATTGATTGGAAGAACATGAGTTACAAGTTGTATAACTACGGCCCGAACGGGAATGAAATTAAACTGGAAAAAATGGGTGCATTTTCGGGTGTTGACGAAAGAAGAAGGGCGTTTATGAAAGCTTTATGGGCGCAGGTATTAATCCCGCTTCAGCCGAATGAGTATCTGGAAAGCCAGATAGTCCAGTATTTTGTCGATGGCACTTTTGATTTTAATAGAGATTCAGGATCAGATGAGTTAACCGCTTTATTTCAGGATCTTATTCTGGACAGAGAACTTATAGAAGAACATCCTCGGGTAATTTCCACAACACCTGCTGTAATACCTACGGATTTTATAGTGATAGAAGATCAATTGCCGAAGAATGAGAATACTCTTTGCAATGTTTGATATATGGAATATAGTTTATGAAAACAAAATTTACTGTAGATGCTCTTGTATTATTTGAAAAAATCAGAACGGCAGCACTAAACGAGTATAAAGAAAATTTAAAAATAGCTAAAAATGCCAGATTGCAAAACCAGGAATTACAAGCGAAACAGGCGGAAGCGGAAATTCAACGTATCAGTGCAATTAATCTGGATAATGCATTTGTCTTTTATACTGCACAAGCTGTAAGTTTAGTAGAACAGGCGCTTATATACCTTAAGGAACCTAAAAATCAGAAATCTATATTTGAAGTTCTTGAAAATAAATTTAAATGTGATAATTCTTATTTAAAAGGAAAGGCATATAGTTTATTCTCCAAAGTTTTATCAATGATACTCACACATCAGCGCGGCTTAAAAGGCAATGTTACATATAATATCGAAGAGAGCCAAGAGGTGTATGGTAATACTCTTCCCTCTCGGCCAAATACCACGACTTTTAGTACTGCATTGGTAAATCATGGAATTATAGAGCAGGATTATATTACGAATTTCTTTAGCGACAATTGCCAAGAATTTTTGAGAACTATGATTCACGAGAGCGTGCACAGGCTTAATATTCTAAAAAGAGATATGCCAATTCTGAATTTAATTACTAAGGAAGTATACGAAAAAGGGGAGGATCATAAACGATTCAGTGAATTATCATGCGATGAACATCTGAATAATGCTGATAGTTACACTGCTTTTACCTTTGACATGAGGGAAGCATACCTGAGATTGGTTGGTTACTCTATGTCTGTTGAAACCGGTGTTGTTGAGGCTGTTGAAGTTAAAACAATATACAAAGGCGATACTCTCTGGGGATTGGCTGAGATTTATTATGGCGACGGCATGCAATGGAAAAAAATCTGGAATGAAAATAAAGATACTTTGAAGAGCGGTAATCCCAATAGAATTTATCCGGGTGAAATAATCAGAATTAGACTGGAATAAGGGAACGAAAGCAAGGGGACTAAAGCATGAACACTTTGAGGAAAAGCAAAAAACAATTTTAAATTTTTTCGCGATTCAATACCACATCAGCGTCTCATAATAAGGCGTTGGAACTGTTACGGTTATGTAGCCCCTCCACGGGCATCTCTCCACCTCTTCGCCGTTCCTCATTATGTCGATGGAGAAGTGGATTTCGTCATTCTCCCTTGCCTTTATATCAGCAAATGGTATTTCTATTTCGAAAATTTCCTTTGCTGCCACATTCTCGGTGGATTTCGCCATGATCCATTCCTCGAATACCCTTTCATGGATTGTGGCGCTCGATGGACTTTCGTGTAAATCGCATACGATTTTGAATGTGAATGGATGGACAATATTTATCTGAAGCATAATATGCTCCTGTATTTCTGTAAACGGGATCGAGGGGTCGACCCTCAGATAGAGATTGTCTTTATTAAAGCCGTAATAAATGGCCGAGACAAAGCTCTCTGATTTGTGCATGCTTCCGCCTGATCTTTTTACATCCACATAAGCCCCTTGATACCATTCGAAGTAGCTTGTTACAAAGCCGTCGATCCTGGGAGATATGAAGCCCCTTGCCTGTGTAACAGGTTCGATGCCCCTGTCTTCAAGCAATACCGGTACATATAGATGGGGCGGGATATCCTTGCCTATCACTTTGTATGCCTGCATTAGATAACCCCTGAAAAGTTCGTCAAAGTCCTCCTGTGTTTCTGTTGTATGCTCGTCTCCATACCACCAGTTCCAGTCGCTTCCTTCTGCTGCATAAATGGCATTCCATGCATCGGTAATATCCCTGTCAGGGTTGGCTTTTGAGAATATTCCCAGATCTTCCCTTGTCTGTGCAAGATAGTCCCATGCCAGGTTGTCCTCTTCGTGGCCTATCCATATCCCGAAGTTTGCATTAATCCATGAGCCTGTATGGAGCCTTGGGAGATGGTCTCCGGAACCATGCTCATTAATAAATTCCGAGACGGTTACTGTCTTAAACCTGCTGTCATTGCTCAATGCTTTATAAAGTCCTCGCAAGAAGTCATGCCCGTCATTTTTGTAATACTCCCATGCGTTTTCTCCGTCGAGGATTACCGGGACTATGTACGGCCTGTCTTTGGGCAGTGTGTTCCTTATCTGTATCAATTTCCCCATGAAGTCTTCCACAGCCTTTTCAGGTTTCCATCCCGAATATACAAAGCCTATAAGGTCCGAGAGTTTATGGTCTCTGAAGATGATGGAGACATTGTTTAATTGATATGGCCTGTAAAGACTCATGGCATCTGTGAGATAGCCCTCAGGGCTTCTCAGGGCTTTCTGCAGGGACATCGCCAGAACCTCTTCGTCTGTTGCAACCCATTTAATGCCCTCCACACTCATAGCCCTGACTACATCCTCGCTCACAGAACCTTCAGAAGGCCACATGCCTGACGGCCTGTGTCCGAAAATCTTTTCAAAGTAATCCATGGACATCCTGATCTGTTTTATGGCATCTTCCGGATGGGAGAATCTCTTTTTGGGCAATCTGACATTAGGCATTGCTATCTTTGCAGAATCCGTATCCCAGAGCAATGGAAGTATGGGATGATAGAATGGCGTTACCGACAGTTCTATCTGTCCGCTTTCGCTCATTTTTTTATATTCAGGGATTATATCTTTTAATATTTCGAACTGTTTTTTTATGACGAGTTGTTTGTCTTCTTCTGTAAAGCCCCGTTCCTTTTTTATAAGCTCTTTTAAAGCAGGGTCGTTATTCCTGAACATGGGGTCGATCCAGCTTAGATTGAACATGACCTGAAGGTCTCTAACATCGTAATCGGTAAAGTATCTGGATACCCTTACAATATCCCCTTTTGTGAAGCGGAATCCCCTTTTTACAAGGAGTTCGTAATATCTGGGGAATGGTTTTATCATATTGTCCCAGTTTGCAAGGAAAAAGTTTTCTATGATGAACAGTTTTTCTGACTCCGTGAGGTCTGACGGTTCTTTTAATGTTAGCTCTAAGTATCTGTCTGCTGCATTGTTTTCTATGTAGTCTCTAAGTTGCTCGAGCAGGGAGGGAACCACATTGAATGTCTGCCGGATATTCGGAAATTCTTCGAGGATTTTGACCATGTCGAGGTAATCTTTTGTTCCGTGAAGTCTTACCCACGGCAGCCTGTAAATACCTGTGAAGGGGTCTTTATAATAGGGCTGGTGCATGTGCCAGAGAAAGGCGATGTAAAGTGGGCTATCCATTATTGGTTTTTGGCATCGTTCTGGAATTGAAAGATGTATTCGTCAGGTTTTGCTAATCCGAATTCTTCTCTTGCGTGTTTTTCTATATAGTAGGGGTCTTCTTTAAGCGCATTTATCTGTGTCTTAAGGGTCTTGGTCTCTTTTTCGAGCGTGGTTATCTCTGTCTCTAAGTTATTCTTGGCCTTCTTGAGCTTAAGATATTTTATGAGTCCCATATCTCCAAGGAGAAGGGTTGTGCCCATATAAAGAAAGGCAAGGATGATTATGGTAAAGAATACTACATTACGCCTTTTTCTTTCGACAGTCACCTGCTGTCTGAGGTTTTTAGGTTGTATCCTGCCTCTCATGGTTTAATTATAAAGCAAGAAGTCGGAAGTTGGAAGTAGAAAATAAAAAATAAAAACTTCTCACTTCCCACTTATGTTGTAAAACGCCTCTTTGCCCTTGAATACTGCCGCCTCTCCCAGCTCTTCCTCTATCCTTAAAAGCCTGTTGTATTTTGCCATTCTTTCGCTTCTGGATAAGGAGCCTGTTTTTATAAAACCGGTATTGCAGGCAACCGCGAGATCCGCAATGGTTGTATCCTCTGTTTCTCCTGACCTGTGGGATATTACCGCAGTGTATTCTGCCCTTTTTGCCATCTCGATGGCATCGAGTGTTTCTGTTACAGTGCCTATCTGGTTCAGCTTTATGAGTATTGAATTTGCTATTCCCTTTTCTATGCCCTGTTTTAGTATCTTTGTATTGGTTACAAAGAGGTCGTCGCCCACAATCTGAACCCTGCTGCCGATTTTATCGGTGAGGAGCTTCCATCCATTCCAGTCGTTTTCTGCTGCGCCGTCTTCGATGGAGAGGATGGGATATTTTTTTGTCAATTTTTCGTAATAATCCACAATCTCCGAAGATGTAATCCTTTTGCCTTCAAAGTTATATTTGCCTTTTTCATAAAACTCGGATGATGCCACATCAAGGGCTAAAAATACATCCTTTCCAGGTTTGTATCCGCTCTCTGTGATTGCCTGCATGATTATGGAGATTGCCTCTTCATTGGTATTGAGGTTCGGTGCGAAACCTCCCTCATCCCCCACGGCAGTATTCAGTTTTTTCTTTTTGAGGATTGATTTCAATGTCTGAAATATCTCGGCTCCTGCTCTCAATGCTGATGAAAAGTCCTTGAAGCCTGCAGGCATTATCATGAACTCCTGGATGTCGAGGTTATTGTCAGCGTGGGCTCCGCCGTTCATTATATTCATCATGGGCACAGGGAGTTCCTTCGCATTACATCCACCTATATACCTGTAAAGGGGGAGTCCCAATTCGTTGGCGGATGCGTGACAAACTGCCATTGATACGCCTAAGATTGCGTTTGCACCGAGCCTGCTTTTATTTTCTGTGCCGTCAAGCTCGATCATTGTGTTGTCTATAAGTGCCTGATCCTGCGATTCCAGACCTCGTAATCTCGGGGTTATCTCTTCCATTATATTTTTAATTGCGGTTAAGACCCCTTTGCCGTGAAATCTCTTTTTATTTCCATCCCTGAGCTCCAGTGCCTCCCTTTCACCTGTTGATGCGCCTGAAGGCACAATGGCCCTTCCGGTTGCACCGCTGTCAAGCAGTATATCGACCTCCACTGTCGGATTGCCTCTGGAATCTATTACCTCTCGTGCGTATATGTCTATAATCTCACTCATGACTCCTCCTATTTCTTTGGCGCATGAATTGCCTCTCCGTGCACATCCTCCGCTGCCTCCATCAGACCCTCTGCAAGTGTGGGATGGGCATGGATCATATCGGCAACCTCTTTTACCGTGAGTCCTGCCTTCATAGCCAGTGCCCCTTCATGAACAAGGTCTGATGCATGCGGGCCTATTATATGGACGCCAAGGACTTTATCTGTATCTGCGTCAGCAACAATCTTTATCATGCCTGCAATCTCTCCCATTGCGTGTGCCTTGCCGAGGGCCCTGAACTGGAAGTGTCCTGTCTTTATGTTTATGCCTTTCTCTTCAGCCTGATGTTCTCTGAGGCCGACCGAGCCTATCTCAGGGGATGTGAATATTGCTGCAGGCACGACTGAGGAGTCATATTTTTTTTCTTTGCCGCAGGCATTGCAGGCAGCCACTATTCCCTGTTTTGATGCTGTATGAGCAAGGAGTATGCCTCCTGTTACATCGCCTATGGCGTATATGCCTTCAATGTTTGTCTCCATTTTTTCATTTACGACTACTTCTCCCCTTGTTCCCTTTTTGATTCCCACTGCCTCAAGCCCTATATTCTCTGTATTGAGCGACCTGCCTATGGACACAAGGAGTTTTTCCGCCACGAGTTCTTTGCCGTCTGCAAGGTAGACATGGATGCCATCATGCTGGCCTTCCACCCTTTCTACCTTTACTCCTGTCATGAGTTTTATCTTTTTCTTTTTGAGTTCTTTTTCGAGGATTTCCGATATTTCCGGGTCTTCGGTGGAAACAGCCCTCGGCATCATCTCCACCATTGTGACCTCTGTGCCGAGTTCCTTGAATATGCATGCGAATTCGCAGCCTATTACTCCTGCGCCTATTATTATCAGGCTCTTTGGTATGGATTTGATATTCAAGGCATCATCGCTGGACATGATGTGTTCGCCGTCAAAGGGGAATATGGGTATCTGCGCAGGTCTTGAGCCTGTGGCTATGATTATTTTGTCTGTCTCTATTATTTCTGTGGTATTGTCTTTTTTCTGAACTTCAACTTTTTCAGGGGTAAGTATCATTCCCCTTCCTTCGATGAGGTTTACTCCCCAGCTTTTGAATAAGGAGCGGATGCCTTTTACCTGTGTGGAGACGATTTTATTTTTCCTCTCCATTATCTTGGAGAGGTTAGGATTAATATCTCCTGTAACCTCTATTCCAAATTCCTCGAGGTTTTTGGCCTTATGAAGGGCTTCCGCTGATGCGACAAGTGCCTTAGTGGGAATGCATCCCCTGTTAAGGCATGTTCCGCCTACTTCGGTGTCTTCTATGACCGTTACCTGTGCGCCGAGCTGTGCTGCCTTTAGCGCTGCTACATATCCCCCGGGTCCTGCACCTATTATCGTTAATCTCATTTTGCTTCCTCTTCTATATATCTCTCGTAGTCTCCTGCATCCATGAGATCGTCGACCTCTGATTCGTTGTCCATCTCTATTACTGCTATCCATCCCTTTCCATAAGGGTCTTCATTGATTATTTCCGGAGAGTCTCCGAGTTTTTCATTGACTTCAACTATGGTTCCGCTGACAGGCGCTATTACTGCCGATGTTGCCTTTGTGGACTCGATCTCTGACATTTCGGTGTTTGCTTCTACTGTGGCGTCAACTTCAGGAAGGTCGATGTAGACAATGTCTCCCAGCGCATCCTGTGCGTAGTCCGTTATCCCCACGGTTGCCTTTTTGCCTGATGCCTTTACCCATGTGTGTTCCTTGTGATATTTGATGTTTTCTGGATTCATACTCTCCTCCTTTAAGGCGTGGGTGAGATTTCATCTCCCCCTCTGACCCCCTTTAATTTCTTAAAAGGACAAAGCCCTTTAGTGTGAATTTTCTAACATAGTTTTCATTCTTTGTCAAGCTAAAATAGAAAAATTTTTTGGTTGCCAATAATTAGAACATAATTTAATCGGACTCGGCAAGTATGTTATCATAAATTTCATGGAAATGGCTAAAAACAAGACAGTTCTTTACATGAAGATGATAAAGATTTCCCACTCTGTATTTGCCCTTCCATTTGCATTTACCGGCGCTATCCTCGCTGCATCGGGGATTCCATTCCTGAAACAGATATTATGGATTGCTGTTGCAATGGTGGGCGCGCGGTCAGGCGCAATGGGATTGAACAGGATAATCGACAGGAAGATTGATGCGGCAAATCCAAGGACAGCAAACAGGGAAATACCTTCGGGAAAGATAAAGATGAGGGATGCGGTTATTTTTACCTTTATATCCCTCGCCGTATTTATTTTTGCCGCGTATAATCTCAATCCGCTTTGTTTGAAGCTTTCTCCCATTGCAATTGCAGTTTTAGTCCTCTATTCCTACACAAAGAGATTTACATGGATGGCACATTTTGTCCTCGGCATTGCCATCTCTGCAGCACCCCTCGGCGCATGGATTGCTGTAAGGGGGACATTTGATTGGGATATAATGCCTTTGAGCATTGCTGTGGTATTCTGGCTTGCAGGCTTTGATGTGCTTTATGCGCTTCAGGATATGGAGTTTGACAGGAACTACGGACTCCATTCCATACCCCAGCGATTCGGAATCAGAAAATCATTGATTCTTTCGAGAGCATTCCACTTTATTACATGGTCATTGCTTGCTGTAAACGGAATTCTTTTTAGTCTGAATATCGCATACTGGATAGGAATAATTTTGATTGCAGGGCTTCTGATTTATGAGCATTCCCTTGTAAAGCCCCATGACCTGAGCAGACTGAACATGGCGTTCTTTAATATGAACGGCTACATAAGCATTGCGGTATTTGTTTTCACATTGATTGCACTGATCGTTTAGGAGGTTAGATTTTATGCAGCCTGTTGATTATATTGTCTGCGGTGACTACATTCTCACGATGAATGAGAAGATGGATTTGATTAGAGACGGCGCTATTGCCGTTAAGGATGCAAAGATAGTTGACATTGACATTGCTGAAAATATTTTAAAAAAATACTCATCAGAAAAAATTATCGAGGGCAAGGGAAGGATGGTACTGCCCGGATTTATAAACACCCATACCCATGCAGCAATGGTCTATTTCAGAGGACTTGCGGACGACCTTCCCCTGAAGGATTGGCTCGAAAAACATATCTGGCCTGCAGAAAACCATTGGCTCGGTCCCGAATTTATCTCGGATGCCATCGAACTCGCCTGTCTTGAGATGCTCAAGGCAGGGGTCACAACTTACAATGACATGTATTTCTTTGGAGACAGCGCTGCAAGTGCAACTAAAAATGCAGGCATGAGGGCTGTGCTTGGGGTTGGAATTCTTGATTTTCCCACTGCCTCGGCAAAGACCACCGATGAGTATTTTACCAATGCTGAAAGGTTTGTGAATAACTGGAAGGGAGATGAATTAATCACACCCTGCATTGCTCCCCATGCTGCATACACATGCAGCCCCGATACATTAAAGAGGGCAAAGACAATGGCTGAAAAGTTTGGTGTGCCATTACATATCCATCTCTCAGAGACAGAATGGGAGATCGGTGAGATCACATCGAGGTACGGAAAGAGGCCTGTTGAGCATCTTGAAGACATTGGTTTTCTCAGCGAAAGGGTGCTGGCTGCCCATTGTGTCTGGCTTGACGACAATGAAATAGAAATCCTTGCAAAGAGGAATGTGGGCGTTTCTCATTGCATAGAGAGCAATCTAAAACTTGCATCGGGAATTGCCCGTGTGCCTGAGATGCTCAAGGCCGGTGTTAAAGTTACCTTCGGCACCGACGGCGCTGCAAGCAATAATGATTTGAATATATTGAGCGAGATGTCCACCGCTGCCAGGGTTCATAAGGCAGCGGCAAAGGATCCCACTGTCCTTGATTCAAAAACAGCCCTTCTCATGGCAACAAGGTGGGGCGCGGAGGTGCTGGGACTCGGAGACAGCATTGGAAGCATTGAAAACGGCAAATCGGCGGACATAATCACCGTCAATCTGAAAAAGCCCCATCTAATCCCCATGTACGATGTATACTCCCATCTGGTTTATGCAGCTATGGCATCCGATGTTGAGACAGTTATGGTGGACGGAAAGATAGTTGTTAATGATGGAAGGCTGACTACAGGGAATGAAGAAGATATATTGCATAAGGCATTAGAGTGGGGGAAAAAGATAGCTGCATACAATTCACAGCGCTAATCACTCTATTACCCATACAGAGCAGTTTTTTGCATAGTGTATGATTTTGCTCGATGTGCTGCCGAAAAGAAACTCCTCTTTTTTTGATATTCCACGACGGCCTATGACAACTGTGCATGCCTTGAGTTCCTTCAGTTCATCGAGGATGCATTCTGCGACTGACGGACAGTCTTTGATGTTTAATTTGACAGATACCTTACCTTCGCTGAATCCTGATTGTATGAGTATCTGGCGGTAGTTTTCGAGCATCTGTTCCGTTTTATGCCTTTGACTGTCAATACATTCACGGCGATCCACAGGGGTTTTGAAATAGTCTTCCGGAGGCTCGGGAATGATAGTAAGCAGTGTTACACGAAATCCCGGAAATCCTCCGATAACGTCGGCAACATAAAGGACAGCCCTCTTTGCATTCTCGGATTCGTCAATCGCAATGAGTATATGTCTGTCTTTTAAATCCATATTCTTTAATTATCATATTTTGTGATTATTAGCAATAATTTACCAATATCCGTAATGATACATGCAGGGTGTACTGAAAAAGCCTTTACAAAGTGTTGTTCTCTGTGTGTGCCAAAGATAACCAACGCCTTGCCCCAATAGTAAGCAATGTAGTAGATGACGGATTCAAGACTATGTGGTTTAATGTTCCGAAGTGTAAAGTCTTTTTCAGCACACCCTGCATATATCTTATCATTATTCCTTACGGATTATGGAATTACCAGTATCTGATTCTTCCGGTATCTATATGCACGAATTCAGGATAATGTCCCACTCCGCCAACACCAAAGGATTTGGCAATGCGGAAGAGTTCATAATTGCTCACCCCTGGTATTACGAAGTCTATAGCAAGACCATGCAGATGGAGGCTGTTTTTGCTGACCCTCCTTCCAAGACTTCTCAGATATTCGTTATACTCAAACGAGCGGTATCCTGAGATTATCTTCACCTGTTTGTCTTTTCCGAAGATATCCTTTATGTTGCAGAGCAGGTCTAAAGCTTTGACATCGATGGCCTTAACTTCATTTGTATAATGATCCCTTAATAAATAATTAATTTCATTTAATGCATCAGGGTCATAAATACCCGAATCATAGTATTTAATATTTACGCTCTCGCCGGTATGGGTATTGTGCAAATTAAGCATTCTTTCAGTTTTTGAAGATGCAAGAGCTTTCTTAAAAGGCAAGATTGCCATACCGGCAGCTATAGCTTTTATAAAACCCCTTCTTGAAATCATAGCGTGGTACCTCCTCGACGCCGGATTTTTTAAGCAGTGATATATTATCTCTTCCGGGGTGTTTAACTCAACCCTTCGGGGCATGGCCGATGATCTTCAATTTCGGCCCATCTTTCAGCAAGTGAAAGTTCCCATCATCCCTGAGTGGTGAAATGACCCATTCAAAGAGGGTCTTTGCATCCTCCAGCACCGGATTTTTTGGATACTTATAATATTTTTTCTGCATTTCTTCATCATAAAGTCCGATACAACCATGGGATGCAGGATAACCGGGGATGTCACGGCCATGAATCCAGTAAGCAACCCCGCCCTTGCTTATATGAAACCTGAGGCCGTAATGCATGGGATAGGGTATATTTGTTTCCTCAATGAAATACAATGATGACTTGTGGCGGCTGTTAAATGCAGTGATTCTGAATTCTCCGGAGGGTGTTTCATTCCCTTTTTCGCCTGTTGCAACCGGTACAGAAAATACAAGCCTGCCGTATTCATAAGCCCCCAGAAACTGCTCCGACAGATCGATCAAAATAAATTTTGCTTCTGATTCAGCAGGTTGATAATATTCGGGCATTGGCGTAAAGTTTTCAATCTCCTCAAGGTGTTTAGGCACTTTTATGGAGACACCCGGATATGCATGACGCCTGTCTATTCTATTAAACCTGGCCACGTCTATCCACCTATCACCGAAAAGATTTTCGAGCGTCTCGCCTTTGCGCAGGCGTCTGCATTCCCACTCCACTTTTGCATCGCCGGGGTATTTGATTTTACAAGGTGATGGAACTCGCCTGGCCCAGGCGCCTTCAGGATAGCCGATTATTAAAAGCAAAATGAGGAATAGGAATAAAAAAGCGCAGGATCGGGATTGGATAATCCGCATCCTGAACTTTCTGAATCCAATGCTATATAAAACCTGTTCCGGGATAACCGATGTCATTATAATTTGCCACTCGCTGTCTCGAATGGATACCAAAATTATAAAAATGATACCACCGGGTAAGAAAAATCGCAAGGATAGCAGAAGAATTTTACATACAGAATTGGTACATGATAATATTTCTGTAGATAATGATATGAATAACGAGCTGCCCATCATAAAATCAGGCAAAATACTCATCTACAGGCTTTACGATGTAGCATATGAGATAGACCTTCTGAAGGTAGAAGAGAAACTCAAAAGGGAGGCAAAGCGCCTCAGGATAGAAAGAAAACCCTTCAGTAAGGCATTCGAGTTTGCAAACCCGCCTGTATTATTCCAGTTAAAGGGGATCGAAAAGGAAATCACCGGCAGGAAGTTTAACATCAATGTTTACAGTAAGGCTTACGACTACGGAGTAGTAAGTATAATACTTGAGATTCCTGTAACTGACATTGACCTCCAATCCTTTGAAGAATTGGCTCTGTGCCTGGAAGATAACGAAGACATTGACAATGAATGCAGAGGTCAGCTTAATCAGGTAATTTCAATCATTGATGATGCGTTAGCAGCACTTAGTGTAAGCCGATTTGAAGAAGACTATACTGTTTTCTTTATAGAATCATTTAATCCTGAGATCAGTGCAGATGAGTTTTTTAATAGTTATGATATTTCCATGCTTATGTTTTATGAGGAAAAGCCATTGGGAAGCCGCATTAAGGACGAGCTCATGTCATGGAGATTTTCTTATTATAAAAACGATGGGGTTGTGTTGAACTGGGACAATGCCCTTATCATTGAGCCGTCCGGGAGCATGGAAATTCCTGACATCCTTGAGTTTGCCAATGCACAGCTCCTTGAGCTCAGGTATTATGACCATATTGTGGATAAGGAACTGGATTACATATATGAGAGCATTTCTGCCAAGGGTGCACTTTCCATCTGGAAGATTAAAAAATACGAAAGGCTTGCTGCAAAGGTTATGAAGACTATTACAGAATTGACCGACATAACAGAAAAGATTGACACCTCGATAAAAGTTACAGAGGATGTTTATTATGCAAAGATTTATATGGCTGCCTTGAGACTGTTCAGGGTTAAGGAATGGGAAGGGGGCATAAAGAAAAAACTGGATATAGCATCTAATGTCTATGATATGCTTTACAGAGAGATTGCAAATAAGCGGACAGAGTTGCTGGAGCTTACTATAGTGATACTAATAATATTGGAGATTGTCATTTTCTTTTTCGGGAAGTGAGAGAAGGAGGGATTAGTGGCTCAAATATTTGAGAACGCTGCTGCCTGCTGGAAGACGATAATGTCAGATGTCTCAAAGAACAGAGGACTGTTGGCTGTTATAGAAAAATTTGCAAGGGAAAATACAAGTCCTGCAAAGATAGTATTCGGAACATCAGGATGGCGTGGCGAGATCGGCACTGACTTTACATTCAATAATGTTCGGGTAGTGACATCTGCCATTATCGAGATGTTCAAAAGCAATGATATTGCTGTCATTCAGGCAATGGGCGTATCGGACTTTGAGGATATAAAAAGGCGTGGAGTAATTGTTGGCCACGACAACAGGTTTTTAGGCGCTGATTTTGCTATGGAGGTTATAGGTCTTCTACAAAAGGAAGGGATAAAGACATGGTATGCGGGTGAGGCAATCACACCGGAGTTTTCGGCAGGGATCGAGATGTTAAATGCTGCGTGTTCAATAAATCTTACCCCCTCACATAATCCCGCAAATTATGCAGGTTTCAAATTCAATCCATCTGACGGCGGCCCTGCAGGCACGGAGATTACATCAAAGATTGAAGAGATAGCCAACAGGATGATGAAAGAAGGGTCAAGGGTTGAGGGTCAAGGGTCAGGGGCAGTTGTTGAAAGGATAGATTTAACAGAACTCTACATAAAATACATAAAAGAGCGGAAGACCCTGAATATTGAAAGAATAAAGGATTTTATAAATAACGAGGATTGCATTATCTGTATTGACAATGTTCATGGCGCAACGAGGGGGCGCATTCAGAGGATTTTAGGCGAAAGTTCGAAAATCAAATATCTGAGGACAGAGGATGATTATCTCTTCGGAGGCATAGCGCCAGAGCCCTCCGAAAAGAATATGGCAGGAGTTGGAAAGGTTTTGAGCCAGAGCAATGCAAAATTTAAGCTTGGCGCTATTATGGATCCTGACGGAGACCGTATCAGATATGCGGATGGAGTGATGCAGATACCCATGAACTATTTCGGCGCAATGGCGCTCCACTTCCTTCATGTACATAAGAAATTTTCAGGAGTTGTTGCAAAATCTGTAGGCACAAGCAATTTCGTAAATGCCATAGCAGAAAAACTGGGAATCCCTATTAGGGAGACAAAGGTAGGATTCAAAAACTTCAGGCCGTACATGCTTAAGGCATCTGCTGAAAGGGCAATAGTAGCCTTTGAGGAGTCTGACGGGATTTCCGGTTACAACCATACGCTTGAAAAGGATGCCCTGTTCGGTCTGCTTCTGGCAATAGAGATGATGGCTGTTACAGGCAAGAACCTGAGCGAGTATCTGAAGGATATTATGGACGAATTCGGCTATTATTATCCTGACCGTTCAGGGATTGCTGTTGATGCCTCTCTTGTGGGAGAGTCTCTTATAAAAAGGCTTTCGGTCATTAAGGAGCAATATAAAACAGGGACAATAATTAATATAGGCGGAAGCAACAGGACAGTCAAAGACCTGATAACCGTGGACGGCATAAAGATGGTCTTTGACGACGGCTCATGGCTGATGATAAGGCCTTCGGGCACAGAGCCGAAGGTGAGATTTTACATAGAGGCGAGGACGGAGGAGGGCAAAAAGGCAGTATTCGAGACAGCGGAGAAGATGACACTTGAGGCACTCCAATAGTAATTGCTAAGCAGTAGGCAGAAGAAAAGCTCTTTGTTGTCGCTACATACTGCTTACTTCTTAGCGCCTACTATAACTCCCTTCTTCCCTCAAGAGCCTTTGATAGAGTTACTTCATCTGCGAATTCTATATCGCTTCCGATGGGCAGGCCGTAAGCGATTCTTGTAATCCTTATATTGAAAGGCTTTATGACCTCTGTTATATACTGGGCTGTCATCTCGCCCTTTGTGTTGGGATTTGTGGCTAAAATTACCTCTTTAACACTATCCGACCGTATCCGTTGTGCCAGCTCGTTTATCTTCAGTTTGTCCGGCGTAATTCCATCAAGGGGCGAGAGCGCACCGAGCAGTACATGATATGTCCCATCAAAACTCCTTGTCCTTTCTATTGCGAGGATATTGCTCGGCTCTTCCACTACGCATATCCTGCTTTTGTCCCTCTCAGAATCGCTGCATATATTACATGGGTCGGTATCTGTAATGTTAAAGCATGTAGAGCAGAATCGCGCCTTGTCTTTAACATCGATGATTGCAGAGGCAATTCCCTTTGCATCATCCGGCGACATGGTAAGTATAAAGAAAGCAAGCCTCTGTGCGCTCTTTCTTCCTATTCCCGGAAGTTTGGTGAGCTGGGTAATGAGGTTTTCGATTATGCCCTGCGTCATTTTCCGAAGATATTCCCCAATCCGCCGAGTCCGGGAATCTGCATGCCCATTGTGAGTTTTGACATCTCTTCGTTGACCATCTGCTGCGCCCTCCTCAATGCCTCGTTTGATGCGGCGAGTATCAGGTCCTGAAGCATCTCCACGTCATCGGGATTTACCACATCTTTTTCTATTTTTATTGAGACTATCTCGCCTCCGCCATTTGCAACAACAGTGACCATTCCTCCGCCAGAGCTTGCCTCTACAGTTTTTGTCTTTGCCTCTTCCTGCATCCTCTGCATCTCGTCCTGAAGCTTCTGGGCCTGACGCATCATGTCCCCAAGCATTTTTTTAGACATTGTCTCCTCCTTTTCTTACCTCTCACTTCTTACTTCTCATTTGTATTTGGTATCACATCTACTATTCTTCCCTCAAATAGTTCAAGGGCCTCTTTTACTATCGGATTATTCAGAGCCTTTTCCTTTAAGTCTTTTTTTGTAACGGATTTTGTTTTTGCGGTTTCTATATTTATGGATATATCCTTTCCTGACAGATCCCGAAGTAACTTCTTAATAAAGGGGATATTCTCTTTGACCGATTCTGCATGCACAGACAGCCCGCCGTTGAATACTATCTTAATTTCGCCATCACCGAAAGACACAGAGCCCTCATTCAGCTTGGAATACAGGGGATGGTTTGTTTCGTCTATTTTTTCAAGGACAGCATACCATATCTCCTGAATCGGTGAATGGGTGAATGGGTGAATGGGTGAATGGGTGATTTTTGCCTCCGGTTCTCCGATTCCCCGTTTTTCCGTTTCTTTTACTTTGTTTTCTGACTTTTGACTCTTGATTTCTTGACTGCTGACCGCCGGCTGATGACCGCTGACTATTCTCAGTGCCTCGTTTATGGATGTGAGATGGCTTAATAAGCTTAGTCTTATGAGTATCATCTCAAGCGCAATCCTTGGATAGAATGCGCTTTTTATCCCCGGCTCTGTCTTTATTAATTCGGAAAGGATGAGTGCCGTGTGCTCTTCTGTTGTCTTTCCCTTTAGATCTGTGATTGCGCTTAACTCTTCCTCGCTTAAATCCATGATGTCTTCGGTATCGCCTGCTATCTTTGCGATCAGCAGGTTTCTTATGAACTGCAAGAGGTCTTTTGTAAATGCCTTCAGGTCTGTTCCTGTATTTGTTAATTCTGAAATTATACTGATAATGGACTTTCTGTCCCCCTCTATTACGGCCTCTGAGAGCTTAGAAAGCGTCTCGACATCTGTGAGTCCGAGAAGGTTTTTGATCTCCGATACTGTTATATCTTCAGAGAACGATGCTATCTGGTCGAGTATTGTCAAGGAATCCCTCATGCTCCCGTCGGCTGCCCTTGCGATCATTTCGAGTGCGGAATCTTCGGCCTTTATGCTGTCGGCATTACAGATAAACTTCAGTCTCTCTTTTATTTTCTGTCCGGGTATCCTTCTGAACGGCAGATGCTGGCAGCGCGATAGCACTGTTGACGGTATCTTTTTGGGCTCTGTGGTAGCAAGGACAAAGATTACATGCGGCGGCGGCTCTTCAAGGGTTTTTAATAGGGCATTAAAGGCGGATGTCGAAAGCATGTGCGCTTCATCTATTATGTATATCTTATACCTGCCGCCTGATGGGGCGTATCTTACCCTTTCACGAAGGTCTCTGATGTTATCAACGCCTGTATTTGAGGCGCCGTCAATTTCTGAGACATCCATTGATGAGCCGTCTGAGATTGCCGTACATGACGGGCATTTGCCGCATGGATCCGGGGTATGGCCGCTTAAGCAGTTCAATGTCTTTGCGAGTATTCTTGCTGTTGTAGTTTTGCCAACACCCCTTGGGCCTGAGAATATATAGGCATGGGCTACTTTATTTTGAGTAATGGCATTTTTTAGAATGCGCGAAATCGGCTCCTGACCTACCAAATCCTCAAAGGTCTGAGGTCTCCATTTTCTTGCTAAAACTAAATAGCTCATAGTTGATAGCTCTTAGCTCATAGTTTATAGCCCATGGTTTATAGCTTGAAATTATATACTTTTGCTATCAGCCATGAGCTATGAGCTTTTTTCTACACCCGGGGGCCGGCTTGCGGGACCGGCTTGCTGCGGCACCCAGACAAAATGCTTACCGTTGCTTCCTTCCGAACCTGGCGGGGTTCACACCTGCCTGCTGCGCAGGGCCAGCCCCCGGCTATAGAAAAACAGTTCAAAACGTTCAAGATTGTTCAAATTGTTCAAAATGGCGGAGAGGGAGGGATTCGAACCCTCGGTGAGTTTTACCCCACACACGATTTCCAGTCGTGCACCTTCAGCCGCTCGGCCACCTCTCCTAAAAAATATAACTATTTAGGTTAATGTAAAGGAGTAATTAAAATCAACCGACTATAGCGAGAAGTATGGTATTGCTTTCTGCCTTTTCATTCGAGAAAATAATCTGTTCATGATTTAATGACTTTCACAGAATAAAGTATAAAGGCATACACTTAGCATATAGTGCTACTAAATGCAAATCTACTTGCATTTAGTTATTCTTGTGTATTATCCGCAGAGGGAGATGTATCCTACTAACCCCTTGTCTTTAACAGGCATAACGTATTATCATTAATAAGTTTTTTGGGGACAGGGGCGTCCGAGCATTCGGAGGGGCAAATGAAAGAACTTGTTCCGGTTGAGATAGTAGAGAATTTGAAATCACAAATCGTGATTTCAAAAGGGAGAGGGGGAAAGAATGCGTAGCGAATCCGCATGTGGGCGGATCATAGGCTAACACCTTTGAAACAATGCCGATTCCTAATGATCCTGAAAACCGTTACTGGGTTGATATTTCAAGTGCTAACCCGAAACTTATGGACGAGCTTAGTCCTTCTTTGGTCGGTTTCTTGGCATTTGATTATGGACGAATGCCAGAACTTGCAGGTACCGGTTTTTTTATAGGTGCAGGTACTGGCCATGCCTTAGTCATCACTGCAAAACATGTCCTTACTGAAGGGGTGCTAAATATTCAGCGCCCTATACCTCGGCATGCACCTTCAGCATTGTTTATACCTGATAGCTCTAAAAAACCTTTACTGCATGAAGAAAAAGTAAGAGCAATTTGGATGGGTTCTGAGATTGCTGATATGTTATTCGTAAGGCATTTGTCTTATCACGGCTCGGAAGATATAGCATGCTGTCTTCTTGCCCCTCAAGAATCATACGCAACTCATTTCAAACCAGTCTCAATCCCATTAGATACAACCAGACCTTCTGTTGGAGATGTTATTGTTATGGTATCTCAAGGTGGAATGAAAATTTCTGATTGTTTGCCACCAACAGACGTTACTGGAATTGGACAACAGTTTGTAGTGCAGCGTCGTGTTAGTATTCGTATCGGCACTGTAACTGCTATATATCCCCAAGGGTTTCGTCAGTATCCATGGCAATGTTTTACAACTTCTATACCAGTTGAGCCTGGAATGAGCGGCGGATTTGTTTACTTGCCTCGTGATGATACACCTGTTGCTGCTTGTGGAATTGTCTGTGCTGACAACTCTATACCTGAAGCACACACTGATTATTCGCTGTGCGGTGAATCGGTTATTGCTTGCGCGTGGGTAGCATTATCTCTACCTGTTCCCCAGTATCTTGCAAATGATTCTCCTATGCGCACTTTGCTCGATATGATGAAGGCGGGCGATATGAAACCTGCTATTGGAGGAATCGATCATATTCAAATAATTGACCGAGGGAATGGGGAGGGAACTATTAAAAGATTGGAATAGAAATTGTAAAACAAAAAACTGAGTTTATACATTTATCCCGCCAATATTTTTTCTGAATCGCCCACGCGAGCAAAGGCCAAAAGTGAAATAGCCAAAAGCAGAACAGGGCGTGTTGACATATCACATGAATATGTGATACACATAACTATGTGATACATGAAAGGAGATGCTATATGGAACGGCAGAATGTAACATTATCCCTTCCAAAGGCGATACTGAAAAAGGCTAAGGTGTTAGCGTTAAAGGAGGAGAAGTCACTCAGCGCCCTGATACGGGAATCCCTTGAAGAGAAGATCAGGAAGGACACAGGTTATAGGGAAGCTATGGAAACCGAGATCAGACGCATGAAACGTGGACTTCATCTCGGTACAGGAGGACGCATGCCTTGCTCGCGAGAGGAATTGCATGAACGGCGATAAGGTATTTGTGGATACGAATGTGCTCGTCTATGCTTATGATATAGATGCCGGCTCAAAGCACCAAATCGCGGTGAACATTATGAAAGACCTTTGGCGCTCAGGTCTCGGGATGCTGAGCATCCAGAATATGCAGGAATTTTTCGTTATTGTAACTGGAAAGATAAAGACACCTATAGAGGTGTCAACAGCAAAAGAGATTATCAAGAGCCTTTCAAAATGGGATGTTGTGACAAATGATATGACTACAGTTTTAGAAGCAATTGAGTTGCACGAGAGATATAAATATTCATTTTGGGATTCGCTTATTATTGAGGCGGCTGCCTCAGGAGGAGCAACAACGATTCTTTCCGAGGACCTTGCCGACGGCCAGACAATAAAAGACATTACAATAAAGAACCCTTTCAAATAAGGATATTTAACCTAAGAGACCATGTGGCCGAGCATCCGATGCAACGAAAAAGGGGGAGTTATGGAACAGATGCCTAACATGAAAGATTATTGGAAAGAATACAGGGAATTCTCCTTCGCAGTCCCTGAAAAATTTTCTTTCCCCCTCGATGTCTTCGATAGATGGAGTGCCAGATTATCAAATAGTCTTGCCCTTTTCTGGACAGATGGCGAACACGAAGAGAAATTTACATTCGATGAATTGAAAGTCCTCTCATCAAAGGGCGCAGGCGCTTTTGAAAAGATGGGAATTCAAAAGGGCGACAAAGTTCTTGTCATGCTGCCAAGTATCCCCGAATGGTGGGAGGTAATGCTTGCGCTCATGAGGCTTAATGCAATCCCGATACCCGCGACGACCCTTCTGACATCAAAGGATATCGAATACAGGCTGTCGGCAACAGATATAAAAGCTATTGTCGCAACGGATGAAGATGCGCCAAAGATAGAAGATGCTTTAAAGGCATATGGCAATACAGCCCTACTAATAATCATTAATCCCCCCATCCACCCTTTAGCAAAGGGGGGCGAGGGGGGATTTTATGGTGAAAGACAGGGATGGCATGATTACATCAAAGAGAGAGAAGGCGCTGATTCTTTTGAAGGTGAAAGGGCATTTTCTGATGAACCTGCCTTAATCTATTTCACATCAGGCACAACAGGGCCTCCTAAGCTGGTGCTTCATACCCATGCCTCTTATCCCCTTGCGCATATGTTAACAGGCAAATACTGGCTTGACCTCAGGCCGGGTGATATTCACTGGAACCTTTCTGACACAGGATGGGCAAAGGCAGCCTGGTCAAGTTTCTTTGGCCCATGGCATATGGGGGCGACAGTATTTTCTTTCTACAAAAAAGGAAAATTTCACCCCTCATTAACAATGGAGGTATTGCAAAAATACCCGATTACAACATTCTGCGGCCCTCCCACGGCTTACAGGATGATGGTCAAGGAGATACCTGCCGAAAGGCTGAATTTTAAGACAGTCCGCCACTTTGTTGCAGCAGGAGAGCCTCTTAATAGAGAGATCATCGAAATCTGGAAGGAGAGGACAGGAAGATATATCTATGACGGCTATGGCCAGACAGAGACGGTGAATGTATTGGCTAACTTCAGATGTATTTCTGTAAAGCCCGGCTCTATGGGCATGCCTGTGCCCGGATTTGTTGTGGACATTATTGATGAAAATGGTAATCCAGCGCCTCCAGATACCGAAGGCGACATAGCAATAAAGGTAAAACCGGAAAGACCTGTCGGATTATTCAGGGAATACCTTGGGAACCTTGAAGCAACCGAAAAGACCGTAAGAGGGCAATGGTACATAACAGGCGACAGGGCATACAAAGATGAAGACGGCTATTTCTGGTTTGTGGGAAGGGCTGATGATGTGATACTCACATCAGGATACAGGATTGGGCCATTCGAAATAGAGAGTGTCCTTATAAAACATCCTGCTGTGAAAGAATCTGCAGTTGTGGCAAGCCCTGATGAGATAAGGGGCGAGGTTGTGAAGGCATTTATTGTTTTAACGCAGGATTATGTGTCGTCGGATGCCTTGATAAAAGAGCTTCAGGAATTTGTCAAGAAAAACACAGCGCCTTACAAATATCCTCGCAAGATTGAATTCGTTGATGACCTGCCTAAGACAATAAGTGGAAAGATAAAGAGAAAAGAATTAAAGCTTGGAGAATTCGGGAAATAAAAATCCTTTTGTTTTCTTGAATTTTTTTATTGAGTTGGGATAAATTATAATGCTTTTTAAAATATTATTTTAAAAAAATAGTCTGGAGGGAATTAATGGGAAAGGTTGTAAAGAAAACCAAAAAATCGGCAAAAACGGCAGAATCTGTAAAGTCTACAAAGGCTGCAAAAGCGCAGAAATATGTTTATTTCTTTGGAGCCGGCAAGGCTGACGGAAAAGCCGAAATGAAAAATCTCCTTGGCGGCAAAGGAGCAAATCTGGCAGAGATGGTTAATCTCGGCATCCCTGTTCCTCCGGGTTTTACCATAACCACAGAAGTCTGCACGCTTTATTACAAAAACAACAAGAAATACCCCAAGGAACTGAAGGCTCAGGTGGATACTGCAGTGGCAAAGGTCGAAAAGATAATGGGAAAGAAATTCGGAGACCCCGCCAATCCGCTTCTTATGTCTGTGCGCTCGGGTGCACGCAGCTCCATGCCCGGCATGATGGAAACCGTGCTTAATATAGGCCTGACCTCAAAGACAATTCCCGGTCTTATAAAAAAGACAAACAACGAGCGCTTTGTTTATGACGCATACCGCCGTCTTCTTATGATGTACTCCGATGTTGTTATGGAAAAGGCTGCAGGCATAGAGCCAAAAGAAGGCCAAGGCATCCGCCAGAAGCTTGAGCATGCAATGGAAGTAATGAAAAAAGACAGGGGATACAAAAGCGATACCGATTTGACGGTTGACGATTTAAAGATACTTTGCGACGAATTTAAGGTAATTATTAAACACACACTGGGCAAGGAATTCCCTGACGATCCGCAGGAACAGCTCTGGGGCGGCATAGGCGCTGTATTTCAGTCATGGATGGGCAAACGAGCCGTATCATACAGAAAGATAGAAAAGATTCCTCATGAGTGGGGAACAGCAGTTAATGTCCAGTCAATGGTCTTTGGAAATACAGGAGACAACTCAGCCACAGGCGTTGCCTTTACCCGTAATCCTGCAACAGGCGAGAACATGTTTTTCGGCGAGTGGCTGCCAAATGCACAGGGCGAAGATGTTGTCGCTGGCATCAGGACACCAAACCCTGTGAACAAGGCAGGAAAGACGGAAGATACAAAGCACCTTTCTTCCCTTGAAGAAGCAATGCCTAAGCTGTACAAAGAATTGTACGCCATCCAGAAGAAGCTTGAGAAGCATTATACGGACATGCAGGACATTGAGTTTACCATAGAGGATGGAAGGTTATGGATGCTCCAGACAAGGACTGGTAAGCGTAATGGTCAGGCTGCAATACGCATGGCTGTTGAGATGGCAAAATCAAAACTGATTACCAAAGAGATGGCTGTGCTGAGAGTCAAACCCGACCAGTTAGACGAGCTCTTACACCCCACCGTGGCCCCCGTTGCTGAACGGAAGGCAACCGAACTTGCAAAGGGTCTTCCTGCAGGCCCTGGCGGCGCTATTGGAAAGGTAGTATTCACCGCTGATGATGCAGAGGCATGGGCAAAAATGGGCGAAAAGGTTATCCTTGTAAGGAGTGAGACCTCTCCTGAGGATGTACATGGAATGCATGCAGCAGAGGCAATCCTCACGGCAAAAGGAGGAATGACAAGCCATGCAGCCCTTGTTGCAAGGGGCTGGGGCAAATGCTGCATAGTAGGCTGTTCTGCCCTTGATATAGATATACACAAAAAAGAGGTTCATGTTAATGGCAAGACCCTCAAAGAGGGTGACTGGATAACCCTTAACGGGACAATAGGCCGCGTATATGAAGGCAAACTCGATTTATTGCCTGCTGATCCAGAACACAATTCGTGGTACAAGGAACTTATGAAGTGGGCAGACCTGTTCAGGACATTAAAGGTCAGGACAAACGCAGACACCCCTGAGGATGCTACTGTTGCAAGGAATTTCGGAGCCGAAGGAATTGGTCTCTGCAGAACAGAACATATGTTTTTTGCGCCGGATAGGATAAAGGCAGTCAGAGAGATGATACTCTCTGATACTTTAGAGGGAAGGAAGAAGGCGCTCGCAAAACTCCTTCCGATGCAGAGGGGAGACTTTATCGGCATATTCAAGGCAATGGCAGGCTTTCCTGTGACAATAAGGCTTTTAGACCCGCCGCTTCATGAGTTTCTACCACATACAGACAAAGAGCTTATGGAGCTTGCAAATGAGATGGGTGTGCCTTTTGAGCAGCTTAACGCAAAAAATAAATCGCTCCATGAGTTTAACCCTATGCTCGGACACAGAGGCTGCCGTCTCGGAATCACATATCCGGAAATATACGAGATGCAGGCACAGGCAATAATGGAGGCATCATGCGCGCTTGCAAAGGAAAAGGTTAAGGTAATTCCCGAGATAATGATCCCGCTCGTTGGTCATGTTAATGAATTGCAGAAGATGCGGGAGATTGTTGTTTCTACTGCAGACAGGGTTCAGCAGGAATATAAAGTAAAAGTTCCTTATACGGTGGGAACAATGATAGAACTTCCCCGTGCTTGTGTAACTGCCGATGAGATAGCAACTGTTGCAGATTTCTATTCATTCGGAACAAACGACCTTACACAGACGGTCTACGGACTTTCGAGGGATGACGCAGGAAGATTCCTGCCGGTTTACATAGAAAACGGAGTGCTCAAAGAAGATCCATTCATATCCATAGACCAGAATGGTGTCGGCGCTCTTATGCAGACGGCTGTTGGAAAAGGCAGGGGCGTCAAGAAAGACCTGAAGATGGGCATATGCGGAGAGCACGGAGGAGAGCCTAAGTCCGTTGAGTTCTGCCATAGGATTGGACTCAACTATGTGAGCTGCTCGCCTTACAGGGTTCCGATAGCAAGATTTGCAGCAGCACAGGCAGCGCTCAAAAACAGTAAAAAGGTAAAGGTATAGGTAAAGAAAATACTAAAAAGGTAGAGGTAAGGTATGAATTTTTTTCTTTACCTTTACCTCTACCTTTTCCTGTCTTTCACGGCTTTACATACGCATAGCCTTCATTCTGTCTCTTTATGATCTCGGTTATCCCAGCAGGAACCACTCCAACAAAAGGCGGCAGGTTCTCTTCGCTTATGCAGATGACATTATCTGCACACATCTTTTTTAATGAATTTCTGCATGCAAGGAATCTTGTGCCTTTTTCGGAAAGCCCCTTCATTATTTCGATCTTTTCTGCATCCGCATAAGCCGCCACAGAAGGCCCATTGGCAAGAACTACAATATCCGCATTACCTTCTCCCACATCCTTAATAAGATTTGTGATATTGCCGAGGGCAATATTCCATTTTTCATTTTCATTCACATGAAATAAGACCTTAAGCCTGTTCATAACAGCCTCCTCTTCTAACGAAGTTTATCAAGCTAAAAGTTACAATCTGTTAAAGTTGTGGTGTTCTTCCAGCCTTTAGTCCCTTTATCTAACCTCTTTTGTTCTGCGAGCCTTTATGCCCAACTTACCTTA
>JAJYXI010000006.1 GCA_021791055.1 Nitrospirota bacterium | reverse complement strand
TGATCAATTCGGCATGAAAGCATCAATGAGTAGAAAAGGAAATTGTTATGACAATGCTCCTATGGAGAGCTTCTGGGGGACACTTAAGCAGGAACTTGTCCATCACAGGAAATACAGAAGCAGACAGTAAGTGTAATTAAGTGTAATTAGGGACACATCCCATATTTCTTGAATGAAAAAGCACTTCGGCTTAAAGGCATCAAATATGAAAGGGTCAGATTAGTATCTAATATTCTGTTCCATTTCAGCTTTCTGTCAAGACAGTAAAATAACAACCTGTATGCATACATCCATTAGATTCTTTTTGTATGCTATAATTTAAAAAAAACGAGTAGATGCAAGGGGGAGCGCGATGAAGATAAAAGAACAGACCATAAAAGAATTGGATACTTTGGAGCCATCGGAGTTGAGCATTGTCTATGATTTAATCCTTTCTTTAAAAGGCAAGGCGAAAGAGAAAAAAGCGGTAAAACCATTAAAGGCATATCAGAGAGTCAGGGAATTACTTAAGTCATGCAAAGGCTCTTTGAGCAACGATATACTGCTGACCAGAGAAGATAGGATATGAAGTTATTCTTCGATACCTCTGCCCTTGTAAAATTTTTCCATGAAGAGGAAGGTTCTGATGAAGTCACAGCACTGATTAACTCGCCAGAAAATGAAGTGTGGATTTCAGAGCTTGCCAGACTTGAATTTATCAGTGCTTTATTCCGAAGATTCAGAAACAACGAAATAGACGATGCCAGATTGAACGAGGCAATATCAGGGTTTGATGAAGAATTGGCATCTTTTAATATCGAGACTTTGGGACACGCAGCTATCCAGGAGGCGGAGTCTTTGTTAAAGAAATACGGTAAGACCTGTGGGCTAAGAACATTGGATGCTTTGCATCTCGGTGCTTTCAGTTTGATTTCTGAAAAAGATTGGATTTTTGTGTCATCGGATAAAAATCTTTGCGATATAGTTCAAGTGTTTGGATTCACGGCTATAAATCCCGTCAAGATATAACAATAAAAGCCCTCCAGCTTAAAGGCATCAAATCTCGTCCTTGATATTGCCTCGCCTTCGGCTCGCAATAACATTTTCATTTCCTTTGTGCCTGTGTTTCATTTCTATTCATCTTTTACAGCCTTATAGGCTTTTTTAATCATGGTTCTTGTGACCATTTCGTTTGGATCGATACCCCGTTCGTTGTATATTTCATCTCCGACTACCTGTATCTTGGAGATGTCTGTTCCTGCTCTTTTACTGCCGGCTTTCAGGAGTATTTCCAGAAACCTTTTCCTTTTCGCCTCGTCGAGGCTTTTATAAAGCCCCTCAAAGTAATTGAAATCTTCTTTTTTGATATACATATGCCCTCCCCAATATGAGATTTTGAATGAAATTTTATGGATGCGATGTAATAGAGTCAATTTGCGGATGAGAATACAGGCCTATAATGAGATAACAAATTCAACAATCACAAATCATAAACTGGAACTCTTGTACACGTGTTCCAATGTTCTGGTCTAAATGGTTCTATGTCTGGACCGAAAAATTCGTCCGATTTTTCCAAGGGACCGATTTCCAGACTACCGTCTTTACACACATAAATATCCGCATACATAGATAGTTCAGTAGTTTGAAGATTAGTGATATAAAAGAGTATAGAATCTCCGCTCTCACTTTTCTCTTCTGGAGTATTTATATCAAAAGACGACACACCACGACCATACATAACAAACAAAATCTTATCTGGATTGTACGCTTTCAACATATCGACGAATTGCTGAAGCTCTTCAAGTGGAGGAGCTAAGATTTGTGCGAAAGTTCGTCCTTTGAAAACAAAATACTGTCTTGGTAATTGCTTTGGATTCTCACCATACATTCTTTTGATGTCTTTGTAAACACAAGCTGCCAGTTCTTTTAATTCCTGTTCTCTAAGCAAAACTCTCACCTCCTCATAACAGTGATTCATCTTCACTGTCTTTCATTGTTAATACTCACAATTTTCAAAGATCAACGAATTCGTAATCCGTAATGCGTAATGCGCATCACTCATCACGCATAGTAAGTATAGCTTTTGCTTAATGACAGCATGATGTCAGTCTTTCAAAAACCCCTCAACCACCTTTGCCCACGCATCATACCCTGCATCACTAAGATGCACGCCGTCGTCAAGCAGATAACTATCTTCTGACCTTCCATGCGCATTTACAAAAAACGAGAATACATCAAGGTATTCTGCATTGAATTCATGAGCGATATCTTTTAGCTTCCTGTTTATTGCCTTTATTACGCCGCTATCTATCCAGTGTAAATTCACGGGCAATATGCTCTGAACAACAATTACTGCATCTTTAAACTTGGATGATAGTTCGCTAACAATCTTTTTGTACGATTCGAGAATATCGAAGTCCTCCATTGCGATATTATTGATGCCTGTCATTAGGAAGATGCAATCGGGATTTTTGATTGATGAAATGATTCTATCAATCCGGCCAAGAAGCCCTTCAACTGTCTCCCCTGCTATCCCGAGATTCATTACCTCATATTCAGGGAAACGGTTCTGCCAATCAAAATATTCTGTTAAGGAATCGCCTATGAAGGCTATGCGCTTACTGCCCTTCATTCAGATGAAAAAGCTCGCGCTTCTCTTTGAGGGATGCGCCTATGAATGCCTTAAACAATGGGTGCGGCTCTATGGGCTTTGATTTGAATTCAGGATGGAACTGGCATCCCAAAAACCAGGGATGGTCTTTTAATTCAACCATCTCCACCAGCTCTCCATCCGGAGATGTGCCACTGATTGTAAGGCCGTTTTGGGTAAGGATTTCTCTATACTTGTTGTTAAACTCGTATCTGTGCCTGTGCCTTTCCGATATTTCCTTTGCTCCGTAAGCATTAAAGGCATGGGTGCCCTCTTTAATGATGCAGGGATATGCCCCGAGCCTCATTGTACCGCCCATCTGTGATTCTTTTGTGCGTTCTTCTATCTTGCCTGTCCTGTGGTTATACCACTTCTCCATAAGATAAATAACAGGGTCTTTTACATTTGCATTGAATTCTGTGCTGTTGGCTTGAAGCTTGCAGACATTGCGGCTGAATTCTATCACAGCGGTCTGCATTCCAAGACATATTCCAAAGTAAGGTATCTTCTTTTCCCTTGCGTATCTGATAGCCTCTATCTTTCCCTCTATCCCCCTGCTTCCGAATCCTCCGGGTACGAGTATTCCATCCGCTTCTGATAAAAAGCTCTCTGCCCCTTTTGCCTCTATCTCTTCGGAATCAACCCACTGCAGGTTTACCCTCGCATTGTTTGCAATGCCGCCGTGGAGAAGCGCCTCTGTAAGGCTTTTATAAGCATCCTTGAGTCCTACATATTTTCCGACAATGGCTATTGTTGTCTCGAATTTCGGCTCTTTTATCCTGTGCACCACCTCTGCCCAGCGGGATAGCTCAGGCTCAGGACGGTTGAGAAACAGTTTCTTTTCTATCAGCTTATCAAGGCCCTCCGATTTAAAGGAAAGCGGTACTTCGTAAACTGTCTCAACATCGATTGCTGCAATAACAGCATCGGGCTCGAGGTTACAGTGAAGGGCTATCTTACGCTTGACATCAGCAGAAAGGGGCATCTCTGACCTGCAGACGAGTATATCCGGCTGGATACCTATTGCCCTCAGCTCTTTAACGCTGTGCTGAGTAGGCTTGCTCTTGAGCTCTCCTGCTGCCTTTATATAAGGAACGAGGGTCAGGTGCATATATAAGACATTTTCCCTGCCTACATCGTGCCTGAACTGCCTTATGGCCTCAAGAAAGGGCAGACTCTCTATGTCTCCGACCGTGCCGCCAATCTCTACTATTGCTATATCATATTCCTCTGTTGCTGCAGACTTTATGGCGCTTTTTATCTCATCGGTTATGTGGGGAACGACTTGTACGGTATCTCCAAGATAATCGCCCCTTCTCTCCTTTGTTATCACATTGTTATATATCTTTCCCGTTGTATAGTTGTTGAAAAGAGATGTCCTTACATGTGTAAATCTCTCGTAATGCCCTAAATCAAGGTCTGTCTCGCACCCGTCATCTGTAACAAAGACCTCTCCGTGCTCAAAAGGGCTTAATGTCCCCGGGTCAACATTGATATACGGATCGAGCTTCTGCATCGTGACCCTGAGACCCTTTGCCTCAAGAAGCGCTCCTGTTGCCGCTGCTGCAATACCTTTACCTAATGCCGATACGACTCCACCTGTTACAAAGATATACTTAGGCATTTCTCTACCCTTTCCAAATCCATTGGCGTATCTACGCCGATGGTCTCAAACTCTGTCTCTTTTATCTTAATCCTGAAACCGTTTTCCAAAGCCCTCAACTGCTCCAGCTTTTCTGTCTCTTCCAGTTTTGTGGAAGGCAGTTTTGAGAGGCTTAGCAATACATCCCTTCTGTAAGCATATATGCCGATGTGCTTGAAAACCGTGAACCGTGAACCGTGAACCGTAATCTGTCTTAGGTCTTTCCACTCATTCCTATGATATGGAATTGGTGACCTCGAAAAATAAAGGGCAAATCCCTCTGCATTAAAGACGACCTTTACAATATTCGGATCTGTAATCTCTTCAGCTTCCCCTATCCTTTTTGCGAGAGTGCCCATAGATGCCCTTTCATCCTCCATCAGCCTTATAACATCGTCTATCATATCTGGATGAATCATAGGCTCGTCTCCCTGAACATTGACGATTAAATCCTCTCCTTCTATCCTGAGCCCCGAATCACGGAGCTTCTGCACTGCCTCTGCAATCCTGTCGGTGCCTGATGGATGTTCCTCTGATGTCATAACAGCCTTTCCGCCAAAACCTTCCACGGCATCATAGATGAGTTTATTGTCCGTTGCCACAAATACATCCTGAGCGAGCCTTGCTTCCTTTGCCCTTTCATAAACATGCTGAATCATGGGTTTTCCTGAGAGGAGGCAGAGGGGTTTTCCCGGGAAACGGGAGGAGGCGTAGCGGGACGGTATAATAATAATAGCAGGCATAACTTTTTTTATGATAACATAAAAGACAGTAATAATTAACAATGAATTTTACAAATTATGGATAATCTTCAGACAAAATTCAACAAGCTTTATGGCCCTGCTATTTTTTCAGGGCTGCTGCTGTCTTTATCATTCCCGAAGATAGACATCTTTCCCCTCGCATGGGTTGCTTTGATACCGCTACTCGTCTTCCTTTACGGCAAGGACAGAAAATCGGCATTTAAGGCAGGGTTTTTCTTCGGCATTGTGTATTTCTTCGGCACTACTTACTGGATTTACCATTCCATAAACAAGTACGGCTCCATACCGCTTGTGCCGAGCCTTTTGATAGTCCTGCTCCTGTGTCTTTATCTGAGTCTTTATCCGGCCTTATTCTCCCTTTTGTATTCATCGTATATAAGAAAAACAGACCTGCCTGTGATGTTTGTCGCTCCTGTCTTCTGGACTGTCCTTGAGTTTGCCCGCTCTTACGCCCTGACCGGCTTCCCGTGGTCAAGCCTTGCTTACAGCCAGTATAAGTTCCTTGCATTCATACAGGTGGCTGATGTAACAGGAGTTTATGGAATCTCTTTTCTCTTGGTAGCCATTAATGGCGCATTCGCAGATGCCTTATTATTAAAAAGAAGAAGGGCGGAGCGCCCCCTTTATTCCCTTATCCCGACCATCAGCGGTTTTGTACTCCTGCCGGTTATTCTTTTAGCAACCTTTTCCTATGGCCTTTACAAGCTGCACCAGAAAAGGGATGGAGCGAATATCCGCGCTGCAATTGTTCAGGGAAATATCGAGCAGGATAAGAAATGGGCGCCTTCTTACCAGAGTGCAGTTATCAGTGCATACCAGGAGCTATCTATTGCTGCTGCAAATGAGCAGCCGAATATTATTGTATGGCCCGAAACCTCGGTGCCGTTCTTCTTCGGAAAGGACAAAGAACTGACAGATAATCTCCTCTACTTTCAGAAACAACTGAATTCCTATATGCTTTTTGGAAGCGTTCTGGCTAAAGAACAGAAAACAGATGACAGAAAACAGAACACAGACACCAAAAAGCGTCAGAGAACAGAGATCGGATATACCAACAGCGCATTGCTCCTTGATAAAAATGGAAATGTCTCCTATATCTATGATAAAATACATTTAGTGCCCTTCGGAGAATATGTTCCGCTTAGAAGCCTGTTATTCTTTATCGACAAGTTAGTTGTTGGGGTTGGGGATTATGTTCCGGGGGACAGTTATATCAAGGCAGTAACACCATTCGGAAGTTTCGGTACGCTTATCTGTTACGAAATAATATTCCCTGGCCTTGTAAGGAAATTTTATGTCCGCGGCGGAGACTTTATTATAACAATAACTAACGATGCCTGGTTTGGGAAAACACACGGCCCTTATCAGCACTTCAGCATGGCTGTGTTCAGGGCCATAGAGAATAGAAAGCCTGTAATAAGGGCTGCAAATACAGGGATCTCCGGGTTTATAGACAGCAGCGGAAGGATATTGAGCACAACGCCATTATTTAAAAGGACATTTTTGGTCAAAGATATAAAAACAGACAGGACACTGACTCCATATACGAAATACGGGGACATATTTTCGTATCTCTGTATCGTTTGTTCGGTGTTGCTGCTGATAAAAAGGAAGTAATAAGGAGGAATCTAAAATGTTATTGCAGAATGAACTTAAAGAATACATAGTAGAATTAAAAGAAAGGGCAAACTCTTTAAGAGGTTATCTTTGATGTCGACAGACTCAAAGCAGAATTAGCGAATATTGAAAAGGAACTCTCCTCAGAAGATGTATGGTCTTCTCCTGATAGGTTAAAAAACCTGCAGAAGAAAAAATCAGACATCGAAGAAAAAATACAGCCTATAGAAAATGCCATCAGCAAAATTCTCTACCTCGAAGAATCGCTGGAGATTTTAACCGAGGATGAAGGGGAAATATTCTTTGAAGACATCAAAAGAGGGTCCGGAGAGCTCAGAAGGATATTAGAAGACATAGAGATGAAACTGCTTCTTTCCGGGGAAGTGGATAAGAACAACGCAATAGTAACCATACATCCCGGTGCCGGAGGGACAGAGAGCCAGGATTGGGCACAGATGTTAATGAGGATGTATATGAGATGGGCAGAAAACCATGGCTACAAAACAGAGATCGCTGATTTGCAGTTAGGGGATACGGCCGGGATTAAGGGAGTGACCTTTACTGTTGCCAAATCAAATGGTAATTCTTATGCCTACGGTTATTTAAAAGCAGAGGCAGGCATCCACAGACTCGTAAGGATATCCCCTTTTGATGCAAATAAAAGGAGACACACATCCTTTTCAGCCGTGCTTGTATACCCCGAAATAGAGGATGATATAAAAATCGACATAAGGGAAGAGGATTTAAAGACAGATACATTCAGGGCATCCGGTGCAGGTGGCCAGCATGTAAACAAGGTATCGTCTGCTGTCAGGATTACGCATATTCCATCAGGGATAATTGTTTCATGCCAGAGCGAAAGATCTCAGCACAGAAACAGGGAATTGGCAATGAAGATCTTGAAATCAAGGCTTTATGATAGATCCTTAAAAGAGCGGGAACAGACACTCGAAAATATCATCGGGGACAAAAAAGAGATATCATGGGGAAACCAGATAAGGTCTTATGTGCTTCAGCCTTACAGGCTTGTTAAAGACCATAGGACGAACATCGAGATTGGAAATGTTGATGCTGTTCTTAACGGGGATATAGATGTCTTTATAGAAGGATATTTAAAGACATTATCACAGGTTAATAAATAGTACTACTATTCTTTATTATATATATTTAAAGTAGTAGTCTTAGTAGGCGCTGTTAATTTGTTAATAATGCGTTTTGAGATTTATTTAACAACGAGTTAGGGCAATGAAAAGTTCAATGCGGTTTTTATATTAAGATGCTGTTTTTGTTGAAAAGATTTTTGGCTGGGATCAACTAACAGATTATTGCCCTTGATTTAACAGATAGGCTATAATGAGCAGGTAAAAATAGATAGAGTTATTAACAATTGTTAATAACATGTTCATAAATAATGGATAATTTGCTGTTCGGGAAAGAGGATGGAGGATGGTAGCGGTTACAGGCACAGAAAATATCTGGAATAAAGGTCTATCTAAAATTGCTGAAAAGGTTGGAGAAGGCATATTCGACCTATGGTTCAAACCAATAAAACTCCTTCATCTTAAAGATAAAACTGCAACCTTCGAAATTCCAAACAGGTTTTTCAGGGACTGGATTGAGGACTATTACCCCACTATTATTGGAGAAGTCCTGGAAGGAATTCTCGGCTATCCTGTAGCAGTAAAGTACAAGACGGCAGAGAAAGAGGACGCTGCCCTCAGAAGGATGGATTCTCGGCTTGAAAACAGAAAGACAAAGCTTGCGAGCAGGGGTATTTATTTAAATCCAAAATACACATTTGATACATTTGTGGTGGGCCCTTCAAACCAGTTTGCCCATGCTGCTGCCAAGAGGGTTGGGGAAAGCCCCGGCCATTCTTACAACCCGTTGTTTATTTACGGAGGAGTAGGTCTCGGCAAGACACATATTATAAATGCAATAGGCAACGCCATAGTGGATAAAAATCCCGGTATGATAGTTTATTATGTATCGGCAGAGCAGTTCACCAATGAGGTTATTTCTGCGCTCAGGCACGAAAAGATGGGGGAATTTAAGGAAAAGTACAGGAATGTGGATGTCTTGCTTGTTGATGATATTCAATTTATAGCAGGCAAGACCACCACACAGGAGGAATTCTTTCATACATTCAATTCCCTTTACGAAAAACAGCGCCAGATAGTGGTTTCGAGCGATCGCTCGCCTCTGGAAATAGCGGATATTACTGACAGACTCAGGTCGAGGTTCAGCATGGGGCTTATCGCTGACATTCAGCTTCCTGAGGTCGAGACAAAGGTCGCAATTATATACAAAAAGGCAGAGATAGAGAAGCTGTCAATAAGTGACGAAGTCGCCTATTTCATAGCCACAAAGGTGAAATCTAACATAAGAGAACTTGAGGGCTGTCTTATAAAGTTAGGCGCGCATGCATCCCTTACAGGCATGCCCATAGACATAAATATGGCAAAGAATGTGCTCAAAGACCTGATATCCGAAGAGGATAAACCCATAACCGTAGATTTGATACAAAAGGCAGTGTGCGAATATTTCGGACTAAAGGTGCAGGAACTGAAGACGAAGAAACGGACAAAGGAAGTGGCGAACGCAAGGCAGATAGCGATGTATCTCGCCAAGCAGCTTACGCAGCTCTCGTTAAGCGAAATCGGGAGATGCTTTGGCGGAAAAGACCATGCCACAGTAATATATGCATGCAAGCAGACAGCAGACAGGCGCCACAGGGATGAAAACCTGAATAAAAGCATAGAGAATATAACCAAGAAGCTGAGAGGATCATCTTATCTTCTATTAAAATGGAGGGAACAATGAAGGTAACCGTAGAAAAGGACGAATTGCAGAAGAAGCTTTCTGATATTCAAAACATCGTTGAAAAGAAAAACACCATGCCCATTTTAAACCACTTCCTTCTCGCAGCAGAAAAGGAAGGCGCTTATATTACCGCCACAGACCTTGAGACCGCCTTTAAGGAGCCTATTAAACTTAACATCGCAGAAGAAGGCAGGATGTGCATCCCTGCAAGGAAGCTGTTCGAGATTGTGAGGGAGATGGACGGAGAACTAATTCTCGAATCTGCGGACTCCCAGTGGGTAAAAGTAAAATCCGGAAAGAGCAATTTCCGGATGAGCTGCCTCTCTGCAGAAGAGTTCCCTGTCTGGCCGGGCCTCGAAACAACAGAAGAAATGGAGATTCCCTCCTCATTGCTCCTCGAGATGATAGACAAATCCATATATGCAGCAGGCGAATCGGATACACGATATGTTTTAAACGGCCTTCTTTTCCACATAAAACCGGATGGAAAGCTCACTGTTGTGGGAACGGACGGCCACAGGCTGGCGCTTTCTGAAAGATCAATAGGGGCCACGTCCGGGGAAGAAAAGAAGCTGATTATTTCGAGGAAGTCCGTGGCTGAGCTGAGACGATTCCTGAGCGACGAAGCAAAGGAGTTAAAGGTAGTAGTCGGAAAAAACCACATCCTTTTTAAGATAGATAACATACAGTTTTTGACGAGGCTTATAGAGGGGACTTATCCAAATTACGAACAGGTGATTCCTACTGCCAACGAGAAGATACTAACAGTAGACAAGAACCTCCTGATAAAGTCTTTAAGAAGGGTCTCAATAATGAGCAAAGAGAGAAGCAATGCTGTAAAAGTGGACATTGATTCCAGCAATATGGTGATTTCTGCCTCGAATCCGGACCTCGGAGAGGCAAGCGACGAGATCGCTGTAAATTATTCCGGAGATGCGATGACAGTGGCCTTCAATGCAAGGTATGTGCTTGATGCGCTCAATGTCATGGCATCCGAAAAGGTTATCCTCAAACTAAACGAACCCCTCAGCCCGGCAATGATTATGGAGGAGGGAGGGGAAGACTATAAATGCGTAGTAATGCCAATGAGATTATAGGCAATGAGTAAAAGAGTATATGTGTAAATGAGTAAAAACACATCCACTCATTTGCCCTTTTACTCATAAACTTGACAAGAGGGAGAAGATGGACGAAATAAAGATAGAAGAGACAAAGGAACAAACTCCTGCTCCTGAGACAGAGGAATATGGAGCAGAGGCGATAAAGATTTTAAAGGGTCTTTCTGCCGTCAGGGTAAGGCCTGCCATGTATATTGGCTCTACAGGCATAGACGGTCTGCACCACCTTGTTTACGAGGTTGTGGACAACAGCGTGGATGAGGCACTTGCAGGGCACTGCACAAACATCGAGGTTATACTTCATCACGACGGAAGCTGCACTGTAATAGATAATGGGAGGGGCATTCCCACAGAGCCGCACCCCGGAGACCCTGAAGGAAGAACAGCAGCGGAGATAGCTCTCACAGAGCTGCATGCAGGAGGAAAATTCGAGTCAAAGGCGTACAAGATTTCTGGAGGTCTCCACGGGGTTGGCGTATCTGTTGTAAACGCCCTTTCTGAATGGCTTGAGGCAGAGATAAAGCAGAACGGGCTTGTGTATCAGCAAAGGTTTGAAAGGGGAACTACTGTAAGTCCTCTAACTGTTGTCGGAAAGACAAAGGGAAGGGGCACAAAGATTACCTTTAAGCCCGATGCAGAAATCTTTGAGGTCACGGAATTTCATTACGATGTCCTTGCGCAGCGTCTCAGGGAACTCGCATTTCTGAACAGAGGACTTCAGATAAACATAACGGACGAAAAGACAGGCAAAAGCCAGGTCCTTCTCTATAAGGGAGGGATTATTTCCTTTGTCGAGCATCTCAATAAAAACAAGACCCCAGTTCATCCAAAGCCCATATATGTATCAGGAGAAAAAGAGGGGATTTCTGTGGAGATTGCCCTCCAGTACAATGACGGCTATGCAGAGAACATATACACATTCGCAAACAACATAAATACAAGGGAGGGAGGCACACATCTTGTCGGCTTTAAATCAGCCCTTACAAGGACATCAAACAGCTACGGGACATCCTCGGGAGTTCTAAAAGAAGGCAAAGAGAGCGTCTCGGGCGAAGACATAAGGGAAGGACTTACAGCAGTCATAAGCGTAAAGCTCCCTAATCCCCAGTTTGAAGGCCAGACAAAGATGAAGCTCGGAAACAGCGAGGTCAAAGGACTTGTCGAATCCATAACAAACGAAGCGCTTTCCACATATTTTGAGGAAAACCCCTCTGTTGCAAGGAAGATAATAGAAAAGGCTATTCAGGCAGCAAGGGCAAGGGAGGCTGCAAGAAAGGCAAGGGAGCTGACAAGAAGAAAGGGAGTTCTGGAAGATACAGGCCTTCCCGGTAAACTGGCTGACTGCTCCGAGAAAGACCCTGCAAGGTCTGAGCTATTCATAGTAGAGGGAGACTCTGCAGGAGGCTCTGCAAAGCAGGGAAGGGACAGGCGCTTTCAGGCAATACTGCCATTGAGGGGAAAGATACTCAATGTTGAAAAGGCGCGTTTTGACAAGATGCTCACATCCGATGAAATAAAGACATTGATAACAGCCCTCGGCACAGGCATAGGCGCGGGTGATTTTGATGCCCTGAAGTCAAGGTATCACAGGATAATAGTCATGACAGACGCAGATGTGGATGGAGCCCATATCAGGACGCTTCTTCTTACATTCTTCTACAGGCAGATGCCCGACCTCATCGAGAGGGGCTATCTTTATATTGCACAGCCCCCTCTTTTCAGGGTCAAAAGAGGAAAGACAGAGAGATATGTCCAGAATGAGACAGAGCTCATGGAAATGCTCTTTGAGCTTGCTGCAGAGGACATTCAGGTATTAACACCTTCAGTCGCCATCGGTGGCAAAAAGTTGATTCCTCATCTCAAAAAGGTTTCCTCTTATGAGAGAATGGTAGAATGGTTTGATAGAAAGAGGAAAGACCCTGAGCTTATAAGCCTTCTTCTGGAAGCGGATATTGAAAAATCCAGTTTCAAGAGCGCAGAGACGCTGTCATCCCTTCTTGAAAAAATAAAGGAGAGAATTCCGAACATAAAACACGGAGAAATAAGCTTTGATGAAGAGCAGGAGGCACATGCCGTAGACATCAGGAGGCATAATTACAAGATGAACTTGTCGGTTCCCTTCATTACATCGCCTGAATTTAAGGAGATTTCACAGGTGCATAAAGAGATAACAGATATATTCGGCAAACCGCCTTATAAAATTCAGATAAAGGACGAGACAAAAGAGGCCGCTTCCTTAAAAGACCTGCTGAACACAGCAACCGAGGCATCGAAAAAGGGCCTGAGCATCCAGAGATACAAGGGACTTGGCGAGATGAATCCGCAGCAGTTGTGGGAGACAACCATGGATCCCGAAAAGAGGGCGCTCTTACAGGTCAGCATAGAAGATTCTGTCAAGGCAGACGAGATATTCACAATCCTCATGGGCGATCAGGTCGAGCCGCGCAAAGAGTTTATCGTCAAACACGCGCTTGAAGCGAGGAATATAGATATTTAAACGCTTTAGTTGTTGTCAATTTGCGCATTCGCACATTTGAGAAGATATATTTTTCAGGAGGACTGCTCAAATAGCAAAAGCCCCAATCAGGTCTGCCGGTAAATGATGGATGTCACAACAAAAACAGCAGTACCGTTAGGTCTGCTCACAACAACTTCGTCGCCCTCTGTCCTGCATAGCAATGCTTTAGCCATAGGTGAATCAATACTGATGAAACCCCTGTCAGGATCAAATTCATCAGGACCGACAATGCGATACCGGTAAATGTTTCCATCGCTATCCTCAACTTCAACCCATGCGCCAAAAAATACCTTTGAAGTATCATCCGGTATCCTATCCACTACAATCAACTCGCTCAATCTCTTTGTAAGAAAACGGATGCGGGAATCAATCTGCCTTAACTGCTTTTTACCATAAATATACTCTGCGTTCTCAGAACGGTCACCCATAGCAGCAGCCTCGGCAACAGCCTGAGTAACCTGGGGGCGTTTAACCTTCCACAGATATGACAGTTCCTCACTTAAATCCTTTTGCCCTTCAGGTGTAATATATGGCGAGACACTTGTTTTATTACGTAATGGCTTTTTCATATTTCCTTTATCTTTTTTACACGTCCTATTTCTCCGCTTTCCAAGCGAACTTTAATTCCATGTGGATGTGCAGGTGAATTGGTTAAAATATCTCTTACAATCCCTTCTGTCAGTTTTCCGGTCTGTTGGTCTTTCTTCAATACGATCGAGACATGTAATCCCGGTCTTATATCAGAACGTCTCGTTCCATCCATACATTGTCCTCCTAATTAGCAATTGACACATTTATATATTTTACCTGTTTGGGTGTTTTTTATTCTCCTTCATGTCATGCTTGCATTAAAGCTTCAGGATTTTTTACAATAACCAGCGAGCTTTCTGGCTATTCCTTTGTGATGTAGCAGGAAGTCTCTGAAACTTTATTTTTTTACACAAGGAGGTATTTCTGAAATGGCTACCGGTACAGTGAAGTGGTTCAACGATTCCAAGGGGTTTGGCTTTATTACGAGTGATGAAGGCGGCGATATATTCGTCCACCATTCTTCCATTCAAGGCAGTGGATTCAAATCCCTTGCCGAGGGCGACAGAGTCAGCTTTGATGTCGAACAGGGACCTAAAGGGCCTAAGGCAGTCAATGTAGTTAAAATTAAATAAAGAACTCCTTAAGAATCCCGACATTTAAAAAATGCCGGGATTCTTATTTATGCCCGTTCGCTTTTTTCCAAAACGTCAGGTTGTTTATCAAGAGCTTGAGCAGCGATGCCCTTTAGCGCGATCATGCTGATGCACTTAGCTCGGAGCGTGCATATTCGGCTCTTATGCGATGCTCCCTTAATTGAGATCCCTCAGCCTTTCTTCAAACTCTCCGGATTTGGTGTTGAGATCCTCGGTTAAAGCTGCAAGCTCATCGAAGAGAGTATCGATTCTTGCCTTTGATTCGTGAATGGATTTTGAAAGTGTGTTAATGGACTCTCCCGAGCCTTTTACAGAGGCATCCAAAAGCGCCTGAGTATCCTTTTCTATTTGACCCTCTAACTGCATTATAGTTTCTTCCACTTCTGCAATCCCTTTTTGCAACGCCCCAAGTATCCTTGAACGGCTGTTGATTAATTCAGCCCTCATGCGGCGCATATCCTTTTTATTTGTATTTTTGCTCTGTTCGCTGATAGCCTGTCTGCCGACAGCCCCATTGTTTTCGTTTTTCCATCCGACCCTGCCAAGAAAGTCCTGATATGTCCCTTCAAATACGCTCACCTTTCCATCATCAAATACAATAAGCCTTGTGGCTATTGCATGGAGAATCATCTCGCTGTGGGTCACAATCATAACAGCTCCTTCAAAGGCATCTATGGCCTCAAGGAGGGAATCTATGGATTCCATGTCCAGATGGTTTGTGGGCTCGTCCAGCAAAAGCAGGTTTGCAGGACTGACAAGCAATTTCCCAAGAAGCACCCTGCTTTTTTCACCGCCCGAAAGAACGGATATCTTCTTCAGTGCCTTGTCTCCCTCAAACATCATTATGCCGCATATATTTCGGGCTGCCCTGCGGTTGTATTCAGGAAGTGTATCTAAAATCTCTTCCTCTACTGTCTTCTGTGGGTCAAGACGCTGAATATTCGTCTGTCCAAAGTATGCGAGCTTTAATTTTGGATTATGTGTAACCGAGCCACTCAATGGCATAAGTTCTCCTGCAAGAAGGTTCAATAGCGTAGTCTTCCCTTTTCCGTTTTTTCCTATTATTGCGATGCGGTCGTCTTTCCCTATAGTCATGCTCAACTTGTCAATCAATGGAGGGACTTCAGGGGCAAATGAAAATGACAAATCGTTTGCTTCTACAAGCCATTTTCCCAAAAAGGGCTCGGACCTGAATTCGAAGTCGAGGTTTTTTATCTCAGAGATTTTTTCGAGTCTTTCTTTTTTCTGGAGAGCTTTTATCTTTGACTGGACTGCACTGGCGCGTGTGGCCTGCGCCCTGAAGCGGTTTATAAACTGCTCTGTTTCCTTGCGTTTCTTTTCTTCATTTATCCTTGTCTTTTCATAAACCTCTTCTTCCATTAGTATCTGTTCATAAAGCTTTTGTGTCGGTCCTTCTATTTTCCGTATCGTGCATCTGTGGATGCCCATTGTATGTGTAGTCACGCTGTCCATAAAATCCCTGTCATGGGTGATTAATATAAGCTCGTTTTTCCAGTTTCGCAAGAATTGGATGAGCCATCTTATAGACAGAATATCCAGATAATTTGTCGGCTCGTCGAGAAGCAAAAGATTAGGCTCTGAGATCAACAGCTTTGCAAGGTTCAATCTAATCTGGTATCCGCCCGAAAGCTCCAGTGGGTTGCGCATAAAATCATCAGCAGAAAAACCGAGACCCATTAGAATAGCCTCCACTTTGTATGTTTCATCCCTTCCGTCCTCTGCAGGTCTCAGGCCAAGGCATCCCTCTTTCAATACAGACTCTTCTGTAAAACTGATGTGCTGCGAGAGGTGTCCGACTTTGTAATTGTTGGGAATGCTGATAATGCCATCATCAGACCGTTCCTCGCCCAGAATCATCTTGAAAAGGGTGGTCTTGCCGTGGCCGTTTCTTCCAACGAGTCCGACGCGCTCGCCTGCATTGACAGTAAAGCCTATATCGTCAAAAACAACCTGTTGGCCGTAGGCCTTTGATAAATTGCCGACCTGTATCATTAGAGGTTTTTATTTTGCCCGGAGCTCTTTTCATAGAACTCCATATTGATTGCTACCATTTGCTGCTGGATTTTCCTGTAGTCAATGCCATAGTCATTTTGGAGCTTTGCAGCTATATCTGCATAACGGCCGAAGACTTCGCCTATATTTGAAGTATTGTATTGATGAATAAAATCCTTGCACAGTTTATGCGCCTCATCGGTATTTATATGCGGCGTTTTCTGAAGGGCGTTTTCAATCTGAATTTTAATATCCCTTTTAATCTCATCCGTTTCCTCGCCGTTTGCCCGTCTTTTGAAAAGCTCCCCTACGGATAAATTTTCTATTCCGAGACATTTATTGAAATTAAGGCAATTCGGACAGCAGAATCTCAGCTCATCCTTCAGCGTCTCGATGAGATATGTCTCGAGAATCTCCCTGAACACATCGTCTTTTTCAGGGCTTTTCAATTCCAAAAGCTTCGAGACAAATTCTTCCCCATCCTCAATAATACCTTTAGGAGCCTCTTTTATCCTCTTTGAATTTTCCGAGCCGATAATGCTGCCTGCGAGGATGGCGTAATAACGCAAATCTTCAGGGAACATGTGGAGTTTCCTCTGGAATTCCCTTTCATTGAGTTCATAAAGGATAGCGTATAAAGAGAAGGTTTTATTGTCTGACATTTAGCTTGTTTCTTCAGGCTTGAGCATATTCAACTGATATAGACATTATAACATTAAATGAGGTTTGGTCATTAGCCTTCTGGTTTCTGGTGAAAGGTGATATTATTTTATAAAAGAAAATACAGGATAGCTTGAGGAAGAAATGGGAGCAGATAAACTAAGAAGTCTTATGCAGGAAGTCCTGTCTCCTGCAGGCTGCACCATCAATGGAGACCAACCATGGGACATTCGGATTAAAGACGAGAGATTTTATCAAAGGGTCTTGAGTGATGGGAGTTTAGGACTGGGAGAGTCTTACATGGATGGATGGTGGGAATGTGAGAATCTGGATGATTTTTTCTGCAGGCTTTTGCCAACTCAGCCGGAGAATAAAATCAAAAAGAATTGGAAATTGCTCCTGCACATCCTTAATGCAGTGCTTTTTAACAGGGGCTGTAAATCGAGGGCATTTCGGATTGGGGAAAGGCATTACGATATAGGAAATGAGCTTTATAAAAATATGCTGGACAAAAGGATGGTCTATAGCTGCGCTTATTGGAAGGATGCCGAAAGCCTGGATGCCGCGCAAGAAGCCAAGCTGGACTTGATTTGCAGGAAATTAGACCTGCAGCCAGGAGACAAAATTCTGGATATTGGATGTGGATGGGGAGGTTTTGCAAAATATGCCGCTGAAAAATACAAGGTTGAGGTAGTTGGTATAACCGTCTCTAAAGAACAGGTGGAACATGGGAAAGAATTATGTAAGGGGTTGCCTGTTGAAATTAGATTGCAGGATTATAGGGATATTTCTGAGAAATTTAATCATATTGTTTCTGTCGGCATGTTCGAGCACGTCTGTTATAAAAATTACAGGACTTATATGGAGACCGTTAAGCAGTGCTTAAAAGATAACGGGTTGTTCTTATTGCACACTATAGGGGATATCCGGTCTCAGGTCACAACAGACCCATGGTTCGGTAAATATATCTTTCCTAACTCACTCATCCCGTCAATGAAACAAATCAGCGCTTCTATCGAAGGATTATTTGTTATGGAAGATCTGCATAATTTTGGCGCTGATTATGATGCGACTTTGATTGCATGGTTTAAAAATTTTGATAAAAATTGGGATAAATTAAAAGAAAGGTATGATGAGAGATTTTACCGTATGTGGAAATACTATCTTTTAAGCAGTGCAGGTGCGTTCCGGTCCAGGTGTGTGCAGGTCTGGCAAATTGTTCTTTCTAAGAAAGGGGTTCCCGGAGGATACCACTCGATTCGTTAACTATTCAGAACCTTTGCTGCGTCTTTTGCAAAATAGGTGAGAATCAAATCAGCGCCTGCCCTTTTTATGGATGTGAGGATTTCCATCATCATCCTGTCTTCGTCGATCCAGCCCATTTTGCTGGCAGCCTTGACAAGGGAGTATTCTCCGCTTACATTATAAGCTGCAACAGGGACAGCAAAGGTTGATTTTACATCGGAGATGATGTCGAGGTAAGAGAGTGCAGGTTTTACCATCACGATATCCGCTCCCTCTTCGATATCGAGTGCAACCTCTTTTAATGCCTCGCGCCTGTTTGCCGGATCCATCTGGTATGAGCGCCTGTCCCCAAACTGCGGAGTTGATTCTGCTGCCTCCCTGAATGGCCCGTAAAATGCAGATGCATATTTTGCTGCATAGGACATTATGGGAATATCGCTGAAACCTTCCCTGTCCATGGCATTTCTTATGGCAGCGACCCTTCCGTCCATCATATCAGAAGGTGCGACCATATCGGCCCCTGCCTTTGCATGGGAAACTGCCTCCATTGCAAGAAGGCCGAGCGTCTTATCATTATTAACATCTCCCTTTTCTATAACACCGCAGTGCCCGTGGCTTGTGTATTCGCACATGCATACATCTGTGATTACATAAAGATCGGGAACTGCATCCTTGATTGCTTTAATGGCATTCTGGACAATTCCGGTGTCGTCATAGGCACCGGTTCCGAGTTCGTCTTTATGTTCTGGTATGCCGAAGAGTATTATTGCAGGTATGCCGAGGGAATGGACTTCCTTTGCGTTTTTGACTACTTCATCAACAGATTCCTGATAACAGCCGGGCATCGAGGTAATTTCTTTTTTAATGCCCTTTCCATGGGTTACAAAGAGGGGATAGATAAAATCATCAGGAGAGACGGCAGTTTGTCTTACCATCCTCCTGATGGTTTCGTTTTTTCTCAGTCTCCTACATCTGTGAATTGGGAACATTTACCCGCAACTGCTGCAGCCTGAACTGCATGCCGAATCAGATGGAGCAGCGCCGCCTGAAAGGACAAAGCCTTCCTTTTCGCCGTCATCGTAATAGTCGAGCTGCATTCCTTTTAAGTTTGAGAGGGTGTTTTTATCAACAAAAACCCTCAGTCCGTTTTTCTCAAGGACCTCATCATCAGCCGTAGGCTTTTCGTCTATATCGAGACCGTAGGAGGGGCCGCAGCAGCCTCCTCCAGAGCTGTAGATTCGGAGTCCCCATGTGTCCTTGCCTTCTGCTGCTAATATGGCTATGGCCTTTTCTGCAGCCTTATCTGTGATTGTTACCACTTCATACCTCCAAAAAGTTTAATACTTATAGCATAAAAAAATAATGCCCCAAAAAGCAAATTTTGACCTTTCTATCCGATATAGGATATTTTATATACTTGAATATGTTATTGATACATAGGTCAATTCTGAAGGAGCTGGCTTTATCTCTCCTTTTATCTATCCTTTTTTTGAACTTCACCCTTATGATGGAAAAACTGCTGAGGTTGAGCAGGATACTTTCAGGAGTAGGCACATCCATTACGGATATTGCAAAGATAATCCTCTATCTCCAGCCGCAGATACTTGTTCTTACAATACCAATGGCAATGCTCCTCTCTGTGCTCCTGACCTACGGAAGAATGAATGCAGACAATGAATTAATCGTGCTTAGAAGCAGCGGAATGTCCTTTAGAGGAATATCCGCGCCTGTCATATATTTAGGGATTGCATGTTTTGTTTTTAGCCTTGCAATGAGTTTTTATCTAAGTCCGAAGGCAAGCGGACTGCTGAGAGGAAAGGTGTTGGAGATATTGACCACAAGGGCGCCTATGACAATAGAAGAGGGAATCTTTAATGCCGCATTTAAGGACATAGTTATACTGGTTAAGGAAAAACCGGCACCTGACAGACTGTCAGGGATTTTTATCGTTGACGAAAGGAAAAAGGAGGAACAAAAGATAATAATTGCAAAGGAAGGGAAAATAGTCCCTGAAAACGATTCGCTTAGCTTTTCATTAAGCAGCGGACATGTCTATATAACAAAGAAAGACCTGTTTACCGAAATAGCCTTCGGCAGGTACCATTTCAAGCTCAATCCTTCTGCTGAATCTGCGGAAAAGAAAAACAGCGAGCTGACGCCTGCAGAACTATTAAGGGAATCCAAAAAGTTTCCTGACAGGAAGATTCAATTATTTCTCGAATTCCACAGGAGACTTTCTATGCCTGCGATATGCCTGATAATCATTTTGTTAGGGCCGGCGCTTTCCTTGATGGCAGGCAAGTCAGGGAGATTGGGAGGGCTTACGGTAGGCCTGTCCGTATTCGCTGTTTATTATTCGCTTTTGCTTTATGGAGAAAATCTGGCACGGTCAGGCAAGATTCCTCATATTGCAGGCGCATGGCTGTCGTTTGCAGTTTTAGGGGCGTTTTCGGTGATTATATTTGAGAGGGTAAACAAAAAATAGATGCTGATAATACAGAGGCTGTACATAAAAGAGTTTTTAAAGGTACTGACGATTCTCGGCGGCGGGATATCTGTTGTATTCAGCATCATAGGGCTCATCGATAAAATTGACGACTTCATGCCGCACAGTCCCTCTTTTGGTCTGCTACTTAAATATACTTTTTTCAGCATTCCGAGATACACGCATTATCTCTTGCCGATGGCGATTCTTCTGAGCAGTCTTTTTATATTTTCACAGGCAATCAAGAGGAAGGAGATAGTTGCTATAAAGGCCGCAGCAGGCAAGATGAAGACCATGCTCTCTCCATTCGTAGCAATCGGCGTAATCCTTACGCTTTTTGCATTCATCCTCGGAGAGATAATCGTTCCCGTTACATCCAAAAAGATACATGCGATAAAAAACAAAATAACCAAAAAAGAAAAGGGAGTGACATTCAAGGAGGGCACTCTTTATATGAGGGGCAAGGACGGCTCTATTGTGAGGATATCCCTTTATCTGCCTGATAGAAACATTTCAAGAGGAGTCAGCATTTTTAAGTTTGACGCAGAAGGTTTAAAGGAGAGGATCGATGCAGAGGGTGCAGAATGGGAGGGCAGTGCTTGGAAGCTCAAAAATATAACCCTGTATGAGATTGAAAAAGGCAAGACCACAGCAATAAAAGAGATGGTCTATCCTGCAATAGAATCTCCAAAGATATTTCAGGAGGACATGTGGAAGGTTGAGGAGATGACGATGCTGGAGCTGGTCAAATACCAGCGCAGGCTGGGCGAGGCTGGGTTTAAGAATATAAAATTAATTGTAGACATCAGCTCGAGACTTTCTTATCCATTGATTAATCTCTTTATGCTTCTGCTCGGCATATCGCTTTCGATAGGCGGCGACTTTGCAGAGCAGAGGCTTTTAAAGCTTATCGCATCACAAAAGATAAAGGAAGGGGCAGTGGGCAGCGGCATTATTGCAGCAGGACTTGGACTTATGATAAGCGTCATTTACTGGTTTGGATATTCTCTTTTCCTATCTCTTGGATATGCTGGGATACTTCCACCCATTGTCGCACCATGGATTGTGCCGATAATGTTCGCAGGGGTTTCTGTGTATTTATACAGTCAGATTCCTGAGTGAGCCTCTCTCATTATCTCCACGCCTGCACTCGTCCCTATCCTTGTTGCTCCTGCTTTAATAAAGCTCAATGCATGGGATAAGGTCTTTATTCCTCCTGCAGCCTTCACCTCTGCTTTATCACCAACGATTTTCTTAATCAGTCTCACATCCTTTATGGCTGCGCCTTTTGTGCCAAAGCCTGTGGATGTCTTTATGAACCTTGCACCGCATGCCAGTGCCACCTTTGTTGCAACAATCTTCTCTTTTTCTGATAGATAGCATGTTTCGATGATAACCTTGTGCAGGGCGGACTTTGTGGCGGATATTATCTCTGAAAGCTCCTCCTGTATATACTGCCAGTTGCCTGATTTGGCAGCGCCAATATTTATCACAATATCCAGATCATCGGCGCCGTAAAGGACAGCCTGTTTTGCCTCATATATTTTTGCATCTTTTACGGTCATGCCGAGGGGGAAGCCTATGACGGTGGTGACTTTTGTTTCATGCCCCTTGAGGAGTGCATTGCAAAGCGGCACATAATATGGATTTACACACACAGAATAAAAATTATATTTTATAGCACCCTTGCACAGCTTGATAATATCTGCCTCTGTTGCCTGGGGCTTTAAAAGGCTCTGGTCAATGAACTTTGCAATTTCATTCCCAGAGGGACGGGCCTTCTCCTTTTTTCTCTTTGACATATCCGTTCACCTCTTGTCGATATTTCTTCAGAAGCAGCTTTGAAACCTCTCCCACCTTGAATTCTGTTTTATCAACCCTGCGGGCAGGCATTACCTCCATTGTGGTATTTGTTATAAATACCTCGGATGCCATGTATAGCTCTTCAGGAGCGAATTCTCCTTCCTTAACTTCAAGCCCGTTCTTTAAGGCGAGGTCTATAACCAAAGCCCTTGTTATGCCGTCGAGGATTCCGCATTCAACAGAGGGTGTGCATAAAATCCCATCCATGACAAAAAAGATATTGCTTATGGTTCCTTCTGTAAGATGGCCTGCGGCATTGAGCATTATGGCTTCATAGGCATCTGCCTGCTTTGCCTCAATCTTTGCGAGTATATTATTGAGGAAGTTAAGAGACTTGATTTGGGGATTGAGCGCCTCTCTGAGATTTCTTCTGACAGATGCGATTGTTAGCTTTATCCCCTCCTCATAATATGCTTTAGGATAAGTCTTGAATTCATTTGTTATCACAACAAACGTTGGCTCCTTGCAGAGTTCGGGATCAAGGCCGATGGGGCCGTAACCTCTTGATATGGTCAGCCTGACATAGGCATTTGTCAGTGAGTTTGCCTTTAATGTTTCGTAGATTGCTATTTTTATATCAGATATTTTTTTAGGAATAGCAAGACCTATAAGGGATGCCGAGCGATATAATCTTTCGATATGCTCATCGAGCATGAATACAACGCCGTCATAAACACGCATTGTCTCATATATGCCGTCTCCGTACAAAAAGCCGTGGTCAAATACAGAGACCTTCGCATCTGATAAAGGAACGATTTTATTATTTAAATATACATACATAATTTAAAATGCCTCCGCTATATGATTTACTTCTGCCTTTCCGTCTCTGGATATGATGCTCACAATATCAAACCTTACAGGTAATTCTATTTTATTATGCTTTAGATAATAAAGGGCAATCTTTTTGAGCTTTTCCTGCTTCCTGTGATTAACGGCTTCAAATGGCTGTCCAAAGGCATCGCTGCTCCTTGCCTTAACCTCAACGAATACAATGATGTTTTTGTCTTTAGCTACTATATCCGCTTCTCCCAGAGGCGTCATATAATTACGCCTGAGGATTTTATACCCCTTTTGCTTTAAAAAATCGACAGCGATTTCTTCGCCTTTATGGCCAAAGGATTTCATGTAAGATTATACGATTTTTTGGTGCATACTTCAAAAAGGAAGCTCAAGGAATTTTGACAAAGCCCGCTGTAACGAAATGTTTGTCAAAGCCGAAAAACTGCCCGATCTTCTGCCTTCTCATTATCGTAAAACTCACTGCATCGGTGTAACTGAAGTCCTGGTCGGCATATTTCTTTAAAATATTTACCGCTTCCGCTTCTACATCTCCATTTGAATAAATCCTCAGGATCCTCGGACTGGCGTTTATCCGTTCAATAAAATCTATGGCCGCATTGTGTCCCAACTCATTGAGAATGATTACATATGCTTCTGCAATAACGAGATTACTCGTTACAAGACTCCTGTAGGTCTTTAGAAGAGAAGGGTATACAGATACTGCCTTCTGATGATGGGCATCGTCCCTGTCTGCAAGGGCAACCCATGCACCGGTGTCAACAAATATGCTCTCTCGGGACATCATTTTTTCTTTGATGCAGCATGTTTGATAACATATCTGTCGTGTTTTTCGGACAAATCACCCTTGCCCGAGCTTCCCAGTCCGACAAGACCCATAGCAGGGTCTTCTTCTACAGGAAGTTCCCTTAAGATTTTTTCGATCCCGCCCCGAATAATCGCAGCCTTTGACACACCTCTTTTTTTAGACAGTATTTCGAGCAGATTGTCCTGTCCAGGCTCTAAGTATATCTGGATTGGTCTCTTTTTTAATGTTTTCATTTATAATAATGTACATCAAAAATTTAGTAATTGTCAAATATGTTTTAATAATTTTATACATTATAAATTTATACATTGCCCAAATCTTCCCTCTTCTCCTTTTTCTCTCTATCGCTGCCTCGATCATTTTTTAATGTTGTTTAATTTTTCAAATAACTTTGTTTTAAAGTCCTTAACTATACTCATTGCACCTTCTCCTTAAAAAGACTAATGACTTCAATCCTTCTTCTCCTTTTTCCTGAACATCTTATAATTAGATTCCCCGGTCAGCCTTTCAAATTGACCCCACAAAACTGGAGGGTACTCCCTGAAATTTGGATAATATGTTAGCTGGTAATGGGTGGTTCTATTTGTAGTCCAAAAGTCTATTTTGAACCCGTTTCCAAAGGAAACTATTTTAGCCTCTATTAAAGGATATTCTTTTCCGGTATCTATTTTATATTTCCCCTTGAAAGTCTTGTTTTGGGTATCAACTTCTTCAATTATAAGCTCACGCCACCTACTTCCAGACACCCATATCCATTCGCCAACCAGTTCCTTTGCGTCAAAAACCTGTTTTTTGTCTGCAAGTCGTTTTAATGTATAGTCATAGCGATAGATGCCGGTATCTCCAGTGGTACTCAAAAATCCACTCAGATAGTTTCCTTTCAGAACAAACTCAAGAGGGTCGCGCCATGTTGTCTCAAAAGCAATTTTATCTTTATCATCCTTAAGCTTGGCGATTTCATAAAACATTCCTGCCCTTCTGCACTCCGGACAAATGTATCTATACATAACTCTTTTCCCTTTGGCATCTACATGGAAAACCTCTACTGCATAATAGCTTGACCAGTTATTATCCAATCCCCTTGCACTTCCTTCCCATCTGCCTACTAAGGCTTGCGGGTCAGAGGCAACATCTTCGGAGACAGCCGTGCCGCTAAATGTCAGCAAAAGCGCCATCGCTGCAATCACACTGAATACCTTGCGTCTCATCTCAAACCTCCCATTTTTAATTTTTTGCCGCTAAAATTTTTATCTCCTTTTCCACCGCCTCAAAGAACTTCTTGTAAAACTCCTCATCCTCAACAGTCCTTTCCTCCTGCTTGGTCTTTGTGGCTTGGCTTCCGATTGGAATGAATAAGAATCTCTCACTCTGCACCCTGACCTTTTCAACATGCTGCACTGCGCTGATATAAATGGTGGCTTTATCGCTGCCTGCTGCTATGACATTTGCATTGACTGTAAGGACAATGCTATCTTTGCCATCTTCAAAGTATCTTGCTGCTGTAAATGATTTTGCCTGCAAATCCTCTTTTTCAATCCTGAAGTTCTGGCTTAATACCGCCCTTTTGGCCGCAAGATAGCAGTTATCAACAGATTCATTGAAAGCTTTTACATTTGGCCCGCCATCTTTGTTAAAGACATCTTTATACACCTCCGATCCGCCGCAGGCGGAAAGGAAAGCAGGCATCATGAGAAAAAGGGTAATTCTTTTCATAAGGCAGCCTAAATCTTACAGAGACTTTTCAATCTGCTCGTAAAGCCAATTTTCAAAGAACATAGCGTTCTGTTGCTGTTTGTGGGTTACATCTTCATACGGTCTGAGTTGTTCTACCGCCTCCCTTGCGCTGCCGCCTTTCAAAAACTCTTTTGCCTCAATTTTGCAGGTTATTTCAACCCGCGTCTGTGAAGGATTAATCTTTTCAAAGGCAATCTGATATTTGTATCTATATGTTGTTTTTGAAATTGCTGCAATATCTGTTTCCCATCCATGTATATAGTCTGTTTGAATAATGCCGCTTTCTTTGCTGGATTGGGACAGCATAATCCTTTGTGCTCTTAATACTGACATCATCTTATCCCACATCTGGTCATAACCGAGGTTGTAGGTCTTTTTGGGCACAAATCCCTGTGTAGTTCGTAATGTTGTAGCCGGTCCTTGAGTTGTCGTAATGCATCCATAGACAATAAAAACTGAAACTACTACTAATACCATATAAAATACTGCCTTTTTTCTTGCATCCATAGTTCCCTCCGCAAAATTATTATTCCTGGCGCATATTTTCAGTTTTTCCTGCCATCCATGAATGCCACTATCTGCTCTGCTGCCTTTTCAAGAGCTTGATCTGTGGTTCCGGCGAAGATGGTTCCTCCAGAAGATTTCCCATTAACCGAGAACTGACTTATCACGTTTCCTTTTGAGTCCTTCAACACAACCTCTACTTCCACAGACGCACGCCCTGCAAGGGCACCCATTAAAATCCTTGAAGCACCGCCAACCTTGTTGAGATTGGTTATAGTAGCAGTAAGTCCAAGTTGCCCTTGTGAGGCATTGCCGGTAATCACTTCCCATTTATTTTTCTTTGTTAGTTCTGAAATTAATATGCCTTTAAATGCCTGCATCTCCTTTTCCGAATCCTCTACCTTTGTCTGCACATTAATGGAAACAGTTTTAAAGCTGTCAAGAGGAACAGTCGGCACAATAGTTGTATTTACCGTGCTTGTTGATGCGCATCCGTAAAAACCTAATGCAAAAATCATTACTACCATCATGCCTAATATTTTGCGTCTCATAAAAACCCCCTAAAATTTAGATTTAAAGGCCAACGGCCTGTGTGTATTTTTTTGACAAAAAACCGTATATATGATAAATTTCAAATAGATTCACGATACTATAGGAGGTGATAAAAGTATGTCTCAGACAATAACCGCTATTTTTGAAGACGGTGTCTTTAAACCCTTGGAAAAAGTTGATGTGCCTGAACATAAGAGGCTTAAAATAACCCTTGCAAATGAAGTTGATCGTGCTGTTATGGAAGAATGCAGTCTTATCGGCATAATTGATATTGCAAAAGATTGTTACGATATTGACCTTTCCGTTCATCATGACAAATACCTGTACGGCGAGGTTCCGAATTGAAGGTTTTTATTGATACAGGAGCCTTCTGCGCCCTTGCTGTTCCTAAAGACCAGAATAATTCCAGCGCCAAAGCTATCCATGCTAAACTTCAAGAGCAAAAGGCTATTATTTACACCTCTGATTATGTTTTGAACGAAACCTATACCCTTCTTAAAATGAGAGGCAGCCATACCACTGCCGTCAAATTTATGGATGAGATAGACAAGAGCCATATAAATATCCTGAGAATAGATGGAGATATTGAAACCGCTGCTAAAGCAATATTCAGAAAATTTGAAGATAGGAGATTGAGTTTTACAGATTGCACCAGTTTTGCCTTGATAAACAAAGTCGGGATTGAAGCTGTTTTTGCCTTTGACGAACATTTCAGATACCATCCTTACTCTCATCCGGTGAAATTCTACGGGAGAGAGTAAAAAAACTTTACTCTCTCCAATCCAGCCACCTCAATGAATTATTCAATACCTAATTGCTTAAGTGCGTTAAAATACTTTTGGATAAGTTCAACCGCACTTGATTCGGATGGTGGTATAGGGCCACCAGTGCCTCCAAAGGCCTTAACATCAACCTTTTTCAACATTCCGCCCTCTTTCTCCAAAAATATATTCAGCTCATAATATGGTTTGAATGTTGAATAGGTTGTATTACAAGTTATCTGCCCAGCATCTTTGTTCGAAAGGCCTATTTCTAAGTCTATGTCGCGACAAGCCTTAACCCCTTTCTCAAAGGCATCTGCATAGTTAATTTGTTTTGTGATATAGAAGTCTTTCCTGACTTGTGTCTGAATAAGTGTACACGCCCATAAAGCTAATGTGGAAATGGTGATAATGCAACAAATAAATAAGACTCTATAATGTTTCATTCTTCCTAACCTCCAAGGCTATCGTTTCTTTTAATTAGGGGCACATCCCATATTTAACTCTTTCGCCCTTTTGTGTCAAAAATGGGATGTGTCCCTAATAACCCATCATCTTTGCAAGCTGGCGGTTCGCCATGTAAGTAGCCGCCCTTTCGGCTTGCACATTCTTCTGAGCCATTGTCCTCGCTTTGAGAGAAGGGATGCCCTCCTCCGCAACAAGTAAAAGTGCCTGTTCAGGGGATTTTGTTATGGATAAATTGTTTTGGTTCAGCCATTGCTTTGCTGCTGGAAACTTAGCGTCAATTTCTAAAGGCGTGGCATTCTGTGCAGCAGCTATCCCCGCAGTAAATAAAATCACCAATAATACAACAACCATTCTTATCTTCATATTTCCTCCGTTTACATTATCCAGAGAGAATAGCATCGGGACAGTATTAGGCTGTTTTATTGGGCATCGCTATTTCTTTCCCCCCGAACTCTTCTTATGAGCTTTTTTGTCTTGATATCTCTTATGCTGAATGTCTCTTGTTTCAGCTTGCTGTAATGTCGCTTTTTCAGCTGCTTTTGGCGTCTCACTTTCTGCCTTCAGTTCAACAGGGTCGCTGACAGATATTGGGCGGTCAATTTTATCAAGAATCTGTCTGATCATATCATTCGCAATATTATTTACAACCGCCCTCATGAGGCGATCTTCATCTGTCAGATCCCGCCGGGCATCAGCAAGAGCCGTAATTGAGGAATCAATCTTAATCTGAGAAATATCTTCGCTAAAGTCTGTGGCATATCTAACACTGTCTCCCTTTTTGACATTTATGTTGTGATAAATAACTTGTTCTCCGGTTGAAACACTAAGAACCTTCATTGAACCGGTGAGCGATACATTAATATTTGCAGAAATCTGTTTAAAATACACATTTACATTTTTCGGACAACTAGCTTCATACGGTCTGCCCTTTCTATCATACTGTGTACAGGAGTAATACTTGGTGCCTGTTGTCTGCCTGCTTTCCTGTTTTTGCATCGGCTTATTAAAATAAACCTGCGAAAGCTTTCCAAATATCAGGTAGTGAACTCCCTTAAGCCTCTTAAATATTGCGTATTCATCGGTAATGCCTGCCATGCCTAATTTTTGTTCGCTCAGAATAGTCTCCAGTTCTTCCCTGTCCATAACACGTATGAATTGACTTGCCCTTTTCTGCATGCCTGATTTAATCTCATCAAAAATAAGGTCGCCCATTGATGCGCCGGCGATGTCTTTGCCTGTAGGGTTGTCAAATTTTATGAAGGCAATTTTAGTAACCGAACAAGCTTCAGCCTCTTTTATTTTCTGGTTTACATTCTTAAAGTCAGGCTTGATTCTTGTAACTTCATTAAAATCATTCCATGCGTTCCTGCAGAGCTGTTTTGAAAGAAAATAGTTTCCCAGCGAATAATACAAATCAGCCGCCTTATTAACCGCGTCTTTATACCCCTTCATTGTCATATTGGCATCTACATAATTTTTTGCGGCGTTGCGGAATCCTCTTTGGGCTTCAAATTTCCGGGCAATTCTATAGTAAGATTCCGCTATTTTTTCTATGCTGTCTTTGTACGGGTTATTATGCCTTAACGCATCTCTATATCTTGAGATAGCATTGCTGTAATCTTCGCCGGCAAACAGGTTCTCGGCTTCCTTGTAATACTTCTCGGACGACGATGACTTCATCTCTGTAATCTTTACCCTTGCGTTTATGGTGGCAAAGTTCAGGCAGTTGTATGAATTTACCCTATCAAGAAAGTTAGCTAAGTCGCTGTAATGCCCCATTGCCGACTCAAAGTCGCTTGTCTTTTCAAAGTTCTCGGCAAGGGATAGTTTTTGTTCATATGCCTGCTTTGAAATTTGGCATAGTTTCATCTTAGCATCTTTATTATCACGCTCTAAATTCAGTGCAGTTAGATATTCTTGAGCAGCACCATAATAATTTCTCATTTCCAAAAGTTCATTGCCGCGCTTTACAGCCTGATAAGCTGCTGAACAGCCAATGCAAACAATAACCGTAAAAACTAAAACTAACAAACGCACTTTGTTGATTTGAATAGACATCTTATGACCCCTCCCTCTCCATCTCGGTTTTTAATAGGGACAACGACCGTTTTATACAAAATATCTACTGCTTCATTTCTTCAAGCTCTTCAATAAATTTATCTACAATAAGTTTTGCCAGCTCTTTTCCTTTCTCTTCACTAAAGACACCACCAATGCCAGTAAGTACTGCCAGCAACTTAAAATCGGCAATTTCAAAAAGAGGGGCATTCTTGAAAGCGACCTTCCAGCGGGTCGCGATTGAACCTGTGGTCACCAAAGGGATGCTTTTCTTATAAGCAAAGCCAATTTCAATATCAATCAACTGATGGGAAAGAGACGGATTACCATTTATACTGAATCCTCGATTCTTCAACTCTTCTTTTACTATTTCAAGGAACTTTTTGCCTGCCTCAATTTCTTCAGTATCCGGCGAGGGATTTTCCGTGGTGCCAATAAGAGGACGGATAAATTTGTGTTCATAATATTTAAAAACTAAACTTACTTGTTTTGCCTCTTTTGCTTTAAGTATCTCACCTCTCATTTCAGGCTTTATATCATATCTTGTGGCAGCACATCCCAAAAGGGCAACAATAGATATTATTGTTGCAACCATGCTAAATACTTTGCGTCTCATAACAACCCCCCTGAAAATAAGATTTAAAGGCCAATGGTCTGTATTATTTAGTTGCTAAAATTTTTAACTCCTTCTCCACAGCCTCAAAGAATTTCTTGTAGAACTCCTCATCCTCTATAGTCCTTTCTTCCTGTTTAACCTTTGTAGCTTCGCTTCCAACCGGTATCAGTCCCAGAAAAGTCCTGTCAACTTTTGTTCTGACTTTTTCCACATGCTGCACTGCGCTGATATAAATGGTAGCCTTATCATTGCCTGTGGCTATAACATTTGCATTAACAGTAAGGACAGTGCTGTCTTTGCCGTCTTCAAAGTATCTTGCTGCTGTAAATGATTTTGCCTGCAGATCCTCTTTTTCGATCCTGAAGTTCTGGCTTAATACCGCCCTTTTGGCCGCAAGATAGCAGTTATCAACAGATTCATTGAAAGCTTTTACATTTGGCCCGCCATCTTTGTTAAAGACATCTTTATACACCTCCGATCCGCCGCAGGCGGAAAGGAAGAAGATGAAAACACACGAGAAAAAAATTCTTTTCATAGACCCTCCGGCAAATAATCAAAAGGCAAGAGTCTCTTAAGCCCTTGCCTTTTGTTGGAAAAAAGAAGTCCCGGCGCTCATTTTTTAAAATGAATACGTTAAAGCTCCGCCCATGGAGAACCTACTCTTAAGCTGTCCTTCAACCTCAAGATTAAGACCCTTGCTAAGAGGCAATCTTATCCCTGCAAAACCGCCGAGATTGTTTTTCTCTTTGTAGGTGGTGGAGTACGGATATGATACTCCTCCTGTGGTTAGTGTCCAATCGACTTTATGCTTCGCCCAGTAAATAACCGGCCCGCCATAAATAATTGTCTCACCAATCTTGCCTTGAAGTCCGACTCCAATATCAATCTCCCGTTGTTTTTTTGCCTTTTCCTCTTGAGTTGCAGGATTACCTAAATATGTTCCAGAGGTTTTATCCTTATAGCTTGAATAAAGGCTTGCCTGAAGGAAAGGACCTATGCCAAAGGATGGGCTGACATTAAAAACACCCTTAACCCCTATTGTGCCGAATGGTTTTAAACCGTCTTCAAAATCAGACTTAAAGCCCGAATAGTTACCGCTCGTGCTAAAGGCATTCTTGACTTTAGCATCAGCCCCTCCAACCCTGAGATAAACCTCAGTATTCTTTACAAAACCATAGCCTAATTGAAGATATGCCTGATTTTGTGTGCCTTTAAATTCCCTGAAGTTCACTGTATCCTTTGGTTTATACTTGGCTGAATAATAGAAATAGCCAACTCCCAGTGCTACCTTTCCCTCTTTTGTAGCAGGCTCAGGCGGGCCGAATTGGCCTGCATAAACCATACTGCTTGTTACTACAAACAACATTAAGACTCCAATAATCAGTACCAACTTCTTCATGATTCCCTCCTCTTTTGTTTTTAAGGCAAAAACTTCTTTACCTTTAACCTTTTATACACTTTTTAAGTTGTATTGTCAATAAGAATTTTTACAATTTATAGCATTGTAGTAAGCATGGCATAAGGGTTGTTATAGTGGTTTATGCAGAAAAAGAAGATAAAGACGAGCAGGGAGATTGGAGAGAAGATTAAAAGAAGGAGAAAAGAACTGGGTATTTCACAGGAAGAACTGGCAGAGACATTAGGCGTTACATATCAACAAGTTCAAAGGTATGAAAATGGGACGAATAAGCTAAATGTGGAAAATATTCAGGCCGTAGCTGATATACTGTCCGTGCCTTTGTCTTATTTCTTCGAACCCGAAAAAACTCTAATGCTTGCAGAAAAACGTGCTGCATATTCAACTGCCGAGAGCAAACTCCTCAAATATTTCAGAAAAATCAAAAATAACAGTTCAAAAAATGCGGTCATTCAGGTTGCCAGAATTGCAGCAAAAGCAGGTTAATTCATATATCACCTAAAAAGCCTTCCCTCTCCTCCCCAACCTTCACCTCTTCTCCTGCAAGCCTTTCGAGGAGCACAGGTATCCCCTCGATATCCTTTATATCCTTCTGGCAAAGGATCTTTATTATCTCCCTGAATGCAGAAAACTCCTCCCACATGCCTTTCAGATGTCCGGATATATTTTTATGAAGGCTCTCTCCCTTTTCATCCCAGTCCATGAGCAGGATTATCCTATGGAATTTTTCTGCAATATCATCGCAGAACTCATACAGTCCTTTGCCTCCATGAAGGGTAATTATATCGCCGACAAGCCCTATCTTTCTCAATGAGCGCACATCCTTTTTCCCCTCAACAATAATGGGAATCCGCTTGTTGACCTCATAGAGGGCTTCAAAGACCTCTTTCAGCCGCTCCGCTCTTTCAAAATCATTCATTGCAATACCTCGATAATACCAGATGATATGGCAGGTGATCTATTCCACTGCCACAAATGTCTCTGTGCGGTTTATCCCTTTAATCAATCTAATCTTTTTAAGAATCTTGTCAAAAATTTCTGAAGTATTTTTGGCCTCTAAAACAGCAACTATGTCATAATGACCAGTGACTACATCTGCATTTGCAACCCCCTTAATCCCCCTTAAGGTGTCTCTTATTGATACATCCTTCCCCGGCAATACATTTACAAGCAAATACACCCTTGCCATAAGAACCTCCTGACGGTGATTTTATTAAAATTATACCATGTTACCCTCAAACTCTATCATTGCCAAACATGTTAACCTAAATTGAGCGATTCTATAATTTAGAAATATAGGTCAGGTGCGGCGATAAGAGGCGTCTTTGAGCCGTGCCTGACCTATATAAAATCGCTCAACTTAGGTTTAACATTCCCGTGATTAAGGACTATGGCCTTGACAGACACTATAATTATGATGTAATTTAGTGTAATACAATGTAACCCATTTATTGCCTTGAAAGGACAAAGATATGCCGACAGTTCAAAAGAGTATCAGGATTCAGGAAAAGACTTTTAAAGAAGTCGAACAGATAGCCAAGGAGTCCGGAAGAGAGTTTTCTTCTGTTGCAAATGAATTGCTCGAAGAGGCGATAAGAATGCAGCGTTGTCCGGGCATTGTTTTCTCTGAAGGTACAACAGGCCGCAGGGCACGAATCGCAGGCACTGGCATAGAGGTTTGGGAGATTATCGCAACATACAAAAGCGTTAATGAAGACCTTGACCGCTTATGCAAGGCTTATCACTGGCTGACCGAACAGCAAATCAGAGCAGCATTAGGATATTACAGACTGTATCCCGAAGACATAAACCGCCTCATTCAGCAAAACGAGGAATTAACAAAAGAAAATATCTTCGAGCGGTACCCCTTTCTTAGAGGCAGGCGTTGAAATTTTATCTTGATGAAGACCTCAGCCCGAAGATTGCAGAAATACTCAGAAAGCATGGCATAGATGCTATAAGCGCTCACGAAGTTGGAATGGTGCAGGCTGCAGACAAAGAACAGCTTGACAGGGCTGCCTCTGAAGGTAGAGTTCTCATAACCAGAAACAGAAATGACTTCATACGGCTTACTGTGCAGTTCTTTAACGAGCATCGCAAACATGCAGGCGTGTTAATTATTCCATACACGTTGCCCGGAGATAAATTCGCATTAATAGCAAAGGCAATTATTAAATACCATTCAAAGCACTCAAAAGGCAAAGCAGAGCCGTATGTGATTGACTTTCTTGAGACGATTTGAAATTTACTGGCAGGCAGCCGGCTCTAAAAGATAGCCAAATCTATTTTTGAATTCCTCGGGTGTTAAATTCGCTGTCTTTGCAAGGCGCTCTAAATTTTCTCCCTCAAAGTCTTCCTTTTCGAGTCTTATCATATATTTCCTTCCAACCTCATAGGTCTCGGAAGTTATATCGACAGTCCTTATTTTTATCCTTCCTGTGGAATAATCTATCATCTCAACAAACGGGATAGGCTTAAGATATCCCTCAAAGAATGTTATCATCGAGCCTGTGCCGCCCCTGAGAAGATAGCGGACAGCACCGTAGCCCAAATTTCTCGTATATTCTATATCAAAGGGAATGGGGTCTGCAGCCCTCAGTTCGTATCCGATGTTTTTATCAACAATGGTAACATTTATTCCCATTTCATCGAGGGTCTTTTTCACAAAGTTCTTCAATACCCTTCCAAGCTGGATCTCGGAAAGCCTTATTCTTCCTGTCTCATCCTTTTCCAACTGTTCGTAGTGGCTGAGCTCTTCAAGATCAAACTTCTCTGATATTCCCTCTGCAAGGATTGCCACGCCATGGTCCCTGTTCATTGACAGCCTCTTTATTATTGACCCCGTGAGCATATCGGCAACCTTTTTGAATGAAAGCCTTTCCTCCCCGAATTCCTCGGGAATCAAGGTTATTGTTGCGCCAGATGCCTTGCCCATTCCCAATGCAAGATGCCCCGCGTGCCTGCCCATTGTGGTGATAAAATACCATCTTCCCGTTGTCCTTGCATCTTCCATTATATTCTTGACAATCTCCACTCCCCAGTGTCTTGCTGTCTGGTATCCGAAGGTGGAGGCGCCTCCCGGCAATGGTATATCATTATCGATTGTCTTCGGGACGTGGACAACGCTTATAGAGCCCCTTGCCTCCCTTTCTATCCAGTTTGCCATAAACAGCGTGCCTTCGCCTCCGATGGTTACGAGATATTTGATGCCTATATGTTCAAGGGTCGACATAAGGATCTTAAACTTTTCCTTAACCTTATCAGGGTAATCGCGGGATGTTCTGAGGATTGACCCTCCATCGGTGTGTATTCTTGAGACATCATCTATGGCAAGGGGCACTGCACAATTTTTATCACCCTCAAAAAGGGGCTTGAACCCGCCTACAATTCCAACAACAGTTTTCCCAGCCCTGATAGCCTCGATAGTTGCTGAACTGATGACGCCGTTTATTCCAGGCGCAGGCCCGCCGCCTACGATTATGCCAACAATTTCTTTATTTTTTTCATTCATTGCTATACCTCAAATTATTCAGGCACAAACCTGCCTTCCAGTTTCTTCATTAACTGGGGCATTGTTGTATATTCAAGGTCTTCAAGCCCGAGCCTGTGAGGCTCAAAAGGCCCGTGATACCTCAAATAATTTGAAATCTCGTTTGCCTTTTTCCTTGCATCGTCAAAGGCAGGATCATCAAAGAGGTCCCTGGGGCCTATGAGTTTGCCGCCGCACAACTGAAAACCGGCTGCTACAACCCTCGGCGGGCCATCGAATCTTGAGGGATTTGCCTCATAAAACGGCACAGGCATCAATGGCCCGTGGTGGGAGCCTCGCATCCAGCCTTCCACCAGATGGGAAAAGGCAAATGGCTCGAGAACCTCACCTACTGCAGGCAGTCCTGACTGGCACCTCACAATCAGAACAGGGTCGTCTTTGCCGACATAACGGCCTGCTATAAGACTGAGCTTCTGTGTCGATGCCGATGCTGTTATTTCGCCATCCTTTTTCCTATAAACATTTCTTATAATGAACCTCCTCATTGCCCCGATAAACATTAAAAGGTCATAGATTTCATCAGGGGCGGAGAGGGTTATCTTTTTGTGTTCGAACACATCAACTACCTCGAAAATGAAACCCTCATGCATTGCAGGGTCTATTACAAGCCCCGCAGTATTGAAAGGGTCGGCGAATATCTTGTAGAGCGGAAGATTCCACGCACCGGGGGATGTCTTGTCAGCCATGAATATTATTATCGGCTCGCTCTTTCTCTCCTCAAACTCCATCTCGGCAACACCGGGCCCCATCCCTTTTACAGTGCCTGTAAAGGTATCCTGCAGCAGGTCCTGACCGGCGCCATAGAGCTTCAATTCTTTAGCTACCTCTGTGCATGCAACAAATGTATCCCAGGCCAGTTTATGAATTCTTTCATTTTCCACTCCATGCTTGTGGGTCATAATTAGTTCCAGGTCATCGCCGCACCTTGTAACATGATAGTCGATGAGGATGCCCTTTTCAAAAGCACCGGATAGTCTTTCTTCTGCTGTTTTCATAAGGTCAGGATGGATGCTGGAATGGCCAACATATCCCCCGACATCTGCCTTGATTACGCTGAGTGTGATCTTGTCCGGCATGGCACGCCTCCTTTAATAAAGTCTTTAGATCTGGAATTATTTTTATAAATGCAGGGACGACTACATTTTTTACTGTTATCCAACGGTAGTCTTCTATCTCAGGCACATCTTCACCAACCGTTTTACCTTCCTTTAGCTCATTTACCACAGCCTCTGGAATAAGAATATTTCCATAAAGCTTTTCAAGGATATGAATACAGCCAAGCCGGTGAAGATAAAAAAGAGGAGATGTATTAATAATTACTGTTTCATGCATTCTGAATATCCTGCTGCAATTCTTCAGGACTTAATTCAAAAATAGGCACACCGTATCGTGAGAGTGATTGCAGAAAACTTACTCTTGGAATACCTGCAAGTTGAGCGGCCCGTCCTGAAGACAATCTGCGCATCTGGTAGAGATGAACAGCAGCCAGCATACGGATTTCTCTTGAAAACTCTTCAGAGGTTTCCTTTAATGAAATTAACACCTCATCGGGGATATCCAGAACTATTTTTTCCATCATGCACCTCTTTGGTGTTTATTTGTTTTTACAATCCCAGCAAGCCTGCATTAATCTCTTTTTTAACCGCCACAGGCTTTATTGTCCTTTTCACAATATCCGTTGTATTCATGACCTTCAGCTTCTCAAATAACAATGCAAACTTGGCTTCCAATTCTTTCATTATCGGCTCTTTTACGCTTGCTGGCAGGTCCCACCACTTCTTCTTTATCGGGCCGAAACCTTTTTTCCGCACACCGTAGAAGAACTGCTCGTCTGTCTGTCCTTCTTTCCTCTCTTTTGCGCACTCCTGTTTCAGATAATCGTATACCTCGTTTTTAAATTCTGCAGGGAGGTGTTTGCTGTCATAGATAATATTCTGGAATCCTGTCGCAAGATGCACCTCCGAAGTGCCTGTCTCGGGAAACATATTGAAGGCATCCTCAGGCAGTGTTGACGCCCCATGCTGTACGCATCCAGAAAGACCGTATTCCTTTCTTGCGAGGTCTGACAATAATCTCAATGTATCGAAGTCTATCTTTACCTTTGCAAGGCTTCCGTCAGGAAGGACAACCCCGCCGTGGCTTGTGCCTGTCTGCACACTGAGCTTGCTCAGGCCTTTTACGCCTTTAAAGGTCTCTTTAAATCCGTCAAGATATGCCCTTAATTCATCGGGATTGCTGTTTTTGCCGCCTATCTCGCCGATCTCACCGCCTATTGATATTTCCACGCCAGGCGGCTGTAATTGTCTGACATGTTCTGACAGCTCTGCGGTCTTTTCGAAATTCGGCCTCTGCTGCTCCTTTGTCGTAGGCTTATCGAGGTCAACAAGAGTGGAAGAGTCGATGTCTATATTATAGAACTCAGCCTCTACTGCCTCTGCTATAAGCCCTTTTACATAGTTTGTTTCGAGATCAGGACCACTCAGGTAATTCTTCCTTACAAGCTGGAAGTGATCCCCCTGTATAAATACAGGGCATTCAAAGCCCTCTCTTACTGCTGCAGCAAGGACGACTGTTGTATATTCCAGAGGCTTTTGTTTTGTGTATCCGATCTCCGACCGTGCAATCTCGAATATAAGGGCGCCGACCTTCATTTCAAGCGCCTTTCTGAATATTGCCCTTGCCACATCGTATGTGAGTCCCCTGATATTAATTGCAGGAACGGTGAATCCCGGATAATTCCTTCCCATCTCCTCATAGAGACCCTGAATGGACGCAGGCACTGCACCGCATGCCTTTGCGACTTCCTTGACAAACACAAATTTTGCCTTTCTTTTTTCGTCATCTGATTCAAAAACTGCATCATAAATAAGGCTGTCCATGAGGTTTCTGGCAGTGTTTTTGTCTTTTACATAAACAGAACCGTCTTTGATTTCGATAATATCTTTCAGCCCTTGTATAGACATAAGACCCTCCTCGGAAATTTTTGAAATAATTATACCAAATCCCGTATTATTTGACATTAAGGTTGACAAAAATCAATAATTAAGAATGACCCGAAGATATAATGCATTCGGCCCATATCTGAAAAAGCGGTTCGGTACGGTAGTCTACAAGGTGAATGTAGATGCAGGCTTCACCTGTCCAAACAGGGACGGCACCCTTGGAGTGACAGGCTGCATATACTGCAACAACGACAGCTTCAGGCCTTTTAGATGCAAGCCGGAGCTTTCCATCAAAGAGCAGATAAGAAACGGGATAAGGTATCTTTCAGGGAGGTATAAGGCGAAGAAATTCCTCGTGTATTTCCAGCCTTACACCAATACATACGCATCGGTGGAAGAACTGGAACAGCTTTACAGGGAGGCATTATCCGGGACTTCAGTAATAGGCCTTGCCATAGGCACAAGGCCTGACTGCATTGACGAAGAAAAGATAGAACTGCTCCAGAGCCTTGCGAAAGATTATTTTATCCTTGTAGAGTACGGACTCCAGTCCATATACGACAAGTCGCTTGACTACATCCTCAGAGGGCATGACTATCAGACATTCCTTGATGCCTTAGATATGACAAAAGACCGCGGTATCCATATCGGCGCACATATTATCGCTGGATTTCCGACAGAGACAAAGGAAGAGATGCTTGCAATGGCTGATGAGATTTCAGGGTTTCCTGTTGGATTTTTAAAGATACACCAGCTTCAGATAGTGAAGGATACTGTCCTTGCCGGGCAGTATGCGAGGGAGCCTTTTCATACATTCGAATACGAAGAGTATCTCGACTTCCTTGTGAATTTTATTGAACGCCTGTCTCCTGAAGTCGTTCTGCAGAGGCTCTTTGCCACCGCTCCTGATGATATCCTTATTGCACCCCTTTGGGGAAAAACAAGGCAGCAGATAATCCGAGATATAGAAGAGAGGTTTATAAAAAGGAATGCTATCCAGGGCTCTAAGTGCTTATGTCATAGGCATTGATGCGCACTTAGTCGAAGTAGAGGTTGACATCACATCTAAAGGGCTTCCCCATTTCTCTATGGTCGGACTCCCCGACGCTGCCGTAAAAGAGAGTAAAGACAGGATAAAGGCTGCCCTGAAAAATATAGGCTTTAATTTTCCTTTAAAACAGATTACCGTAAACCTTGCTCCTGCGGATTTGAAAAAAGAGGGCTCATCTTTAGACCTCCCCATTGCAATAGGAATAATAGCGGCGGAAGAAGCAATCACAACAAATTCACTTGGAGACTATATACTTGCCGGAGAGCTTTCCCTTGACGGGAAGATAAAACCAATCAGGGGAGCGCTGCCAATAGCTTTAGAGGCAAAAAGGCTCGGATTGAAGGGCGTTATTTTGCCAAAGGAAAATGCAGCAGAGGCAGCAGTCGTGAATGGAATAGATACCTTCGGCATTGAGAGCCTTCCTGAGGTTATAGAGTTCTTAGGGGGAATATCAGGGAAAGAGCCGTTTGTCATAGACATAAATACAGCAGTGACAGAAAGCGCAATATACGAGGATGATTTCTCTGATGTAAAAGGGCAGGAACATGCAAAAAGGGCAATGGAGGTGGCTGCAGCAGGCTCTCACAATATGCTGATGATAGGCCCTCCGGGAAGCGGCAAGACAATGCTTTCTAAGAGGCTGCCGACAATCCTTCCGCCAATGACCTTTGAAGAGGCGCTTGAGACGACAAAGATTCACAGCGTTGCAGGGTTTTTGAAAAACGGGCAGTCGCTTTTGGCAACGAGACCCTTTCGTTCGCCGCATCATACAATTTCAGATGTTGCTTTAATTGGAGGCGGGCAGACACCAAGACCCGGAGAGGTGTCTCTGTCACATCACGGAATACTATTTTTAGATGAACTACCTGAATTTAAAAGAAATGTTTTGGAAGTTTTGAGGCAGCCCCTCGAAAACGGAATAGTTACCGTATCAAGAGCGGTTGCCAGTGTCACATATCCGGCACAATTTGTACTCGTCGCTGCAATGAACCCATGCCCATGCGGCTACTTCGGAGACTCACGGCATCAATGCACATGCACTCCGCGGATGATAAGCAGGTACAGGTCAAGGGTTTCAGGCCCATTACTGGATCGCATCGATATTCATGTAGATGTGCCTGCCGTTGCTTATAAGGAATTGTCTAACGATTATGTCGGGGAGAGGTCGGAGGTTATAAGGCAGAGGGTGACAGAGGCAAGGGAAAAACAGTTAAAGAGATTCAAGGATGATAAGATATTTGCCAACGGCCAGATGAAGACAAGGCATATGAAAAAGCACTGCAAGCTCACAGAGGACGCCCATGGCCTTCTTGATACGGCCATGCAGAGGCTCGGCTTAAGCGCACGGGCATATTCAAGAATATTGAAGGTATCGAGGACAATCGCTGATTTAGAGGGCTCTGAAGACATCCACAGCCACCATGTCTCAGAGGCAATACAGTACAGGACGCTGGACAGAGGGCAGGTTTGAGACTTTCCTTAAAGATGGTATTATTGTTATAAACAGCCAAAGAGGAAAAAACAATATGAAAAATGAAGATCTTCTAAAACGCATAACTTTCAATCCTGCAATTTTTGGAGGAAAGCCAATTATCCGCGGGATGAGAATAGCTGTGGAGCATATCCTCGGCATGCTCGCAGCAGGCTCTACAGTTGAAGAATTATTAGAGGGCTATCCATTTCTGGAAAAAGAGGATATTAGAGTTGCCGTCACCTACGGCGCTAAAATGACTCGTGAACATTAATTCTTTTGTGGAGGAGAGACAATGACTAAAGAATTTACTGTCATTATAGAACAAGATGAAGAAGGATATTATATTGCAGAAGTTCCTGAACTCAAAGGATGTCACACACAGGCAAAGTCTCTTGACACATTGATGGAAAGGATTAAAGAGGCTATTCAGCTTTGCCTTGAAGTTTATGGAGAGGGATACCCCTCGACACATCTCGTCGGTGTCCAGAAAATTGCTATATGAGCAAACTTCCCTCCTTAACCGGGAAAGAAATCCTATCAACTCTCAAAAAAAGTGGTTTCGTTATTGATAGACAGAGAGGCAGTCATGTCTTCCTAAAGCATCCTGATGGAAGAGCAACAGTGGTTCCAGTGCATTCGGGAGAAACAATCGGGCCGGGTCTTTTATCAAAAATTCTCAGGGATGCGGAACTGACAAAAGATGATTTCTTAAAACTCCTTGAAGATTAAAACGACAAATCGAATTTCAATTTCATGCCAGCATCCGCAAGGGAACGCAATGCATCGCTATCGCTCTGCTATACTCAGCAAGGCTCGCCCAAGCCCCGCGGGTTATAATATGAACATCATATGTCAAAGAAAAAACAGTTGGTTAAAATCAAACATCGGAATGAAACTCTTTGTTTCATGAACGAAACAAGAGACGGACTTGTTTTGGGTTTTCCGAAAGAACGTCCTTTATCTCACCTTACGTGGCTATTTGAGCAAGGAAGATTCAGTATTCACGTTACCGAAGAAACAAAGACTGGAGATGACAAATACGATAAGAATGATAGATTTGAACTAAACCTGAATTCCGTCGCTCTGAACCGATTAGCACAATTGGATCCGATGAAATATATCATTGAGTGTAGCGTATCAAACATGCGGGGTAAGGTTTATTTGGGCGGTTATTTGCAATCATTGATGGATGAGGAAAGCCAAAGGAACAAGAATATTTTTTTAGAGAGTTTGATAAGCCAGCTTTATGTTGTTAAAGGACGTCATCTGAGATTTTGCAGAGATAAGATATGGGTTGCCTTGGAAAAGGAGAAGGGGAAAAACGGTCTGTGGTATGATATTGGCTTTTTATATGGTCCTTTTCACAATCGGTTGTTTTACTTATCCTATGAGAGCCTGAATGAATTGTTTGCTTCCTTGGCAGACATATTAGGAATCGATAAGTCTCATATGGTTGAGGGGACTGCGGGTGCAATTTTTTGTCTGAGTAAACATGATATGAATAGATTAATCAGACGCGGGAAAAATGTTCTTAGACAGAAATCTTGACTTGGAATGCACTCAGAAAACGCTCAATCTTTTGGATATTTCCCTTACAAGGACTTATCCTCCCACTCAACCAATTCATTAACTGCTCAGGGTCTCTACCCATCAACTCACCTAATTTCTCGTAAGACAGCATCTTACTCAGACAGAAATTCTATGAATCTGCTGCCTGTCTTATCAGGGACAGGCTGTTTCGTTAATTCCAACCTCTCTTCATACAACTTTATCTCCTCTTGTATATTCCTTTTTGTCTCCACGAGAAGGAACCTCAAATATCCATCATCCTGCGGACTGATGCCCCTGAGACGTTCTTTCAGTGTGAGGAAATAACAGTAATGAAAGAGATCTTCGCCAGGCTGGTAACACCTGATATCAATGGCCTCTTTGGCCTTTCTCAGGAAAAACAGCTTCTCCGAGGGTGTAAATTCCCTGATGAATTTTTCCTTGAGTTCTTTTTTTAATGACAAATTATCAGACATGCTGTCTTCCTCACAGTATTTTTTTCATAGCTATCCTAAACATATCTTAAATCAACCCCTCTTTCAAGCAAGAAATCCTGATACCCTTCTGGTATAATAGTCAAATATCTCTCCAGTTTTAACAAAAGGAGGCATTTATGACATCCAAGGCACCGCTTCATTTTGAAATCAAGCCGCAGTGGGAAGAAGCCATCAGGGAAGGGCGTAAGACTATAGATGTAAGGGTCAATGCCAAGCCATATGCAGATGTGGAAAAGGGTGATATTATCCGCTACAGCTCAGCAAAGGTTAGGGTTAAAAAAATCCGTGCATACCCTGGCCTATCTGATTTGCTCGCGCATGAAGATCGCAGGAAAATAGTTCCTGAAGCAAAAAACAATCAAGAAGCGCTTCAGAAATTATTGGAAGGAATGCACAACGAGCCGGCTCATGGTGTATTGGCATTTGAAATAGAATTCATTCAATAGACTTGAAAGGTTAATCGTGATAGAAGTAAAAGTTAATAACATAAGCATAGGAAATAATAATCCCCCATTAATTATTGCAGGTCCATGTGTAATTGAAAATGAAGACATAACCTTTTACACGGCAGAAAAGCTAAGGGAGATATGCAGTAATGTCGGGCTTCCCTTTATATTCAAAAGCTCATACGATAAGGCAAACCGGACAGCCATAAATTCCTACAGAGGCCCTGGCATTGACAAAGGGCTAAAAATACTTTCCGATGTCAAGAATAAATTTAATATCCCTGTAATATCCGATGTCCATTCTTTAGATGAGGTCAAACCTGCATCAGAAGTGCTCGATGTGTTACAGATACCGGCTTTTCTCTGCAGGCAGACCGATTTGATACTTGCGGCATCAAAGACAGGGAAGCCTGTAAATATCAAGAAAGGTCAATTCCTTGCGCCGTGGGATATAAAGAATATTATTAATAAATTTACATCCACAGGCAATCAAAATCTATTCATCACAGAAAGAGGCACGTCGTTTGGATATAACAATCTCGTTGTTGATTTCAGGGCGTTTCCTATAATGCGTTCCTTTGGCTATCCTGTGATATTTGATGTGACACACAGCCTTCAACTTCCGGGAGGGCAGGGAAGCTGCTCGGGGGGACAGGGGGAGTTCGCTGAACCTTTGGCAAGGGCTGCAGTTGCTGTTGGTGTTGACGGATTATTCATGGAGGTGCATCCAGAGCCTGATAAGGCATTATGCGACGGGCCTAATATGATAAAATTGGATGAATCGGAGAAACTGTTAAAAACCATTAAAGCCATATACAGCGCAGTAAAGGGACAATAAAATGCCATCGAAATTTATAGCCATCTTAACAATAATCTGCATCACGGGATTGTTTTCTGTTACTGTCAGTGGAAATCAGCAAGAGAAATCGCCGTATTTTTCCAATAAAGATATCGAGCAATATAAAAATCCATCGGACGACAAAAGTTCAAGCACAAAGCCGAACAAGGCCGAAACAAGAAAAGAAGAGGCGGCAAAACTGAAAGAGCAGAAAGAAAAGGAATACTGGTGCAAAGAGGCGACAAAATATAGAAAAAAGATAGAAAAGGCACAGGCTGATATCAAGGAGACAGAGAAAAGGCTTTCAGAAACAGAAGGCACAGACTTGCTGGATGCCAAGAAGAAAAAGGGCATTAAGAAATCCCAAAAGGATTTAGCCAGAGCCAAAAAGCAGCTTAAGGAAGCAGGGAGAGAGCTGAATAAACTTGAAGACGAGGCCCGCAGGAAGGGGATTCCTCCAGGATGGCTGAGGTGTCAATTTACATGGTGATTACAAATGGACAATATTCTTGATATAGCAAAGAGGGTCTTAAAGATAGAGGCTGATGCCGTATCTGCCCTTACAGAAAAATTAAACAGTAATTTTGAAAAGGCAGTCGAGATAATTTTCAACAGCAAGGGCAGGGTTGTTGTAACAGGCATGGGCAAGTCAGGGCTTGTGGGCAAGAAGATTGCTGCTACCCTCGCATCAACAGGCACCCCTGCATTTTTTATGCATCCTGCGGAGGCGAGCCACGGAGACCTCGGCATGGTAACAGCGGATGATGTGATAATCGCCATATCAAACAGCGGAGAGACAGAAGAGCTTGTGGGGTTGATACCTTTTTTAAAGAGATTCAATGTTGGATTAATCTCGATGACGGGTAATCACGACTCAACGATTTCAAAGACCGCGGATGCTGCACTCGATGTTTCTGTAAAAGAAGAGGCATGTCCATTGGGCATTGTTCCCACAGCATCAACAACAGCCACGCTGGCGATGGGAGACGCATTGGCAGTAGCGCTTCTTATAAAGAGGGGATTCAAGGAAGAGGATTTTGCATTCTTCCATCCCGGCGGCAGTCTTGGGAAAAAGCTGTTCATAAAGGTAAAAGACCTCATGCATACAGGTGACGCCTTACCCATCGTATCTCCAGATATCCTGATGATAGAGGCCACTGTCGAAATATCTTCAAAGAGGCTTGGAGTTACCATAGTCGCTGACAATGACAACAAAATTCTCGGAATTGTCACTGACGGAGATTTGAGGCGAGGCATAGAGAAATGGGGGAAGCCGTTCTTTGATATGAAGGCAGGAGAGGTAATGACAAAAAATCCAAAGACCGTATCAGAGGATGAGCTCGCAGTAAAGGCTTTATCTATAATGGAGAAGCATTCAATCACATCCATTGTAGTTCCTGATGATAATGGAAGGGCAAGGGGAATAATACATCTGCATGATATTTTGAGACAGGGGATAGTGTGAAAAAGACAGAAGGCAGAATAAAAGCTATCGCAAAAAACATAAAACTCCTAATCCTCGATGTGGACGGTGTTCTAACGGACGGGAGCATTATCCTCGACAATGAGGGCAATGAGTTCAAGGCATTCCATGTAAGGGACGGACACGGTATAAAGATGCTCGAAAAGGCAGGGATTAAGGTAGCTATAATCACAGGAAGGCATTCGAAGGTCGTTGAAAGAAGGGCTCACGAGCTCGGCATAACCGAGGTTTACCAGAGGTGCCATATAAAGTCTGTTGCTTATGAGCATCTCATAGAAAAGATGGGCATAACTGACAAGGAAATTGCATACATCGGCGATGACATCGTTGATATTCCCATCTTTAAAAGGGTTGCACTCTCTGTCGCTGTTGCGGATGCCACAGAAGAGACAAAGGCAGAGGCTATGATTGTTACACAAAATCGCGGGGGCAGAGGAGCGGTCAGGGAGATATGCGACCTCATACTGAAGTCAAACGGAAAGTGGAAAGAGTTGGTTGATGAGTACTATCAAGCTTAATCTCCCCACAATCCTCACATTCAGCAGGATAATATTAATACCGTTTTTCATCCTCATAACACCGCAGAGCCCTCTGCTGGGCATAACCATTTTTTTAATCGCATCTGCAACAGACTTTCTTGACGGTTATCTTGCAAGGAGGTCAGGACAGATAACAAAGTTCGGAATAATACTTGACCCCATAGCAGATAAATTCCTCGTTATTTCTGCGCTTATACTGCTCGTTGATATGGTTAGGCTTTCTGCATGGATAGCAATAACTATTATCGTCAGGGAGTTTGTTGTAACAGCGTTAAGGGTTGTTGCCCTTTCAAAGAATATTGTCATTCCTGCCGAGACTGGAGGGAAGCTAAAGACCGCAACCCAGATGACATCAATAATACTCCTGCTTTTACCCGGAGGCATAGGTGCAATAGATTTTTATGATGTCGGGATTGTTCTTATTTATATCGCCCTCATGCTCGCATTGGTATCTGGTGTCAAATATACGGTCTCTTTCTGGAGGCAGATTCAATGATGCCTGCATTAATAATAATCTCATTCATTATAGGCTCTATCCCGACCGGATTATTGATCGCAAAGAGCAAGGGCATTGATTTAAGAAAGGTCGGCAGCGGAAATATAGGCGCAACCAATGTCCTCAGGGCAGTCGGCAAAGAGGCAGCCTTATTCACCCTACTTGGAGATATCGCAAAAGGCGCAGTACCCGTGGCAATTGCAAAGACGCTTGCACTCGATACATTAGATGCAGGAATTGTAGGCCTTTCTGCCATATTAGGCCACAACTTCTCTTTATTCCTCAAATTTAAAGGCGGGAAAGGGGTTTCAGCGAGTATTGGGGTCTTGCTCGCTTTTTCGCCGTATGTTGCGATTTTCACAATAGTGCTGTGGCTTTTAACAGCCAAATGGACAAGATACTCTTCTTTAAGCGCACTTGTATCCTTCGGTTTATTGCCATTAAGTATTTATATGATAGATTATTCAAAGGAAAAGATGATAATTGCAGCCGCAATTACTGTCTTAATATATATAAGACATGCAGCCAACATTAAGCGGCTTATACAGGGGACAGAGAGCAAGATAGGGCAGAAGGTATGAGCAAAAAAGCGGTTGTCCTTTTAAGCGGCGGGATTGATTCCTCGACAACTGCAGCCATTGCAAAGGCAGAAGGTTACGAGCTTTATGCATTGAGCTTTGATTATGCTCAACGCCATAAGATAGAGCTTGAGTCTGCAAAATCGGTGGCAGAGAGTCTCGGTGCAAAAAAACATTTGATAATAAATTTTGACCTCAGAGAGATCGGAGGCTCGGCATTAACGGCTGATATTGAAGTACCAAAGAAAATAGGTCACATAAGTCCTATAGGACATATTCCCGTTACTTATGTTCCTGCACGCAATACCATCTTCCTCTCCTTTGCCCTCGGGTGGGCAGAGGTGCTTGGGGCATCGGATATTTTTATTGGCGCAAATGCAGTGGACTACAGCGGCTATCCTGACTGCCGTCCTGAATATCTAAAGGCATTCGAAGACATGGCAAACCTTGCAACAAAGATTTCTGTGGAAGGAAGGATTAGATTTAGCATAAAGGCTCCACTCCTTTATATGACAAAGGGAGAGATAATAAGAAAGGGTGCAGAACTGGGATTCGACTATTCCCTCACATGGAGCTGTTATGACCCGCAACCTTTACCCCCCCATCCCCCCCTTGTTAAGGGGGGGCTTAGGGGGAGTAATTTTGTACCATGCGAGAAATGTGATAGCTGTCTTTTCAGGGCAAAGGGCTTTGAAGAAGCTGGGATTGAAGACCCGCTTTTACTAAAATTCTAACTTTGTTGGAAGCAGTGGCAGTTCGGAATCGAGCTTATGAAATATTGAGTCAAATACCTTTACGACATCAGGGTCAAAATGTGTTCCGGAATTTGTCACGATCTCTTTTCTTGCCTGCAGAGGCGAAAGTCCTGTACGGTATGGGCGGTCTGTAGTAAGTGCATCGTAAACATCGGCAACCGCTATAATCCTCGCTCCAAGGGGAATGCCCTCCCCGATAAGGCCGTGATACCCTTTGCCATCGTAATTTTCATGATGATGAAGGATTAATGGCAGGAGCTGTAGAACCCTTCCTCCAACAGGCTCAAGCACATCTGCGCCCAGCGTGGTATGGCTTTTTATACGTTCCCTTTCTTCCTCGGACAGCTTTCCGATTTTGTGAAGGATTTCTGCACTGACGCCTATTTTCCCAATGTCATGAAGCAGAGCGGCAATCCTGATATTTTCTACTTCAGCTTCATGGCAACCCATCTCTTTCGCTATCATTTCAGCAATTACAGAGACCCTGTAAGAATGGTTTTGTGTCTGTTTATCCACGGAGTCTATTATTAGAGAAAGCATCTCTATGATTCCCCTATAGGTGTTTTTTATCTCCTTTTTGGCCTGTTCTTTTTTCTCAAAGAGGAGTCCCATGCAATAACCGGTAATAAAAAGAAATCCTCCCCATGTAACAATATCCAGCCATTTATACAGTTCCTCATCAGAAGAAAATGCGAAGCTCGACGGATACACATAGGCAATTACAGAAATCATGATTATTGACAATACTGCAGAATGGGTGGCGTAGCGTCTGCCGAAAAAATAGGCGCCGATGAGCACCGGAAGATAGAAGAAGTTCAAAAAGGCCCTCTGGGTGGACACAAAAAAGAAGATGACTCCTGTGATGGCCACAAGGAGGAAGATAATTATTAATTCCTTGTCGATTCTGAAATACTCACTTATCTGAGATTTAAGCCTCAATCTTTTACACCCGGTATAAGAATGGCTAGTTTTATCCAAAGACTATCATTTTGCAGCAACAGTGTCAAGCACACCCCTTATATTCCCCTTGACCGTATGGTCATTACCGGGTAGACTTATTTTATGCTCGAATCCCTTTTTAGCCCTGAATCAATTGCAGTCATCGGTGCGTCGAGAGATCTGAAAAAAGTCGGCGGTGCTGTATTAAACAATCTTGTTAGATTTGATTATAAAGGCAGGTTATATCCGGTAAATCCGTCTGCCTCTGAAATACTTGGATTTAAGGCTTTTCAGAAGTCATCGGATATAGGCGAAGATGTCGGCCTTGCAGTTATAGCGGTTCCTGCCCGTTTTGTACCCGAGACACTTATCGATTGTGCTGCCGCTGGAGTCAGGGCAGCAGTGATTTTAAGCGCAGGATTTAAGGAGACAGGGCCGGAAGGTGTAAGGCTTGAAGAAGAAATCGGAAGGATCAGCAGGGACAAAAATATCCGCATTCTTGGTCCTAACTGCCTCGGCATTATCAATACAGCCAACAGTATGAATGCAACCTTTGCAGCGGGCATGCTTCCGAAGGGGAGGAACGCTTTTTTCTCGCAATCAGGAGCCCTCGGCATAGCCATACTGGACTGGGCAATCGGAAACAATATGGGTTTTTCTAAATTCATAAGCCTCGGCAATAAGACAGACCTCAATGAGATAGATTTCATAGAGTATTTTATTAATGATCCCGAGACTGATCTGACTTTAGGATACATAGAGGATGTAGTGGATGGAAGGAGGTTCTTGAATGTTGCTAAAAAGGCAACAAAGGTAAAGCCCATTATACTCTTGAAATCAGGAGGCACCGAGGCTGGTGCAAGGGCTGCCTCATCCCATACAGGGGCGCTTGCAGGCTCCGAGATCGCCTTTGATGCCGCATTTAAGCAGACCGGAGTTATCAGGGCAAGGGGCATTCAGGAGCTCTTTGATACGGCCCTTGCATTTTCGGGCGGTAAGCTGCCTGCAGGAGAAAGGCTTTTAATTATCACAAATGCGGGAGGCCCCGGCATAATTGCAGCAGACACATCAGAAAAACTTGGCTTGAAACTTCCCCAGATGTCAAGGGATGCCATAGAATCAATAACACCGCTTTTACCAAAAAATGCATCCCTTTACAATCCGGTTGATATAATCGGCGATGCAACATCAGAGAGGTATGAGGTTGTGCTGAATAAGGCGATTACAGACCCAAATGTGGATGGGATTATTGTAATACTTACTCCACAGGCAATGACGGATGTCGAAAATACCGCTGAAATAATTATTAATGAATCAATGTCAGCAAAAAAGCCGATAATATCCTCTTTTATGGGAGAGATGCGGGTTAGGGAGTCTATCGAAAGGCTTAAGGCAAGCTCTATACCGAACTTCTCTTATCCGGAGACAGCAGTCAGGGCGTTTAAAAGGCTATATGACTATAATACATGGAAACATGCAGAAGAAGATAATCCCCTCTTACCCCCCTTTAGTAAAGGGGGGAAGGGTGGATTTGAGGCTGTGCAAGGGCTCATCCATAACTTGTTACAGACAGGAAGGTATGAGGCAGGCGAAGATATTGCCATGGCAATACTTTCCAATTATGGATTCACATTTCCTGAACGGGCGCTGGCGCACTCTGCAAAGGAGGCATCTGCTATTTCTGAAAGGATAGGATTCCCTGTTGTGATGAAGGTCTCATCACCTGATATCCTTCATAAGACAGATGTGGGCGGTGTGAAGATGGACATAAATTCTGAGGCTGCAGCAGAGGACGCTTTTATGGAAATAACCTCCAACGCAAGGAGGCTCATGCCTGATGCGTTAATAAAAGGTGTAATGATCTATGAAATGATTAAAGGTGGCAAAGAGGTGATACTCGGAGTAACTTACGACAGGACATTCGGACATATGATAATGTTCGGACTGGGCGGGATATATGTTGAGGTCTTAAAGGATGTGTCGTTCAGAATAGCTCCTGTTTCGAAGAGGGAGGCACATTCAATGATAGATGAAGTCAAGACCAGCGCACTCTTGAAGGGCGCAAGGGGAGAAAGGCCTGTTGATGTCGAGGCGATAGTTAATGGAATTATGAATATATCATCACTTCTTATGGATTTCCCGATTATAAGAGAGCTTGATGTAAACCCACTTGTGGTAATGAACAAGGGGGCATTTGCCCTCGATGCAAGGATTATTTTTGAAAGGAGGAAAACATGATTCCCATATTTATAGCATCAAACAGAAGCCACACAGGCAAGACCTTTCTTGCCCTTGGCCTTGCATTGAAACTTATTGAGCAGGGATATAAGGTAGGCTATATCAAGCCTGTCGGCAAGACCCCTGTTAAAAAGGGCCGCGATATATTCGATGCAGATGCCGTGTTCATAAAGGATGTTCTTTCCCTGCCGGACAGCCTTAATGTTATTTCACCTTTTGTCTTCAGTTATGAGGAGCAAAACCTGTTGTTTGAGGGAAAGATAAAGGATGTAAAAAAGCGGATAATGGATGCCCTTGAGTCCCAGAAGAATAAAGACTTTGTTATTATCGGAGGCGCAGGCGATCTGTTTGAAGGCACAGCGCTCGACATTGATGCGCTTAGCCTTATTAAGGATGTAAATGCCTATACCATAATGATAGAATTATGGAGGGGAGACAGCTCAATGGATACTATTTGGGGAACTTCCAATCTTTTGGGAGACCGATTCATAGGCGGCATTGTTAACAAAGTCCCATTAAATGCATTTACACATGTAAAAGAGACTGTTAAGCCTTTTCTGGAAAGGAAGGGTATTACAGTATTAGGAGTATTCCCTAAGGACAGCCTTCTCGAATCCATCACTATAAGACAGCTTATTGAAATCCTTAACGGCAGGGTCCTCTGCTGCGAGGATAGACTGGATGATTTTGTAGAAAACTTTTCCATAGGCGCAATGGATGTGGACAGCGCCCTTAGTTATTTCAGCAGGATTCCGAACAAGGCGGTGATCACAGGCGCACACCGCTCCGATATTCAGCTTGCTGCCATGGAGACATCCACAAAGTGCATTATCCTCACAGGCGGACTTTATACAAACGATGTTGTTATTGGGAAGGCGCAGACAAAGGGCGTTCCTATCATATCTGTGGCAGAAGATACATTTACTGTGATTGACAGGATAGAGGCCACAATGGGAAAGGCAAGGATAAGGGAGAAAGGAAAGATAGAGCGCGCAAAGGAGATTATTGACAAAGAATTCGATATGAAGAGGTTCTTAAAAATAGCTCTTGGCTCATAGCTCATGGTTTTTGCTGTCAGCTATTAGCTGCCAGCTATGAGCGGAGATACTCTTCGACTGCATCGAGGAATTCCTTCATCTTTACGGGCTTTGGTATATAGCCGTCAAACCCCTCTTCTAAAAACATCTCTTTATCTCCTTTCATTGCATATGCAGTCAGGGCGATTACCTTTATGTTTTTTGTCTCAGCCTGAGATTTTAAAATTTTTCCGACAGTAAGACCGTCAACGCCGGGCAATTGGATATCAAGGAGGATGAGGTCGGGCATTTCCCTTTTTGCGATATCTACAGCCTCTTCGCCCTTTGTTGTGTGAAGGCATTCATATCCTCCCACATCCAGCAGATCCATAAACAGCTCAAGATTGACCTGATTGTCCTCAACAACAAGTATTTTTTGGGATTTCGGGGGCTTATTGCTCATATACTAATACCCTTTTCCCTCCGCTTTCTTTTGCCTTTCTCAAGGTCTGGTGTGCCTTGAATATGAGCTCTTCAGGAGATGAGGCATCCTGAGGGTAGGTTATTACCGAGACGCTTGCGGTTATCTTTCCCTGTGGCATTGCCTCCTCGCCATAGAAGGGATAACTGTCAACATATGCAAGAAATCTCTTGGCAACTGCCTCGGCAGGAGCTTTTATTGTATTCGAGAGGATGACTGCGAACTCATCGATGCCGTATCGAACAACAGTGTCGGAGCCTCGCAGTGACTTTCTCATGAACTCTGCTATCTTCCTTATGACAATATTGGCCCTGTGGATTCCGTGTGCCTTTATGTATTCTGTGAAATTGTCGAGGTCGAGCATTATCATCGTGAATGTATTTTTGTATCTGCCTGCCCTGCTTACCTCCTGTGCAAGGCGTATCTGGAAATAGCTGTGGTCAAACAGCCCGCTTACCTCATCCAGCAGCCCTGCCCTTGCAGGGTAAGTAGCTTCGAGGTCCCTTATGTGCATGAGGAGGTCTTCTTTGGTAAAATGGCTTTTCTGCATACAGTTTTCTATTTTCCCTGCAAGTCTGAGCCTGTCGTCAACTGTAAGGTCCTTTGCTGTCAGGATGAGTATTGGAATATCCGTTGTAGAGGGATTGCCTTTAAGTATCTGAGCCACTTCAAAGCCGTCAATCTCAGGCATCATGAGATCGAGGATAACAAGGTCGGGTCTGTATGCTATTGCCTTTTCAATCCCCTGTCTTCCTGAATTGGCTGTGATTACATTGTAGCCTACAGGCTCGAGGATGGATGACAGGAGCTCCAGCACCTCGTCATGGTCATCGATGCAGAGAATGTTTACAGGCCTTCTCCCCTTTTTTGTGGCAAAGCTCAATTCCTCGAGTTTTTTCAGAAGGGTAATCCTGTCCACAGGCTTTACGAGATAATCCGATGCGCCAAGGGTAAAACCCAATTCGCTGTTATCTATAACAGAAGATATAATTACAGGGATGTCTTTTAATTCAGGGTCTGACTTCATTTCCTGAAGTATCTCCCATCCGTCCTTTCCCGGCAGCATTACATCGAGAAGTACCGCAAAAGGCTTTAATTCCCTTATGCGGCTTATAGCAGTGTCGCCGTTATAGGCATGGGCAACCCTGTAGCCTCCCTGTGCAAGATAAAGCGTCAGCAGTTCCGAAGTGGAAGGGTCGTCCTCAACAACAAGCATGAGAGGCGCTTCTCCCCTTCTCTTCTTTGATGTATCAACATCATCGTATGCAGGCTCAACAGTCTCAGGCTCATGGAGCTTTGGTTGTTTTTCAAAAGCCGTGACATCGAAGAGAGGGACAATAATTGTAAATTTACTGCCTTTGCCTTCCGCGCTTTCAACAGAAATCGCACCTCCGTGAAGCTCAACGAGTTTTTTTGTGAGTGCAAGACCGAGACCTGTCCCTTCGTATCTTCTGCTGAAACTGCTGTCAACCTGTTCGAATTCCGAGAATATCTTTTCATGGTCCTCTTTCTTTATGCCTATGCCTGTGTCAGTTACAGAAATCATTAAGCAGCTCTCATTACCGAGACATATGTGAGAATATTTTGCAAAATAGGATACATCATCTCCGCCGACAAGTTCGGCATTGAGAAAGACATCGCCGCCTTCATGAGTGAATTTTACGGCATTAGAGAGCAGATTGTAGAGGATCTGTTTGAACTTCACCTTGTCCGCTTTGAGAATGGATACCTTTTCGTCTATTGATAGGGTTAATTTTTGACTCTTTTTGTCAGCAAGCGGTTTTATTACAGTCTCGACTTCCGATATGGCCTGACGGATAGAGAAAGCTTCATAATGAAGCTCCATCTTCCCTGATTCTATCTTTGCTATATCAAGGATGTTGTTGATGAGCTGCAGGAGGTGGCTTCCTGAACTGTAGACGTTGTTTACATATCTCTTCTGTTTTTCTGTAAGCGTTCCGAATACCTCATCCATAAGGAGCTCTGAAAAGCCTAAAATTGAATTGAGCGGTGTCCTCAATTCATGGCTCATTGTGGCAATAAATTGACTCTTTAATTTATTAGATCTTTCGAGCTCTCTGTTTGCTTTTTCAAAGTCTTTTGTCCTTTCAATAACTTTTTCTTCGAGCTTCTCATTCAGCTCGCGCAGCTCCAGATTTCTCTCTTCGATCGCCCTTTCGAGCTTTTTCTTTTCGGTTATATCCTTGCTGATGCCTACTGTTCCTAAAATCCCTTTCTTGCTGCTCAGAATATACGAGAGGGTAAGGCTCACATCCATGACCCGTCCATCCTTTGTCAGAAGCTGGGCTTCATAATTGGATATATACCCTTCTCTTTCGAGTATCTTAAGGATTTCACGCCTACTTTCCGGCTGTACCCACAGGTCTTCAGCCTTCTTTCCTATGATATCCTCTTTTGAATATCCTAAAATTCTTGATGCACCTCTGTTGAATTCAACAATCTCTCCTTCTGTATCTGTGGTTATGATTATATCTGCAGAGTTGTCGAGGACATTCTTAAGGTAATTCTGCGTTTCTGAAATCGTCTCGATAAGGTTGAATTTCTCGATGGCATAAGCAGCCTGTATGCCGAGGAGTGTGAGGAACTCTATCTCTCTCTGTGTCCAGTCTCTGGGTTTAAAGTCATCAATGTATAAGATGCCTATTGTCTTGTCATTGGCAAATAATGGGACTGCTACAAGGCTTTTGATCCCCTCTTTGATAAGGGTTCTATTGTCGGCAAACGGGTATTCGTCTATATTGGATATTACTGTTGGTATCCTCTTGCTAAGGATATGGTCTGTCATTCCACCGTCACGAACCTTCCATTGGACTATCTGTGAAAAGTCAGATGAAAATCCATAAGATGCCTTTAATGTGATGAATTCATTCTTTTCGTCGCATAAGGCGATACTTCCGGCAGGGGCATTGATAGTGCGGGCAGCCTCGATCAAGAGGTTATTAAGAACCTCCTCAAGTTTGTCCGCAGACACGAGAGATACGCCGATGCGATACAGTTCCTTTGTCTCGTTGAGGAGGGTTTTCACCTCTTCTTTTGTCTGACGGCGTTTCTCTAACAAATCCCATATCAGTTTTGCACTTTTCCCGTCTATTACTTCTGTGCCGGGGGATTTGCGTTTCAAGATTTTTAAAATCTCGGCTGTTACGCTGCTGTCTCCTGTCACATTTACGATAATATCAGGTTTTTTAGCAGCAAGCTCTTTGAGGTTGGTAGTAATCGGGATGTTTAACTGCCTTGCTATATCAAAACCCGGTGCATCGGGATCGATGTCTGCTATGCCTACAACATTGATACTTGGCTCTTTTAGAAGAACCGACAAAAGGGCGCTTCCGCCCTTTCCTGCTCCTATTACAGCAATGTTTCCCATAAAACCGTGCATACTATCTGTTCCATATCTCCTTTTCCTTTGGTATAACGCTTATCTTTCTCCATCGCTATTATAAAAAACCTAAGTAATATAATCGGATATCTGACATTTCTCTTTAGTATTAGTCATACAGCCCGTAACTGTCAAGGTTAATTTAAAGTAAAAAAGCCCTGAATGGATTCTCCATTCAGGGCTTTTTTGAGGTTTGAAGTCTCAGTGCTGTCCCGGGAAGAATGTGTAGCTTACCCAGACGAGGATTGCCAGCAGTCCGGCCCCCAGGCCTATGCTCCATCCAATGAGCTTTTTCTCGATAGGAAGGAGCGGCTCATATTCCATCTTCTTTAATTCGTCTACCAATCTTGGTTCTTCCGGCATAAAATACCTCCTTGAGCGCAAGGGGGACTCTGTCCCCCTTTTTAGTTTTTCATCAAATTAAGCATTAATTATCATCCTGTTATTATCGGCGGTTTCACACCATGGAAGAATATCCATGAGATAATCAAACCAATCCAGATAATAAACCCGAAGAGGCAAAGGATATACACAGCAGCCAGTTTGCCAATACCCTCTTCCCATAGCTTTTTGAAATTGGATACAACTCCGATTGTAAAGAAGGTCAGGACAAAGAACATCACCCTGAATGAGTTGCTTCCGCTTGTTGCTGTTTTAGATGATGCGATAGTTGCCTTTGGTTCTTTAATCTGCGCCTCCAGGCCTTTTATCTTATCCTTCCCTGCCTTGATTTTTTCGGTTAAGGCTGCCTGTGCTGCCGGGTCTGTTACTGTCGGGAGCTGCTTTTCTGCCTTGGAGACCTCTTCTTTTATGGTGCCGATCTCTTTGTCAACAGGTCCCATGGCTCTGGTAGCAGGTAAACAGATTAACAGGAGTATAAAGAATGTGATGGCATACCCCAGCACAAACTTCGGGAATCTATGCCATATCTCAATGGCCTGAACCTTTCCACCCTCTTTGCGCTCTATAACTGCACTCCAGATTATAGCCAGGATGAATGCCCACACACCGATAAAGATGTCAATGAACAGCTTTACCGTCGTAGAAGTCATTGTTATCCAGCCTTCCTTATAGTTTACCCCTTCCATTGTCATAGCCTTTGCCCTTATAAGTGCATCGGTAACTGCACCGCTTGCAACTGCTGCGCCGTCGGTCTTGACTGCAAGACCCATCCATGCGCCTGCCACCAACGGCTCTTTCCATAAGAAGTTCTGCGCTAAAAAGGGCAGTATTATGAGCTCAAGGACAGCGAATATAACAACCAGCGAGGATACCATAATAGGCACCACAGGCCTTGCCCTTATGGCGCCGCCTGTTGCTATTGCTGCTGACACACCGCATATGGATATGCCGGATGCGAGGGGCGCTGCCCATTCCTTGCTGAACTTGAAGTATTTCCTCGCAACAAAATAGACCATTGCCCAATAGATGAGGTATGCCTCGATAATGGCACAGAGTCCCCTGAACATAACCGCGGATGCCAGACTGAAGGACTCGGCTGCCTTAAGACCGAGAAGTGCGCCCATAAGGACAATGGCAGTTTTGATATAGAGTTCGGGCCTTACCGCTTCTTTCAGGGTTTTTGAAAGTCCGGGCATGAAGTTGCCGACAAACAGGCCTGCTATAAGTGCGACTATAAAACCCGACTCTCCTGTCAGCCTCATTGACCATGGAACACCTGCCTTCTTTGCGTTAGTTGCGGCTATATATGCATAATGGCCAATAAACCAGCATGCATAACTTATCCAGAAGGCAATGGTGAATCCTATAATGAATTTGCCGACATTCGCACGCAATGCCGCAGCGCCAATAGTCATCACAACGAGCATGAAGAGATAGGTTAACAATATGGATGCAAAACCTGATATTCCCTTTTTCTCATACTTGTCTCCCACCTTAAGACCGGATGTATCCTCCTTTACCGTTATGGTCTCTTCTTTTCCATCCGCCTTTTTGAGGGTCACCTTCTGACCATCAATTTTTGTAATTTCACCTTTCACGCCCTGATAATCTTTTCCTACAGGAGACATTGCCTTTGAAGCATCTGTCCATACCTTTGTTGAAATCCCCCATCCAAGTATATCCGTTTTTGCGAATGCAAAAAGAGAAAGGACAAATATGAAGAGTCCAAGCCACAACGACAGCCAATCTTCACTTATGCCCTTCTTTTCTACCGCACATGTTGCAGGACTGTCGCATTGCCCTTCAGCCAGTTTGTCCTCATCAAAACGTTTTTCTGCCATGTACTACCTCCCTCCGTTTAGACTTTAATAATAACTACAAAGTCTCGCCCCAGTCTTGCCATCTACATTATTTATGCCGTTAACACCACCCCCCTCCTTTGTTTGAATATAGCTACAGATATAAAGAAGGTCAATAGAAACCAGCATATGATTATGCAATTACAATGCCAATAATAAAGTCATTAATTCATTATGATTTCATTATGAATTTTTGGAGAGAGCAAAAATATTATGTTCCCATCAGGCAACATGGATGGAATGATTGTTCCCGTTAATACTCATATCACATTCAGCCAGACCCCTCAAGAACAAGAAATACAATGATTCTTATCTTGATTTTACGAACATGTTCCATATAATCACAAGCATCAATAGCAAAACAAGCTCGAGCACGGATATCTTTGTAATAATAATGGCGATCTTCCTTTCAGAGAGGGTAAGCCTTAACCACACTCTGTCCATAAACCACTTAAAAAACCTTCTCCATAAAGTTCCTCCCTCGGCTAACTTTAAATATTCTCCTATGCTTCTTAGCCAGAAGACAAGCTCGCTATAGGTTCCTTTTAGTATAGTCTCATCATCTGAATCAATTAAAAACTGATGCGTCAGCCGAATCCCGTCACTGTCTTTTTCAATATTAAAGCTTATCTCCTTCAGTATCCCATCGTTTACTTTGAAGGAAATTCTTCTATCTCTTGAAAGCTCAAGAACCTCCATGCCATGTGTTTCGGTCAACTCCTTTCCGTAATATTCGATGGTCGCCTCATATCTACTGCCCCTGCATGCTTCCCCTTCCGTTAGATGCCTTAGTCCTTTAAGGCTAAAATAAGGTGAAAGCCTTAGGATTACATTCAGGTCTGAAAGGACTTTAAATGCTGTAGCTTCTGAAACAGGAAGATTAATACTTTCTGATATGTATTGCATTGGTTATATTTTATATCAAAAAAGGCTTTGGAATTTTAATTCTGGATGACTTGATTGCAGGGGCATGTATAATTCCATGCCCCTGCAAGAATACGCCGGCTCCCTACTTCTTGCCCTCTACCGTCGGGTAGTCTTTCTTTATCCAATCAGGAATGCCATCCCTATACCAGTAGATATTCTTGAATCCGAGGTGCTTGAGGAGCAATACTGCTGCCGGTGATCTCCAGCATTTTACGCCATTGCAGTAATTAACGAGCATATCATCCTTTTTATACTTGTCAGCCAGTTTTGGGTCTTTAAGCAGTTCATCCACAGTAAGAAGCACAGCGCCTGCAATATGCTCCTTATCATAGTCAGCCTTAAGCCTGTTGTCCATAAGCACAAACTTTTTCTTTTCGTCCATCATTTTTTTGATTTCATCGCCTGTAATATTCTTTACACCTGCTATGGTTGGCGGCATGTCCTTTTTATCTTTTCCAGCAGCCTTAAGCGCCTCCACTTCCTTTATTAAGGCATCAGGCCAATCCGCAGCAGATGCGAGGTTATAAAAACCCACAACTGCAAATACTAAGCACACTAAAGCTATCGCCGTTTTCCTTAACATCTTTACCCCCTAATCTTTAGTATGAGCCATTAAGTCATTGAGAAGCCCAAAGACTTAAGGCTAATTTTTTAGTTGCCTCGCTAAACTCCACACCACCTCCCTTGCCGAAATCATTGAAGTGTTATTTGCTATCAAGACAGGGCATGGCGCAATCTTTGAGAGCTTTTTCAGAGAAACTTTTGCCTTATATTCCTCTGATCTCCCATTGCTGCTGCCACCAATAATAATAAGGTCAGCTCCCTTATTCCTCGCCTCATCTGCTATAACCTCGACAGGATCTCCCACCCTGATGGCTGGGGTGACTTCAATTCCTGTCGCACGCTCCCTGAAGGCTTCTAATACTTCTTCGGCCCTGCGGTTAAATTCGGATTCCGCATGCCTGTAAAACTCCATCCTCACATGAGAATTGTGCAGCCACTCGATGCCGACAAGCGAACCCAGGTCTTTATGTATCACATAAAGACCATGGATCTCCGCGCCAAATTCCCTTGCAAGCCCTATGGCATATGACTCGGCTTTTTTAGCCCCTTCCGTACCATGCGTAGCTATAAGTATTCTTTTAAACATGGCTTTACTTAAATGCAATAATCACGAATATTGCCAGGGCAAAGGCGATTACCAGCGCCGTCAAGTCTTCCTTTTTCTCAGAGGCGAAGACGCTGAGTGCCCGCTCCTCCATCTTTTTTTGTTCTTCCTTCGTCGCTTTCTCTTCAGCCATTTAAGCACCTCCAGCTTTATGATTATTAGATGGTTCCCTTAATAAACAGCCAGACCACAAAGAAGGAAAGAACCGCCTTTGTGATACCGGCAATAACTCCTATTGTAGCGGCCTTGCCTCCCGCCTGCCGGATGGTCTGCCATGTAATCTGCATACCGAGGCCTATGAGACCGAAAGCAAAGAACCACATCATATACTCTCTCATGACCTCTAAGGTCTTGGGCTTTGCCTGAACCTTTTTGTCGGCGTCTTTAAAGACCTTCTTCAGGTCTTTATCTTTGGTGAAGTCCTGCGCCTTCAGCACGAGATCCGTCTGTTCGACGCCGGTAACCTGCCTGTCGGCCACAAGCTTTTCGAGCGCTGCCTTGACCTTGGGGTCTGTAACGGCGCCTGATTCGATAAATACCTGGACCTTCTTGAGGTCTCTCGTTCTTAATTCCCTTTTCTCATCAATCTTGAAGCTGTAGAAATGCTTTCCGTACAGGACATGATCCTTAGGCGTAAATACACCCGTAGAACTTAAGGCGAACATGATCAGAAAACCTAAAACGAATATCGGGAATTTCTCTACGATAATCCTGCCAAGATTTACTTTGCCTGCCTCTGCTTCTTCTTCGCCTTTGGCAAACCAGATTGCGAGGATAATGACGATAAATGGCAGGAAAAGTATCCTTGTGATGTTGAATATCTCGGCAACTTTCAATGTTTCTATCGTATGAGGGTCGAAAATAAGGGCTGCTGCCGCAACCTGAGCGGAATTGAGTATGCCTGTTCCAGCCCATGCGCCGAACTGCAACTCATTCATACCGACTATTTTAGCTATAGGCGGAAATGTAAAGAGCCCCACCACGCCTATGAGCAGCAGCATTCCTATCGAGTAGGCCATATCGATGCCTCGGGCCTTTACAACAGGCGCTGCCGCTACCGCTGCGGATACGCCGCACACAGCTATTCCGGCAGAAAGCACGCCGGCCAAGGGTCTTGCTATCTTCATCATCTGACTTAACCAGAGCACAAGTATAGCTGTACCCATAACAAATATCGTGATCATTGTAAAACTCATAGCGCCGAGATAGCGCAGTTCCGTAATACTGTACATGGCACCCAGGCTGATAACGCCCATCTTCATGGCCAATCGCGCAGTCTTGACGCCTGACTGCATCCATTTCGGCACGCCGATGGTATTAACCCATACGAGTCCGAGAAGAACCCCTAAAAGTATATAGTTGAGGCCGAATATGGTTGCAAAATTAAAACCCAGCGCAGGCTCTGCAGCTTTACCCCATAACTTAAAAATCGGTTCGAAATAAAAACGGCAGAGATATGCAAGTATGATCATCATGCCGGCGCCGGCCATCGGCGCCCTTACTACCATATCGAACTTGGATTTCATTGCCGGCTGGACGAGATTCCATATCCCGAACAATGAAATTATTGTGCCGGCCCATATTCCCACGCCGACCTGCGTATCCACGGTTTTACCGGCCTTGAGATAATTCATTAACTCCATAAGAAATCCGGGAATCGCTGCTGCCTCGTGGCGTTTCAAAATCAGAGCGTAAACGAGCAGAATAATGCCTACAATCAATGCTGCAGGCGACCTTTTTTCTCCATTCATCCTTTACCTCCTCCTGTTCATCAGTTATATAACAAAACATCTATTGTTTATTTCACGACAAGGACATCGCATGGTGCATGACTAATCACCTTGGAAGATACGCTTCCAAGATAGAACTTTTTTGCGCCATGTTTACCATGGGAGCCGACAACGAGCAGGTCGACCTTCTCACTATTTGCAATATCGACAATGATTTCAGCAGGACTCCCAAACCTGACCTCTGTTCTTACATCCTGCAGAGACTTCGAAAGGTCATCCTTTATTCCTTTCATCAGTTTTTCTGCCTCATCCGTTAAGGTGCTATAAAGGGTTTTGGTATAGTCGTCGCCCAATTCGTCGGTAAAACCGAGGTCAGGCACGACATTTACTACCGATAGGGAAGCGTTTTCCTTTTTTGCAATATCAGCCCCTTTTTTCAATGCCTTGTTCGAGTAATCCGACCCATCATGTGCAACCAATATCTTCATCTTTTCCCTCCTTTCTTTGTGATAAAAATTCAAGCAACCCATTTTGTAGCAAAACGAAACATTTGTGCTACAAAATGCAATTATAATGTAATGCAATTGCGATGCCATTTAAGATACTTGAATGAGCGATTGTTTTTTACAAGAAAATTTTAGGGATATAATGAAATTGCGTTTCCGCTTGGGAACATTTAGAGGAGCAAGTGTTCCCGGACGGGCTTACTCAATGCTGTATTCCTTCAACTTCTTCCAGAGGACCTTTCTGCTTATTCCGAGTTTCCTGGCAGCCTCTATTTTTTTGCCGCCGCTCTCTTTTAATGCATTCATTATCATCTGTCTTTCAAGGAAAACTACGCCTTTCTGGAGAGGCGTATTAACCGGAAGGTTGTTAAATTGGGCACATCCGATTCCCTGGGCAGAAAATTCATCAGGGAGGGTTTTAAGGTCTATCAAGCCATTTTTTGAAAGGAGAATTGACCTCTCGATGGCGTGTTTCAGCTCCCTGACATTTCCCGGATACTGGTATGATAGAAGGGCATTGTATGCAGAGGGCGCTACCTTTAATTCAGGTTTTGCATATTTCTCGCCGAAATATTTCAAAAAGTGCTCTATGAGATAGGGGATGTCTTCCTTCCTTTCCCTTAATGGCGGAATTATTATAGGGACCACATTTATCCTGTAAAACAGGTCTTCCCTGAATTTCCCTGCTGCTATGCAGTCCTTCAGGTTCTTGCTCGTTGCATAGATTCCCCTCACATCAACCTTTACCGGCTCATTGCCTCCGAGACGGGTAACAGTATGCTCTTCGATAACCCTCAGGAGCTTTGCCTGAAGTCCCATGGGCATGTCGCCTATTTCATCAAAGAATATGCTGCCGCTATCTGTAATTTCGAATTTTCCCTTCCTCGCCTCTGCTGCGCCTGTGAATGCGCCCTTTTCATGTCCAAAAAGCTCTGACTCAAATAGATTTTCGGGTATTGCGGCACAGTTTATCTTTATGCATGGCTTGTCTTTTCTCAGGCTGAGGTTGTGGATTGCATTTGCCACGAGCTCCTTTCCGGTACCGCTTTCTCCCTGAATTAAGACAGGCACGTCTGTTTTTGCTATTGATGATATGCGATCAAATACATCCTTCATGGCAGGGCTTACGCCTATGATATTCTCAAAGCCGATCTTTTCGGTCACGGATTCCCTCAGGCGGCTCAACTCAGCCTCGAGGCTGCGGAACTTCATGAATCTCTCGATGGTTATGAGCAGTTCTTCATTGGAGAATGGCTTTGCAATGTAATCAAAGGCGCCGTCCTTGATGGCCTGCACTGCTGTCTTGACCTCTGCGTATGCAGTAATGATTATCACGCCTGTTTCAGGAGAGATTTTTTTTGCATGGTTAAGTATTGAGAGACCGTTATATTTGGGCAGCTTAAGGTCTGTGATTATGATGTCAAAATCGCCTTTTTCTATTGCCGCCAGGCCATCCGCTCCATCTTCGCAGGGCTTGACTGCATAGCCTGATGATGAGAGGAAATGGCTCATCCCCAGCCTCATGGTAGGTTCGTCTTCGATTATGAGTATTTTACCCTTCATTTTGATACAGGTAATATTACCGTAAATTTGGTTCCCCTTTGGCTTGTCTCCACCACTATCTCTCCTCTGTGCTGCTCCACTATCGATTTGCTTACTGAAAGGCCGAGGCCTGTACCCTCTCCCACTGCCTTTGTGGTGAAAAAGGGATCGAATATATAAGGCAATACATTGTCGGGTATGCCGGGGCCCGAATCTCCAAAAGATGCCTTGCAAAAGCCGTTGTTGGATGAGGTCTCTATTGTCAGTGATCCCTGATTTCCATCCATTGCATGGATTGCATTGAGTATGATATTTAAAAATACCTGCTCCATCTTGTTGGGGTCAACCATTATTTCATGGATTTCCGGGGAGAGGTTTTTTATGACCTTTATGCCCTTTTTTGATACGAGATACTCCGTCAGTTTTAACACATCCACTATCAGCCTGTTTATTGATACAGGCGAAACACTCAGGGAGGACTTTTTTGAAAACTCTAAGAGTTGCCTTACTATGCCCTGAATCCTCTCCAGCCCGGAGTTTATAACATCTATATGCATCTTTCTTGTTTCTTCATCCATCCCCATGGTCATGAGATTATTAAAACAGAGCCTTATTCCGCCGAGGGGGTTGTTTATTTCATGGGCTACGCCTGCTGAAAGCTGACCGACAGCAGCCAATTTCTCGGCCATCCTCATCTGTTCTTCCATCTGTTTTTTATCGGTTATGTCCCTGACATAATGGACTGCCTTTAAGACATTTCCATTGTCATCGAATATCGGGTAGAGATGTACATAATAGTATTGCCCGTCATCGCCCTCCCAGTATTCGGAAATAGCCCTCTTTTCCCTCTCTGCCTTTGCCAGAAAACAGACAGGACAGGATGTGTCTGCATCGCAGTTTTCAGGCTGGCATTTCTTTGTGAAGACCGCACTTATACCCTTTGCCATCCATTCCCTGTATGCCTGATTTGTTATCTCGAGGGTGCAGTCCGGATTCACAAGGGCAAGGGGGTCGCTGATGCCTTCAAAAATAGAGCGCAGAGTTTCGGCATTTTTTCTCAAATCCTCCTGTGCATTATAAAGATGTTTTGCCATCTGGTTAAAGGATTCTGTCAACTCTCCGATCTCATCACGGGTGGTAATGGTGAGATCCTGATTCAGGGGTTCCGTGCCATCAGCAATGCCTTTAAATACAGTGGTTAACCTGCTTAACGGCCTGCTCACAAGACTCCAGAAAGCGCCCTGCAGTGATATGAAGAGAAAGAGAAGGGTTATAAAGCCGAATATAAAAGTGGATATGGCTATCCCCTTAATCTGTCCCAGTGTAATATCAAGGGGGATAGTTACAGATTCAACGCCGATTACATCTCCCTTCTTCCAGCCGAAGCCGCTCTTAGTCCCGTACTTTTTAACAAGACCCCTCGGCGCTTTTGATGGGTCTCCATGACATGCAAGACACCCTTTCTCAGCGGTTATTGCCCTTACCCTGATGAGAAACTCCTGGCCTTCTATCTTGATTATGCCGTTCCATGACTTCTGCTCCTTGTTCTTCTGGAAAAATGCAATCATCCCTTCATGAAGTGCATCGGCCTTATCCTTTTGATTAAGGGGGTTGTTCGAGACCCTTCTGTAGATATAATCCTTCAAGTCATTATTGAATCTTTTCATGACCTCGTGGGTTACATGGGTTGTGGACATGGCCTCAACAATGAATTTGTCCTCTGTATTTGGAAACATCTGGAACATCTTCGGCCGCAAGGTATTCTTAATGTAATCGCCAACAGCGCCTATCTGTGTTATGATGATCAGGGTCTTCTCATTGGCATCTTCTATTACCTTGTTCTTTAGGTGAAGGTAGAGAAGGAAAGAGAATATTATGCAGAAGGCAAGCAGGATGAGTCCTACGGTGAGGGTAAACTTTGTGCTGAGTGTGAGATTTTTAAGTTTCATAGAAATTTTATAAAATCATAGGGTCCCCGAAAAGTCGGAGACTTTTTGGGGTTTACTACCTGTATTCCACATTATAAAGCCTTTTTACCATTACCCTGACGCCGTCGAAATCGCTGTCCTTTGCCTCCAGGAATTTTGTGTAGCCTTTATCTATGGCCTTTAAGATAGAGCTGTCTGTAATAGAAATCAAAGCCTCTTTAATATTTGCTACAAATTCAGGATCAAGGTCTTTATTCACGCATATAGGGAATTGAGGGATTGGCTCGGATATTTTAATAGCCACAATGCCCTTATCCGCAAAGTCGGCCACAACAGATTCCATCATTCCACCTGCATCAAATTCTCCTTTTAATACAGCATTTGCCACGATATCATGGGAGCCGAGAAAGGCGTGCTGGGAGAGGTCATTGAGGGTAATCCCTCCCTCGGCAAGCATTGCCATGGGCACGAGGGTGCTGCCTGTGGATTTTTCGCTTCCAAAGGCAAACCTTTTCCCCTTAAGCTCAGCAATGGATCTTATCCCGCTATTTTTTGAGACTACAATAGTACTTTTATAGGTAGGCGAACCATCCTTTGCAAAATAGCCGAGCAGTTTGATTCCGTGCTTATGTTTCCCTTCAATATAAGTGGTTGGAGTCTGCGAAGATATCTGCACTCTGCCTGTGCCGACATCTTCGATAGCCTCTGTGTAATCTTTTCCAACCTTTATTATGTAATCCATACCCAATTTATTATTCAGGTATGCAACAAGGGGTGCATATTTCTTGTTCATTACAACGGCATTTTCCAGGGGAACGACGCCAAAGAGATTCATTTTGAAACTTCCCACCTCCTTGAGCAGTTCATCAGAAAGCCGGTTCAATTCAACGCTTGCATCAGAGGCCTTCATGGCGTTTCTGGCTGTATCCTGCGTTATCGAAGATATCTTTTCGACATTCATGGAGACATCCTCGGTAGCCGATGACTGCTCTTCTACAGCAGTAGCTATCTGCTGAATTGTGTCCGATACATTCCTTGAAGCCTCTACTATCCTTTCAAGGACACCAGATATTTTGGCAGCAAATTCCTGAGCCTCCTGAGCCTCTTTAACGCCATGTCCCATTGTTTTTACAGCATCGTCTGTCTTGTCCTGAAGGGATTTTATTACAGCAGAAATCTCCCTGGTTGCCTTCGTTGTCCTCTCCGCAAGTTTTCGAACCTCGTCTGCCACAACAGCGAATCCCCGGCCCTGCTCGCCAGCCCTTGCCGCCTCGATGGCTGCATTCAGGGCAAGCAGGTTGGTCTGGTCTGCTATATCCTCAATTAATGAGAGGATCTCTCCTATTGAGGCAGCCCTTTGTCCAAGCTCTGTTATAATCTTCGATGAATTCTCAACAGATGCAGTCACCTTTTTTAATCCCTCGATGCCGGCAAAAACAGTTTTTCCGCCTTCTTCGGCAATGTCTGATGCCTGTTTTGCTGAATCTGCCACTGTCTGGGTATTCCTCGCAACTTCGTTTACAGTGGTGTTCAGTTCATCCATTGCAGCAGCGATCTGTGCAGCCTGGCTGCTCTGCGCTGTTGCGCCGTCGGCCATCTTTGAAGAAAACTTTGAGAGATCAGCAGATGCTGAAGCTACCTGATTGGATGTATTCAGTGATTGGCCTATTACATTGTGGAGACGGCCTATAAAGGCATTGAATTGCTGCCCAAGCATGGATATTTCATCATTGCCGGCAATCTCAATCTTTTTTGTAAGATCTTTTTCACCTGCAGCGAGGTCATCTATTGTTTTGGATATAAGATATATCTTCTTTCGAAGGGGAGCCAGAATCCATGCATCTCCTGCAATGAATAATAGAATTAAAAGTATTGACAGGCTTACGGATGTGAGATTAAAACCGGAATTTACATTAAAGACAGTAAGGATTGCAGCTAAGGCGATGCCTTTAATAATTTCTTTTTTGACTATGGCATCCATTATGCTCCCCCATCGCTTAAGTTTAGAATTTCCGTAAGGGTTTGTCAATAATCGTATTGTCAATCAGTCGCATTTGAATTTCTATGGCTGAAATGATAATATAGATGCAAAAATCAAGAAGAGAGATGAAGATTTTTGGACTCTTCAAACTTTAATTTTTAGAAATGGCAAAAGTCATTCCTTTCAGAGGAATTTTTTACAATCCAGCCAAGGTTTCAGGAGATGAGGTCATAGCTCCTCCTTATGATATCATTACGCCTGAATACAGAGAAGTCCTTTATCAAAAAAGCCCCTATAACATAGTCAGAATAGATTTCGGAAAAGAATTTCAGGGAGACGATGACAGCAATAACAGACACACTCGCGCAAAAGACTTTTTTGAGCAATGGATAAGAGAGGGTGTTTTTGTTAGGGATGAACAGCCTTCGTTCTACGCATACGAAATAGATTACAATCTGCATGGTGAAACAAAGAGACTAAGGGGAATACTTGCAATGGTAAAGATAGAGGAGCTTGGCAGGGGAGTTTATCCTCACGAGGCAACACACTCAAAGCCAAAGGCAGACAGATTGAACCTTATGAGGGCATGCCTCGCAAACATAAGCCCTATTTATTCTTTGTACAATAGTCCTGAAAAGATAACAACGGGCATCATAGAAAATATCTCAGGTGCCCCTTACATCAGCGCCAAAGACATGGATGGAGCCACTCATAAGCTTTACAAAATATCCGAAGAATCAAAGATAGACTTGATAATTAGGGAATTATCCGATAAAGCAATATTCATAGCTGACGGACACCACAGGTATGAGGTCGCATTGGAGTTTAAGAAGGAGATGGGCGAGGGCCCGTGGGAATATGTACTGATGTTCCTTGCAAACATGGCAGACCACGGGATTGCCGTACTCCCTACCCACCGGATGGTAAAGGGGATAAAGAGGGAAGATGTTTTGGGCAGGCTGGAGCCTGACTTCGCTATACAGACCTGCGGACTTGAGTGCGACATTGTCGAGAGGCTTTCGCATGAAGGCAAAAATACATTTGGTCTTTATCTGGGCAGCAATGAAAAATGGTATATCCTAAAATACAAAGGGACGGACCTTGAAGATGTGCCTTCTGTTCTGAGGTCACTGGATGTCGTGGTGCTTCACGAGCTTATTATCAAAAAGGATTTAGGGATAACCGATGTCGCATATGAGATGGATATAACCGAATCAATAAAGAGGGTGCGGAAGGGTGACTTTGATGCGGTATTTTTCCTCAACCCGACGGGAGTGAATGATGTGGAAAAGGTTGCGCTTTCCGGATTGCGGATGCCGCCCAAGTCCACATATTTCTATCCAAAACTTTTAACCGGAATGGTTATTAATAAATTCATAGTCGATGAGTAGATGGGTATATGAGTAGATGGGTAGATGGGTATATGAGTAGGTGAGGTTTTTAACTCATTCACTCATTCACCCATTCACTCATAATCTCATAATCTCATTGACACTAAAAGGAGGCTATCATGGCAATAAGAGTAGCGATTAATGGGTTTGGCAGGATAGGCAGAAATTTTTTCAGGACATGCAAAGGGAACAGCGATATAGAAATCGTTGCTATCAATGATCTCACAGATGCAAAGACACTTGCACATCTGCTTAAATACGACTCTGTGCATGGAATATTCGATGCTGATGTAAAGGCAGGAGACGGAAGCATCATAGTTGACGGAAAGGAAGTAAAGGTATCAGCAGAGAGGGCGCCTGAAAACCTTCCTTGGAAGGCGCTGAATGTTGACATTGTTATCGAATCCACAGGTCTTTTTACAGACAGGGACAAGGCAGCAAAACACCTCGACGCCGGAGCAAAGTGGGTAATCATATCTGCTCCTGCAAAAGAGCCGGACATTACCGTATGTCTCGGCATCAATGAGGAAAGTCTTGACCCTTCAAAACACAAGATAATATCAAACGCCTCTTGCACAACAAACTGTCTTGCTCCTGTAGCAAAGGTTCTGCACAAGGAATTCGGCATCATAAGGGGACTTATGACAACTGTTCATTCATATACGAATGACCAGAGGATACTCGATCTCCCTCATAAGGATCTAAGAAGGGCAAGGGCAGCCGCTGTTTCGATGATACCGTCCACAACAGGCGCTGCAAAGGCGATCGGTCTCGTGCTCCCTGAATTGAAGGGCAAGCTTGACGGATTTGCTATCAGAGTAACTACGCCAAATGTTTCTGTAGTAGACCTCGTTGCCGAGCTGAACAGAGATGTAACCGCCGATGAAGTAAATGCCGCAATGAAAAAATGGGCGGAAGGGCCGATGAAAGGAATCCTTCAGTATGTCGAGGAGCCTCTTGTATCAATCGATTTCAACGGCAATCCGCATTCCTCGATATTTGATTCCGCACTGACCAAGGTTATGGAAAAACGCATGGTCAAGGTCATATCATGGTATGACAATGAGTGGGGGTACAGCACACGGCTGAAAGATCTTGTCCTTTACATAAGCAAGAGGAGTTAAATTATGGCAAGAAAGAGCGATATATCTATCGGCATAAAGGATATACTCGGCAAACTCACCATAGAAGACCTCCAGATAAAAGGCAAGAAGGTATTTATAAGGGCTGACTTCAATGTTCCCCTCGATGACAACATGGTCATCACAGATGACAGGAGGATACGCTCCACCCTTCCAACTATTAACTATGCAATAGACGAAGGCGCAAAGGTAATCCTTGCATCACATCTTGGCAGACCAAAGGGCAAGGTAGAGCCGCGCTTCAGCCTTGCGCCTGTTGCAAAGAGGCTGCAGCGTCTCCTGAATAAAGAGGTGGTTTTCGCTCCGGACTGCATCGGGTCTCAGGCAGAAAGCCTCGTAACAAAGATGAAGGACGGAGATGTGCTTTTGCTGGAGAATCTCAGATTTCATCCGGGAGAAGAAAAAAACGATGAAACATTTGCAAAGGCTCTATCAAAGCTTGCGGACTTTTATGTAAATGATGCCTTTGGCGCTTCGCACAGGGCGCATGCATCAACAGCGGGGATTACAAAACTCCTCCCTTCTGCTGCAGGTTTTCTTTTGAAAAAGGAGATAGAGTATCTGAAAGGAGTCGTTGATAACCCTGTAAGACCTTTCGTCGCCATATTAGGCGGAGCAAAGGTATCAGGTAAGATAGGCGTTCTTGAGAATCTTGCTGACAAGGTTGATAAGGTCATAGTAGGCGGAGGAATGGCATATACATTTATAAAGGCAATGGGATATGAGATAGGGGACTCCCTTGTCGAGACAGAGATGCTGGACCTTGCCAAGGGCATAATGGATAAGCTCAGGAAGAACAATGTGAAATTCTATCTGCCTGTTGACAGTGTTATTGCCCAGAGTCTTGAACCAGGCGCAGAGACAAAGATAGTTACGACACAGGAGATACCAAAGGGATGGAGGGCTCTTGATATAGGACCTGCATCGGTAAAGCTCTTCTCAGAGGCTATTCAGGATGCAAAGACAATTATATGGAACGGGCCTATGGGCGTGTTCGAGATAGACGCCTTCTCGAGAGGCACATTTGCAATTGCACATGCCGTCTCTGATGCGTACGCGCTAACCATAGTCGGCGGCGGCGATACAGACTATGCTGTTCACAGGGCAGGCGTCAGCGATGCAATAACATTTATATCCACAGGCGGCGGTGCATCGCTTCAGTTATTGGAAGGCAAAGATCTTCCGGGGATATCGGCGCTAACTGATAAAAAATAGTTTTTCAGGTATGGAGCTTCGATAAAAAACCCACGGTTTAGGCCGTGGGTTTTTTATTGTTATTCATTTGGCATTATCTGCTCAAGAAACCATTTGGAGTTCAGCATCGCATACCTTGTGCGGGAGCTTCTCGTTTGAGCATGAAAGAATGCCCCTCTTCATTTCGACAATAGACGGGTTCTTGCTCTCAAACCGGTCGATCAGATAATTGGCAGCGACTTCGGGTTTGATGATGTCTCCACAGGTAAATATGTCTACTGCAGCGTAACCGTATTCAGGCCATGTGTGTATGGAGAGGTGGGATTCGGCTATTACTACCATGCCGCTTATCCCGAATGGATTGAACTCGTGGAATGATACATCGACAATTGTGGCCCTGGCCTCTTTTGCAGCGGAAACCAGCGCATCCTTCACCTTACCAAGGTCTTTTAGAATCTCAGGATTACAGTCCCTCAACTCTACCAAAAGATGGGCACCTAAAGCATGCAATTCTCTACCCCCTTCAGTTTAGAATCGAAGAAGCAACCGCTCCTTTTAAGCTAAAAATAATACAGCAATCGGTTATTTTTTGTCAATACTAAACCCTTTGTTTGTATTGCCATAAAAAAGTTCTGTCTGTTATAATAACCTTCGCTCCAAACGGGGTCCCCCGAAAAGTCGCAGACTTTTTGGGGGCAGAGAGGCGGTGTAGCTCAGTTGGTCAGAGCATGCGGCTCATATCCGCAGTGTCCGGGGTTCAAATCCCTGCACCGCCACCAATTCCTATCAATCCATCAACAGCCTATTCTCTTTTGACCTTGATTCCCCTATGCTCGTCACATAGATTGCGGGCTTATCCACAACCGGGCACTTTGCCTCGCATATTCCGCAGCCTATGCAGAGCTCAAGGTCAACTCTTGGCTGCTGAACAACAACCTCTTTCCCGTTTCTGTCTTTAACGATAGCCTTCTCAAACCATATAGCCTTTTTAGGAGTGGGACATACCTCCTCGCATACGATGCATGGACGCGCATGGGCGTACGGAAGGCATCTTCCTTTATCTATCATGGCGAGTCCTATCTTCACCTTCGCCTTTTCTTCCAATGTTAATCTTTTTATCGCCCCTGTCGGGCATACCTGACCGCAAAGTGTGCAGCGATATTCGCAATAGCCTATCTTAGGAATAAGAATAGGAGACCATATGCCTTCAATGCCCGCCTCAAGAAGCGTAGGCTGTAATCCATTTGTAATGCAGACCTTCATGCATTCCCCGCATTTCACACACCTCTTAAGAAATTCCTTTTCTTCGAGTGAGCCTGGAGGTCTGATCAGTCTTTGATTTATAAATTCAGACTTCGAGAGGGGATTAGCCCTTAAAAGTGGAACTGCAATTACGCCTGAGGCCATTGATGTAATCACGCGCCTTCTTCCCAAATCCAGTCCGCCATACCCCCCTTTAATTCCCCCCTTAGCAAGGGGGGACAAAGGGGGGTGAAATCCGAAGCTCACTGCATTCTGAGGACATACATCATCGCAATTCCAGCAATAAAAGCACTCTGTATCTCTCCATTCCTCTTTTTTATCAGGGTTTGCATTCCCCTGGCATACATTTGCACATGCACCGCATGAGGTGCACCCCTCGCTCACAGACCTTTTAAGAATCGAAAACCTTGAAAGGAGCCCCAGAAATGCACCGAGAGGACAGAGGTGCCTGCACCAGAATCGCTTTTCTACAAGATTCAATCCGAGGATGAAAAGGAATAAAGCGCCGACAAATGTACTCTGAACATAAAAGGGCTGCTGAAAAGATAAAACACCCTTTTTGAGAATTGAATATATGGATTCCGATAGGTTCACAAGGCCTTTAATGTCTGAGTTGTATACAGCATCAAACACAGCCCTTGTACCGTAATTGAATAGAGGATAGATGCTTACAGAGAGAGACCTTATGAGGAGCGATATGGGATCCATAATTCCGACAAGCTGAAGAGAGAATACGGATGACACGAGCAGGAATATCAGGATGTAATATTTCACCCTGTACCAGTTTCTGCTTACAGTATTAGTCCGCCATTTTTTCAGGGAACCCACGATGTTATTCAGTGTTCCCAATGGACATGCCCATCCGCAGAACATCCTGCCGAATACGAGCGTAATGATTATGGTGATTGCGGAAAGATAAAACGCCTTTGCGGCGGCGTGTGCTGAGAGTATTGTAGTGGTTAAAATAAGGGGATCAAAATCGAGAAATATCTTTACAGGATAGCCGAGTTCGTCTATTCCTTTCGCCTCAGTCTGAATGAAAAGGAACAGGAAGATGATTAAAAATATCCCCTGCGATATTCTCCGGAGATTTTTCATTTATACATTTATTTTTCTAATCTTTAATTTTGAAATATCCATTGTGCCGATGCCCCTCTTATCCGCAATCTTCACATATCCGAGATCACTGCCCTTCATGCCGAAAAGAGTAGCACCGAATGAATCAATCGCAACCTGATCGACCCCAACTATAACCGTATCCAGTTTTTTAACATCAGCGAGATTTCCTCCCTGAGGGCCGTTTGCCGTAAGAATTCTCACTGCATCGAGGATTGTGAGTGTAGGCTTAATAAACATTGAAAGGTCAACGAGACTTTCATCGAGCCTCTGGTGTATCTGCCTCCTCGATCCGCCCATCACACCCATCCAGTTTTTCATCGACATTGTCAGTTTTGCAAGGCTGTGGTGTTTTGCCACAGGAATATTTATTACCTTGTCCGTCTCAAATATATCTGTGTAAAGTGGCCATGACTTCATAGCCTCTCCTTTTACATTCATCTCCTTGAACTTTCTCTCATCGACATAGCTGACCTCCGCACCCGCAGCCCTTGCAGCATCTGCAATCCCGCTCTGCACATAGCATCTCCGAGGGTCGTTAACTGTCCTGTCAAATACTTTAACCTTCTTTGCGCCTGCCTCATAACACATTTTGACTACTTCTGCAACCACTTCGGGATTTGTATTAGCTGCCTGCTCAGGGGTTCTGTCCCATGCCATATTCGGCTTTATAACAACTATATCGCCCCTTGAAACAAATTTTTTCATTCCGCCCATTGCTTCGATGGCAGCCTTTGTGATTTTTGAAGGTGATGCTCCATGGGCAACAGCGAGGTCTATTTTTTCGGCGGCCTCAAGGTTGGTAATAAAATTGCCGATTGCATCGGGCATTGAAAGCCCGGCCACTGTGATTGCTGCTGATTTTATGAAATCCCTGCGGTGCATAGTAGACTCCTTTCAGAGTATTTATAATCAAATGTAGCAATTTTTACGGGGCAGTTCAATCAGAAAGTATTCAGCGGGCACTTTTCACATAAGGGCTTCGGCTTGCAATAGTCCTTTCCCACCCTTACAAACAGCGCATGATATTCATTGAAGAGTTGAATATCCTCATCCAGCTCTTTATGAAAAAGGTTTTGATATTCGTCATACGATGCATTGTAATCCAGAATCATATGCCTTGAAAGAACTCTTTTCGTATAGGCGTCAATTACAAACACAGGCTTATCGAGGGCATAAAGGAGAATGGAGTCAGCAGTCTCGGGGCCGATACCATGAATATCAAGAAGTTTTTTTCTAAGAGGCTCCATATCCTCTTTTTTTATTTTCTTCATACTGCCGTTGTAGTTTTCTATTAAAAAATCTATGAATGACTTCAGCCTCTTTGCCTTTATATTGAAATATCCGGCAGGTCTTATTAGAGAGGCGAGTTTTTGAATTGGCAATTCATGCAATGCCTTTGCTGATAATACCTTTGCATCTTTGAGATTCTTAATAGCCTTTTCGACATTTGACCAGTTGGTGTTCTGTGTAAGTATTGCTCCTACAGCAATCTCAAAAGGGGTATCTCCCGGCCACCAGTACTGCGGGCCATAGAAGGAGTAGAGTTTGTTATAAATTTTGATAAATAATTTCATAAATTATATTTTAAACATTAGGATATAGTATTTGAGCGGACTTAGGCAGCCCAAGCGTGACACGGATGTCTAAGCGGGCTGGCTCAGCCTCGGAGAAAGGCAGGACGCCTTTCGAGAATGAGCGAAAATGCTATATCCTAATGTAAATTACTGCACCTTTTTCGTCATCCTGTATACAAACGCCAGTATCTCTGCAACCGCCCTGTATAGCTCAGGCGGAATCTCCTGATAAAGGTCGATCGTAGAAAGCACCTCCACAAGCTGAGGGTCATCCTTTATAGGAACATTATGTGCTTTTGCAAGCTCCAGTATTCTTTCTGCAATCTTGCCGCTCCCTTTTGCTACGACTTTCGGCGCAGCATCCTTTTTAGCGTCATACCTTAATGCCGCTGCCTTTTTACGGGTATCTGCCATAACTATGCCTTGATGCTTATTGTCCTTTCAAGGGATTCGAGCCTCTCAAACTGCTCCAAAGATGTGTCATTACTATCCAAAACATTCACTGCCTTGAGATTTAAACCCCTTGCGATGAATGAATCCTGCAGCTCTTTTGCATTGTTGTTGAGAACTGCCTGAAATCCAGAGTTTTCTGCCCTGAAAGAGACAAGGAATTCTTTGTTATACATCATTACCATTACCGAAAGTTTTCCGAATTTTTCGAGGTCGAGATTAACCCTGCATGAATAAGACATTCCTCTTGCATCGCTCCGTCCGCGCTTGAAAGATACTTCTCCGTCCTTCAACTCCTGCCAGCTAATGGGCAAAAATGTATAAAAGGAGTCTGTTGTTTTTGAAAGAACCTGAAAGGTCTCGATGTCTTTGATGAGTCCGTCAATAACCCTGACAGCGCTTTCTCTCTGGGTAGGTGTAAGGTCTGTAGTGGAAAAACCTTTTAAGGTCTCTTTGCCATCTTCTACAACAAGCTGCTTTAGCTGAAGCAGTCCTGCCTTCAAATCTTTTTTTATTGAAGATATATCAGGCTGCATCTGCGGCTGCTTGGATTCATGCGTAACAGTATCTTTACCTTGAGGCAATATTGTTACTTCTTCTTGTTTTCCTGCTTCTGTCTTCAGGCTTTCCGAATGTTCCATCTGTTGAAACATCTCAACAATGGCCTTTAGCTTTGCCTCAAGGGCAACACCTGTATCCTGCAAAACGCTTTTCATTGGAGTCTGCAAGAGTTTTTCTATGCTGACCGTCAAATCTTTTGTAAGATTTTGCACAAGGGGATGATTTTTTATTCCTTCCGGAAGCTGTTTTATAAAGCCCTCAAGTCTTGTCTGGATGCCTTCACCTGTTGCTTTTAAGCTTGCCTGCAATAGATTCTGAAGCTGTGTTCGAATTTCTTTCGGCAGGGAATTGATGTCTGTAGGCAGTGCTTTTAGTATTTCGGAATTAATGTTTTGCAGCTTGACAATATTTGCATCCGCCTTTTCTCCGCCGGAGGCAATGCCCTTTTTGATGTCTGCAAGGCTATTTGTCAGTTCCTGAATGAGCTTTGGGATCGGACTCTCTTTAAGGCTGAAAGAAGGCAAAGGCATTTCCTGCTCTTTTGCCGATTCAGGGGTATAGCCCATGAACTGGAGTTTTAAATCCTTGCCCTCGACAGGCAGGTCGGTCACCTTAAAAAATGCAACTGCACCCTTTTCAAGCGGCACCTCTGTTTTTGCTGTGATGAAGTCTCCTTTTATCTTCAGCGTCACACCGCCAGATGGCAGGATATCCATTACCTCTGCCTTTACTATCTCACCTAACTTGAGTGATATGGCCTTCCCTGCAGGCTTTTCGATGGTGAGGAATGTGTTGTCAAAACCTGTAATCTTGAAATTAATCATGTCTAATTCTATTATATATCAATTATAAGTTAATGAGTATATGTGTGAATGAGTAAATGAGTTAATGGATTTTACTCATATACTCATATACTCTTTTGCCCATTTACGAAAAGGAGAAATTATGCTTGATTCAAGGTTTGTGAGAGAGAATATCGATGTTTTAAAGAAGGCGCTCGAAAAAAGAGGATACGAGATAGACCTTTCGGAATTTCTGTCTCTCGAAGAGGAAAGGCTTAAGCTCTTAAAAGAAGCGGAGGAATTAAGGAACAAAAGGAATGTCGTCTCTGAAGAGATAGGCAGATTGAAAAAGCAGAAACAGGATGCAGAAAAACTGGTAGCAGAGATGAAAGGCGTCTCTGAGAGGATAAAGGAGACAGACGAAATCATTAGAGGCATGGAGGAAAAGACAGGCTTATTTCTACTTAACATTCCAAACATCCCCCACGAATCTGTCCCTGTTGGAAAAGACGAGACAGAGAATGTTGAAGCAAGAAAATGGGGCGATCCGAGGGAGGTTGATTTTGAGCTCCTCAATCACTGGGATATTGCAGAAACTCTCGATATTATTGATTTTGAGAGGGGTGCAAAGATTGCAGGAGCAAGGTTTGCTGTAATGAAAGGGCTTGGTGCAAGGCTTGAAAGGGCATTGATGAACTTCATGCTTGATTTGAACACATCAAAGGGTTACAAAGAGATATTCCCGCCAATACTCGTAAACAGGGAGAGCATGACAGGCACGGGACAGTTACCGAAATTCTCAGAAGATCTTTTCAGGACTGTTGACCCTGAGTTTTATCTGATACCTACGGCAGAAGTACCGGTAACAAACATTCACAGGAACGAGATTTTAAGGGAAGACCAGCTTCCCATTTATTACACTGCATATACACCGTGTTTCAGACGTGAGGCAGGCTCTTATGGAAAGGATGTTAGGGGACTTATACGGCAGCACCAGTTTAACAAGGTAGAGCTTGTTAAATTTACAAAACCCGAAAACTCTTATGAGGAATTGGAGAAATTAACCAACGACGCAGAGGATATACTGCAGAAATTAGGGCTTCCTTATCGCGTAATCGTCCTATGCACCGGAGACATGGGCTTTTCTTCTGCAAAGACATACGACATAGAGGTATGGCTTCCGGGACAGCAGAGATACAGGGAAATATCCTCATGCTCAAATTTCGAAGATTTTCAGGCAAGAAGGGCAAATATCAGGTTTAAAAGGGAAGGGAAAAAGGGAACAGAATTTGTCCATACACTTAACGGCTCAGGCCTTGCAATAGGAAGGACTCTTGTCGCAATACTCGAAAATTACCAGCAGAAAGATGGAACGGTGATTGTGCCGGAGGCATTGAGGCAGTATATGGGGACAGAGGTTATAAGATAGCTTCTCAGGAAGCCTTATGGAGGGGTCAAGTTTTCTTTATTCGTCTTGTTTATTTTTCGAAATATATTCCATCAATAGAAATATGCTGTTTGCTCTTTTGTAAATCACGTCAAGAATATCTTCAAGTTTTTCAAATCTATCTGCAAGTGAACTATTCACAAAATCTTCTTCAGCCTCTTTGATGGCCTGAAGGACTTCAATCCCTGCTGGTTTTTGCTCTAAATAATCCTTCCATATGCCTTCTGCTAATAGAAGCGTCCCTAATAATAATTTCCTTATTTCTGTCGCCTTTTTTTCAAACCCTGTTAATCTATCTTCATAAGATGCATCCTCAAACCATGCCATATTTAACCCCCTTGTCTCCAGAATTATTCAATTTGCAGCTTCCAGTGGCCGTTCATCTGCCGTGGACATCTGCTATAGCAGGTGTTCTATCCATTTGTACCATTTTATCCCATCGATGTTGTCCTGCGTGATCCTGACGACTTCCTCTAAAGGCATCCTTTTAAAAAACTCATCATAGTCGTCCACATTTATGTAGCGCAGAAACCTGCACACATCTCTCTCTTTCTCGGTCAGTCCTTTAATAAGAATATAGCCGATCCCTCCCTTGTGTATGCACTCATGAAGGCCATAGCGGTAATACACATCATAGCCTCTCTTGATAAAATGCAGCGCTACGCGCCTCATGTGGCTGACAACTGCCTCGATAAGGGCGCCTTCGAGCGCGCGCACCTCCTCAGCCACCATTTTGTTGTCGTTAACCAGTTGTTCCAGCATTTATCCCTCCTCAACTGACGCTGATCTTTTCTTCCGGTATTCTCTGACATGAGAACTACAACATGCCTTATTGCAAGAAATAGCTATTTTATGCAATAAAGATAATCTTTATTCAGTTTCATAAAATAAAATACACCCCCAGCGCCCCTGCCATTATTATTGCGCATCCCGGGATGGTCTTTCTGTATATCCCTGCAATGTCTGCCTTGAAATACTCTCTTGTGAGCACAAAGCAGAGATGGACAGGAGAGAGCAATACGCCTACAAATCCGGATGCAAAGGCAAAGGTTATCTCATTGAGATGCGCTCCACCTGCAAGACTCAGTAAAAGAGGGAACGTGCCGCCGACAAAGCCAACAGTTATGCCCGTGAGGAGCCCGCTGATAAAAGGGAGGATGAAGAGGACGGGAAGCAGGGGTATTCCCTTTTCTGTAAAATATTGGCTCAGATGGGCTACGGCCCCTGAGTTTTCCATTGTGAATTTAAACAGCATTGTGCCGAATACGATGACAATAACATCAGGTGTAAATCCATGTCTGATGGCCCTAAATGCCTCTTTGGGGCTGAACCTGTAAAACACGAAAAGCATTAATATGGTAAAGCCGAGGGCATAATGGAGTTCTATATGCAGCACCATGACCATTATGAGGATGAGCGTAACAGGCAGAAAGCTCCAAAGTGGTGAATGAGTGGATGAGTGGATGGGTGAATGGGTGAATTTTTTATATCTGTGCATCTCCGCATCTTTTATATTTCTCATGCTGAATAGGAAGCCTGTAATCAAAATGAGCGCAGCATATGTCGAATTTGCCAGTATTAAACTTCTGAGCTCAATTTTGGTTATTGCTGAAGCGAGGAGTATTCCCGGATACAACGGCAATACATATTCCCACGGGTGCCTGAACCAGTAGTTTATAAAACCCTTTTCCTCCGGAGACATTTTAAGACCCTTTGTCGATTCATCAACCATTGGCGCAGAGAAGTAGGCGCCACCAAGGGATGGAAGTAATCCTATAAGCATGGGCATGGAAATAATAACCGCTTTTTTTCTTTTCAAGAGGTTCCTCGATGCCTCCATCATTTTAGCCAATACCTGTCTTTCCCTTAAGATTAGTTCCAGAGATTTTATCAATGTGAGGGCAAAGAAGAGCTTTATGGTAACAGGGTCTGTAACAGTGGATTTAATTGTTGATAATATTGTTGGAATTGGCATGAGATAAAGAATTACCAGCAACCCTGAGGCAAGGAGCAGGACATATCCTATGTTCCACTTCAGCCTGAGGAATATGAGGATTGCTGCGAATACTACGGCGATTTTCAGTATATCGAGCATCAGAAATTATAACATTTTGTCTTTTAACCTATGTTTTGGGTATACTTATTTTTATGAAGAAGATTGCTGTTATAGACGGGCAGGGCGGCGGCATAGGGGGTCTTATTATAAAGGGCTTGCGGGAAGAGTTCGGGGACAGCATCGAGATTATAGCCCTTGGAACAAACTCTACTGCCACGAGCTACATGATGAAGGCGCGGGCAAATAAAGGGGCTACAGGCGGAAATGCTATTATATGGAACGCAGGTAAGGTTGATATCATCACAGGCCCGTTGAGCATTGTTCTGGCAAACGGGATGCTCGGGGAGCTCACACCAAGGATGTCCGAGGCAATAGCATCGTCGCCTGCAAAAAAATTTCTGATCCCATTGAACCAGGAAGGGGTGGAAGTAATAGGAATCATAAAGGAGCCGCTTCCGCACCTGATAGAAAAACTTATAGAACGTATTAAGGAGGACTTGTATGTGTGAGGCAAATGCATATATTTACAAAGACGGCAAAGAAGAGCTCTACCTCGAAAATGTGGATGTCCTGATACCTGAAGGCAGTAAGATTTATCTCAGAAACCTCTTTGGCGAGCAAAAAACATTTGAGGGTTATGTTAAGGAAATATCTCTTCTCAGGCATAAGATAGTGCTGGAAGAGGCAAAAGATTGAGTGGCTGTTTGGAGATTGATAGATTCAGGGGCGTTCGATGCAGCATACAACATGGCCCTCGATGAGGCTATTGCAATCTCTGTAAGAAACGGAGAAGTGCCTCCAACCCTTAGATTATATGGATGGGAAGTTCCCTCGGTAAGCCTCGGTTCTTTCCAGAAGATAGCAGACATAGACTCGCAATATTGCATCAATAACAATATCCCGATTGTCAGAAGACCTACAGGCGGCAGGGGGATCCTTCATGGAGATGAGCTTACATACAGCTTTTCTGCAAAGAATGAAGGAGATTTTTCAGACGGTCTTTTAGAAACCTATCGTAAATTGAGTCTTGCGTTTCAATCAGCACTGCATCAAATGGGCTTGAATGTGGCAATGAAAATGGAAAGGGAATCAGGAACGAATCTTACGCGGAACCCCCTCTGTTTTAAATCCACATCATATGGTGAGATAAGCCTTGACGGAAGAAAGCTCATAGGCTCGGCGCAGAAGAGATGGAACGACGGATTTCTGCAGCAGGGATCAATACCCTATTCCATAGATTATGAGAAAATCACTTCGGTTTTTAAAACCAGCACTCCGATACTCCAATACTCCAAGCAGGAAATTATTGGGCTTAAGGAATTAATTGCAGATTTCGATCAGGAAAAATTTAAGGAATGTATAAAATTAACCTTCGAGAAGGCATTTAATGTCACTCTTGTCTGCTCTCATCCGTCTCCCCATGAGCAGGAGCTTGCTCATCTTCTATCCTCTCAGAAGTATCGGAATCCTGAATGGACGCAGGGGACGGCAAGGAATAGCCGGTTTTGTAATAATAGTGAAATATTGAGGAAAGCATTATAAGACTCACGTATCCCTGTATAACATATGTGATGAGCTGATATGGCAGTGAAAGTATAGGGCCGATTACCGGTATCAAAGTGAACGGCGAGCCAATTAGAATTACTAAAAATCCCACTATCATGTATCCAAGCAGCAGAACAGCGTAAAAGCCTATGGATGAAGGTCTGGAATAAAGGTATCTTGCAGTTTCCTTTATTGTTTCCCAAGCCCTTGATTTATTAAATGCCAAATGGGCGATTCCGTACGTGGTTATTGACAGCGTGATTATTATCAAAAAGACACCGACAGAAAGGATTACCAGAGAGAAGAATACTCCAAGGAACAGGGCAAGGGTTGCTTCCCGGGTCTTTGCCATTTCAATGATTGTTGACGCTCCTCCGCCGAGGAGTCCGAGCATGAATGCGAGGGTTATGAAGATAAGGCCGATTATGGTTGAAAAGAAAAATACGGAGAAGAAGAAATTCCTGGCTTCTGAAAAAAATTCCTTCAGGTTGAATCTGTGCCCTGTGTTTAGAATGCCGTTTTTTAAAACACCTATTGTCCCGCTGATGGTGAATATCCATAAAACAACAATAAATGCGAGGTATATGAGAAGGCTCAGTATCACTACTATTGCCATTGCGAAATATTTGGTTAGCAGCTCGACAGACCCCTTAAATGCGCTTGCCAGATCTTTGAGTCTCAGGATTTCCGTAAGGTCAAGCCCGAACATTATGAATGCGATTGCAATGGGTATTCCTACGATGGTGAAGAAGCTTATACAGCTCAGAAGCATGGAGGCAAACTGGACAAGTATCAGTTGCCAGTTTTTATGAACAGTATTTATGCCTTCTTTTATTGTAGATATATACATGGACAGGTTTTAATATTTGCCGTGAGAGATTTTCTTTAATATCTTTTCATGCGATATTCCAACTACGGAAATACCAGCATCTTCCGCCTCTTTGGCAAATCGTTCCCTGCTTATTAGCATGCTCTTTTGCGCTTCAACTGCAAGGACCCTTGCCCTTATGTCAATCATGGACCTGAGTGTATCAAGGCCTACAACAGGGACATCAAGCCTCATGTCCTGATGTGGTTTGGAGACTTTAACCACGACTGCACCTTCTCCTGACAGCTTGCCTCCCCTGATTATTGCCTCATCTGTTCCTTCTATTGCCTCTACTGCCATCACAGCCTGATCCTTTACAACGACTGTCTGGCCAATGTCCAGCTTGCCTATCTCTTTTGCTATTTTCCAGCCAAATTCGATATCTTTCCACTCATCCATTGTCGGCGGGTCGTCTGTCAGCACGCCTTCCGGCGTGAGTAGGTGAGGGCTGAATGCGGTTGTGTCTATGATATGAATACCTTCTTTTTCGAGCTCCCTTGTTATCGCATTCAATATGGAATCATCGCTTTTGTCTTTAAGCGAAAACAGCAGCTTCACCGCCCTTAAGTCCGGTGTTATCTTTGATTTATATAGAAGGGTTTTTGAGACCTTCCCCGCCATTATCGCTTCTTTGACATCGAACTCTTTCAGGGTGTCTATCATCTCTCCCAACTTGCCGACATTAATCCACTTTATTTCATCAGAAAATTTGCTCAGGTCCGAGGATGCAAGATTCTCAAGGGCTATTGTAATTACCTTGATGCCCCGTTCTCTTGCGTCCTTCGCAATTATTTTAGGAAGGTCACCTGTCCCGGCAATTACACCTATCTGCATATTCCCCTTTTGTTCTTCTCTATGAATTCAAGCAGGTGTTTTATCTCGGGTGTTTCAGGAATATCAGATTTTATCTTCTTTAATGCCTCTTTTAGCGTACGCTTTTCCCTGAAGAGGATTTTATACGCCTTTTTGAGATTGTTGATTGCCTCGTCAGAAAAGCCGTGCCTTTTTAGTCCGATTGCATTGAGTCCATATAATTTTGCACGGGGACCTGATGCCATTGTATACGGGGGAATGTCCTGTCCTATTCCGCTGAAGCCGCCCACCATGGCATAAGCGCCTATACGGGTGAACTGGTGGACTGCAACAATGCCTCCTATTACAGCAAAGTCCTCTACATGAACATGCCCGGCAAGGGTGGCTGCATTTGCCATAACCGTAGAATTACCGATCTTGCAGTCATGTGCGATATGGACATACGCCATAAGGAAGTTTGAATCCCCTGTCTCTGTCAGCCCATCTCCGCCTACAGAAGCCCTATGAATTGATACATATTCCCTGATGATATTGTTCTTCCCAATCTTCACTCCAGTCTTTTCGTTTTTGTATTTGAGGTCCTGAGGAGGAACTCCGATAGTCGCAAAATGATGAATTGTGCAATCCTCTCCTATCTCTGTATTCCCTTCGATAACCACATTAGATAGGAGCTTTGTTCCTTTTTTTATCGAGACACCATCTCCTATAATGCAGAATGGTCCTATGTAAACATTATCGCTGATTTCTGCCTTTGAACTTATTACCGCTGTCTTATGTATCTCTCTTGGCATTAATCCCCCTATGATGATAGCTCTTTATTCGAAACCATGGCAGTAAATTCAGCTTCGGACATTAACTTGTCGCCCACAAAGGCGTTTCCGGAAAATTTCCAGACGCTGCCCCTTGTATGCGTAACCTGAACCTCAAACCTGAGCTGGTCTCCGGGCAGAACTGGTTTTCTGAACTTCACCTTCTCGATGCTCATGAAATAAACCGCCTTTCCATGGATACCGGATTTAAATGCAAGTATTCCTGCGACCTGAGCCATTGCCTCTACTATTAAGACGCCGGGCATTATCGGGTTGTCAGGAGGAAAGTGTCCCTGAAAAAAGGGTTCATTGATAGTAACATTCTTAATACCCACGGCCTTGACATTCGGCTCGAATTCTATGATCCTGTCAACAAGCAAAAAGGGATATCTGTGAGGCAGTATGGATAAGATTTCTCTGATGTCAATCATTTTTCCTCCTTAATCTTATCTTCGAGTTCTTTTATCTTTTTATTCAACTCGGGCAGTTTTGCAAATACTGCCATTGCTTTCAGCCACTCCCTGTGAGGCATTGGCAGGATTCCTGAATATATGCCTTTCTTCATTTCTCCCATAGCTCCGCCTTTTGCCCCCACCATTGTCCCTGCTTCTACAATAGCATGGTCAGCGACCCCTGCCTGACCACCAAGTATCGCTCCGGCACCTATTTTAGAGCTCCCACCGATTCCGACCTGAGCTACTAATATAACATTTTTACCAATATTTACATTATGTCCGATCTGAACGAGATTATCTATTTTCGTTCCTTTGCCGATGACGGTATTGCCTGTTGTTGCCCTGTCAATTGTCACATTGGCGCCTATTTCTACATCGTCCTCTATTACGACACCGCCGACCTGAGGTATCTTCTGGTGCATGCCTTCTTCAAACACATATCCAAAGCCGTCCGAGCCTACAACAGAGCCTGCATGGATTATAACCCTGCTGCCTATAGAAACACCTTCTCTGATTGTAACATTTGGATGTATTACGCAGTTCTCTCCGATGAGACTGGCTTCGCCGACAAATACGCCGGGATAAATAACAGTTTCTGAGCCTATGCTTACGTCGTCAGATATATAAGCGAATGGATAAATTGTAACATTCTGCCCTATTACGGCCTTGTCGGATACATAGGTATTTTTATGGATTCCCTTGCGAGGATGAGGTTTTACATAAAAATGAGAAAGCAGTTTTGCAAAGGCGTGCTGAGGATTTTTAGTGATTAGCTGAGGTTTTTCTATTCCTTCGACAGGCTCTTTGACGATAACCGCTGCTGCCCTGCTATTTTTAAGTTCTTTTAATAATTTTGAGCCGGACAGGAATGTGATATCTCCGTCTTTCGCATCAGAAATACCGGCAACACCGTTTATTTCAATTTCTCCGTCACCTATAATCTCACCATTTATTATCGTTGCTATGTCTTTTAGCTTCATATCCTTGAAAGTGGGAAATCACTTCTTACTTCTTACTTGCTTTTGCTTCGTTATATCTCTTTATTACCCTGTCTGTAATATCGAGGGACTTATTGGAATACAGGACGCCGCCCTCGTTGTACTCGAGTATCAGGGATAATCCGTCTTCCTGTCCTATTTTACTGATAACATCCCTTAATTCTTTATATATCTCTCCTAATAGCTCCCCTTCCTTCTTCTTAATCTCTGCCTGAGAATCAGCTACTAATCTCTGGAAATCTCTTTCCAGACGCTCAATTTCTTCTATTTTTGCCTTCTTTGCATCAGGGGATATTACGGCTGCCTGTTTTTCCATGTCGGCCCTCAGCTTCTCGATGCTCTTCCCTTTTTCTTCTATTGATGCTTGCTTGGATTTCACCAATGAATCAAAATCAGCCCTTGCCCTTTTCCCTGCATCCGATTCAAAGACTGCCTTTTGCAGCTCGACAAGGCCTACTTTTAATGCCTCGGCAGATGCCGCATTTGCCCCTGCCGTAAGTGTGAATAATCCTGCGATTACTACTGCGAGAAACTTTTTCATTTTATCCTCCTAATTTTATTAGTTAATGAGTTGATGAGTGAATGAGTAAAGAATAATTCCTGACCCATTTACACATATACCCATTCACCCATTACCGTCTCTAAAAGAATGAACCGAATGTAAATTCTACCTTACTCGAAGATTCTCCTGCCCTTTTATCGAGATTGTAGCCCCATTCAATCCTTATTGGGCCTATTGGTGAAACCCACCTTATGCCGGCGCCTGTCGTATATCTAAGGTCGCTCCCGAAGGTCTCTCCTGTTGCATATGCCCTTCCAGCATCGAAAAATACAAGCCCTTTGAATTTGTATTCTTGCACTATCGGGAATATGTATTCTGCATTGAACACAAGCTCTTTCTCGCCTCCAATGGCTTCTCCATTCGGGTCCTTTGGTCCTGCATCTCCGTATCCAAGGCCGCGGACCGTATATATGCCTCCGACATAATATCTTTCATAAAGAGGGAGTTTTTTGCCGAATAAGCCTGTTGCGTATGCTGCCCTGCCGCGCAGGTGTATGGTAGTCACATCGAACATAGGGAAGTACCAGCTCGAGTCAAGGAGACCTTTAAGAAAGGCATTGGTTCCGCCCAAACCTGCAAATGTAAGTCCTGCTGTGTTTTTTGAGCCTTTTAATGGATCGAGGTAATTGTCCCTTGTGTCTCTTCCTACAGAGGTGGAGATGCTGCTTGTTGTCTTTGTCCCTTCCTGGTCTTTTATGGTTGAGGATGCATTTGATTTGACATTATATATCGTTGCCTTTTCAAGGTTATATGCTATGGACGCTCCCCAGTATTCCCAGAAGCTCTTTCCAAAAGAGACCTCAAGACCTGTTGCCTTTCTCTCAAAGTTGCCGTACTTTCTGGTGGTTTTGTAAATGCTTGTGCCAAATGATATGGGTTTGTCCATAAACCATGGGTCTCTGAATGAGAGCTCGTAGAATGAGCTCCTGCCGCCGAGCACTCCGCGGAGTTTTATGTACTGCCCTTTGCCGAAAAGGTTGCCCTGCGTTATATCGACCATAGCAACGAATTTGTCAACAGAGCTGTAACCGCCGCCAACGCTCAGAAATCCTGTTGGCTTTTCTTTTACCTTTACATCGAGGTCAACGAGCTTTTCTTCCGGTTTTGGCTTTGGAGCGACCTCAACCGCCTCGAAAAACTGCAGATTATTAAGCCTCTCATAGCTCCTTTTTAATGCCGAGGCATTAAATGTATCGCCTTCATCGAGCCTTATCTCCCTTCTTATGACCTTATCCCTTGTCTTTGTATTGCCTGATATCTCTATCCTTCCAATCCTGTATTTATCACCTTCATCAATCCTGTAAACCACCTTAGTCTCTTTTGTCTCTTCGCTTGGTATGAGATCTGGCGAGACAGCGACGAGGGCGTATCCATTATTTGAGTACTGGTCTGTGATTGAAACAACATCTTTACGCAGGATCTCTTTATTGAAGATTGTCTTTGGGGAGAGCTTTATTAGCTTGCGAAGCTCTCCCTCTGAAAATGCCTTATTTCCGGCAATCTCAACAGAGGACACCTTAAACTGCTCGCCTTCAGAGACCTGAATGCCAATTTTCATCCCTTCTTTATCATCGGTCAACTGGATATTCGGTTCTCCGACAGTGACCTTTATATATCCGTTGTTGTAATAAAGGTCTTTTATCCTCTCTAAATCGGCTCTCATCACATCCTTCTTGTAATACCCACCGCCTAAGATAAAGGAGAACATACCCCTTTCAGTTGTCTTCATCGCCTTTTTTATCTTGCTTGCAGAGATTGCCTTATTGCCTTCTATCTTTATCTCCTTTATTTTTACCTTCTGACCTTCGTCTATCTGGTAGGTTACAGCTACCTCTCCTTCCTCTGCCTTTTTTACGACAGGCACTACCTTTGCGAGATAGTAGCCTTCATCTTCATAGAATGTCTTTAATTTCGAGGCATTGTCATTAATAAGGGTAACATCTGATATTGCGCCTGTGGTTAAGGCGATCTTGTCTTTTAAATCGTCATCCTTGAATTTCTTGTTTCCCTGAAATCCTACCCTTACAATGGTAGGCTTTTCTTTGACAACATATGTGACTTTTATTCCGCCTTCGAACGGGTCTATTTCAACCTTCACATCATCGAAATAACCCATCTTATATATGGTTTTTATATCTTCCGTAGTCTTTTCCTGTGAAAGCGGCTCTCCGATTTTCTGTGATACCTTCGCCTTTATTGACCCCTCTTCGATTCGTTTTAAGCCCTTTACTCCGATGGCCGTTACCATGGGAAGTTCTTCAGCAAAGGATGTGCTGATTATCAGCGCAGTCAGTAATAATATTGCAACAGAGACTACTCCCTTTTTCATATATCCTCCCCCATGGGAAAACTTTCTTGAGGAATTTTTTTAAATTGCTAAAAACAAGCGTTTTAATTAAATTGAAGGTTAGTATACCACAATTTATGCCAAAAAAAATCCACAAAAGATGGGATAAAAATATATCTGCAAAAAATATAACCTGTTAGTCTGGTATAATAAATAGATTCCCAAAAATTTCCAGGAAAAATCTTTTAACAAAAGAATTAGGGGGATTTCATAAGGGGGACAGACGGGGTCCCCAAAAAATCGCAAGATTTTTTGAGCTACTTGTCCCCCTTATGCACAGAGGAGAAGGCAATGGTAAAAAACTATGCCATCGGCGTAGACATCGGCGGTACCAATATAAGGGCTGCATTGATTAACAGCAGCGGCGAGGTGGAATCAAAGGTAAAAGAATCTACAGGCAGAAAGCCTGTTGCGGTGCTGCATAAGCTTATAGATTCCTTATATTCCAAGCATTCGAAACAGATATGCGGCATAGGGCTTGCTGTTGCAGGCATAATCGATAGAGATGAGGGTATTGTCCTGAGGTCTCCTAATATTCAGGGGCTCACGGGCGTTAACCTTGAGGCGGAGGTTAAAAGCAGATACAAGACCTGTATCGTTGTGGAGAATGATGCAAATGCTGCTGCCTATGGAGAAAAGTGTGCAGGCGCAGGAAGGGATTTTAAAAGCTTTGTAATCTTTACACTGGGAACAGGCATAGGAGGCGGCATAGTAATGAACAATAAACTATTATCTGTCGCAGCAGAGGTCGGCCACATGAGCATAAATGCGAATGGACAGCAGTGTGCATGCGGAAATGTTGGATGCCTTGAATCGTATGCGTCGGCAAGTGCTATTATAGGGAATGCCGTATCCGAGGCTGAAAAAGGAAACAGCAGTATTTTAAGAAATCTCTATAACGGAAACTTTTACAAGCTTAATGCAGAGGATATCTATAAAGCCGCACTTGATGGAGATGTCCTGTCGCGGAGTGTTCTGAGAGAGGCAGGAAAGAGTCTCGGCATAGGCATTGCAAATTTAATAAACATATTAAGCCCTGATGCAATTATCCTTACAGGAGGACTTTTGGGTGCATGGAATATCTATGTTGATTCTGCAATACAGGAGGCATCAAAAAGGGCATTGAAGGAGCTCTACGCAAAGGTGAAAATTATTCCATCCTCTTTAGGGGATAATGCAGGCATCATCGGTGCAGCTAAACTTGTTTTTGAGGAGTGTAATTTTAATTAGAGACTATGACTAAAAATATTAGAAATTTCTCAATTATCGCCCATATAGACCATGGAAAGTCTACACTTGCAGACAGGCTGCTGGAATTCACAGGAGCCCTGAGCTCAAGGGAGATGATGGAGCAGGTCCTTGATTCCATGGACTTGGAAAGGGAGAGGGGCATTACCATTAAGGCCCATGCTGTAAGGCTGAATTATACGGCTGATGACGGCAAGACTTACATACTGAATCTCATAGATACCCCAGGCCATGTGGATTTTTCATACGAGGTGTCGAGGAGCCTTGCATCATGCGAGGGAAGCCTTTTGGTTGTCGACGCCACACAGGGAGTGGAGGCGCAGACCCTTGCAAATACCTATCTTGCGGTTGAGCACAACCACGAAATAATCCCTGTCATTAACAAGATAGACCTGCCAGGCGCAGAGCCGGAAAGGGTTAAAGGGCAGATAGAAGATGCCATAGGCATAGATTGCTCAGAGGCGATCCTTGCGAGCGCAAAAGAGGGAATAGGCATAAAGGAAATACTTGAGGCGATTGTAAAGAAGATACATCATCCAAAAGGCGCCGATGAAAATCCGTTAAAGGCATTAATATTTGATTCGTGGTTTGACAATTATCAGGGCGTTATAGTCCTCGTGAGGGTCTTTGACGGAAACATAAGACCCGGTATGAGGATAAGGCTGATGGCAACAGATAAGGAGTATGAGGTCTCGAAGGTGGGTGTATTTACGCCCAAGATGCAAGATGCGTTGCTGCTTTCAGCAGGAGAGGTGGGGTATGTTATTGCAGGCATAAAGAATGTGGGCGACACAAAAATAGGAGATACTATAACAGATGCAAGCAGCCCTGCAGATAAACCCCTGCCGGGATATAAAGAGATTAAGCCGATGGTTTTTTGCGGTCTTTATCCGATAGAAACGCATCAATATGAGGATTTAAAAACAGCCCTCGAAAAACTGAGGCTGAACGATTCTTCGTTCACTTTTGAGCCTGAGACATCATCTGCCCTCGGATTCGGCTTCAGAAGCGGATTTCTTGGGCTCCTCCACATGGAGATAATTAAAGAGAGGCTCGAGAGGGAGTTCGAGCTCTCCCTCATAAGCACAGCGCCGACGGTCATATACAGGGTAACAGACATGGACGGTAAAGAGATATATGTGGACAACCCAAGCAGTTTGCCCGAGAGATTCGAAAAGATAGAGGAGCCTTATGTAAAAGTGACGATATTTGTGCCGCAGACATATATCGGCCAGATACTTGATCTCTGTCAGGAAAAGCGGGGCGTGCAAAAGGAATTCAACTACATAAGTCAGGGCAGGATTATGGTTACCTATGAACTGCCTTTAAACGAAATACTCTGGGATTTTTATGACAGGCTGAAATCTGTTTCGAGGGGCTATGCCTCTATGGATTATGAATTCCTGGGATACAGGGAATCCAATCTTGTCAAACTTGATATAGTGCTTAACGGAGAGCCTGTGGATGCCCTTTCCTTGATTGTGCATAAGGACAAGGCGTATTATAAGGGCAGGCAGATTGCAGAAAAACTGAGAGAGGTTATACCGAGGCAGCTCTTTGAAATAGCCATTCAGGCTGCCATAGGCGGAAAGGTTATAGCAAGGGAGAGCGTAAAGGCGCTGAGAAAGAATGTCCTTGCAAAGTGCTATGGCGGTGATATAACAAGAAAGAGAAAGCTCCTTGAAAAACAGAAGGAAGGTAAAAAGAAGATGAAGCAGATCGGAAGGGTCGAGATACCTCAGGAGGCATTCCTGTCTGTTCTTCAAGTGAAGGAGTGAAGGGAGAATCAATGAAACAGAGTAAACTCTGGGAATACACAAAGGCCATTGGCACCGCTTTAATACTGGCACTTATTATCAGGACATATGTGGTTCAGGCGTTTAAGATCCCGTCGGGCTCAATGCTCCAAACCCTTCTTATCGGAGACCATATCCTTGTGAACAAGTTTATATACGGCACAAAGATGCCTTTTTCCGATAACAGGATCCTCGTTTTTACAAAACCGAAAAGAGGGGATATTGTCGTCTTTAAGTATCCAGAAGACCCGAGCAGGGACTTCATAAAAAGGGTTATTGCAGTTGAAGGCGATGTAATCGAAGAGAGGAACAAAAACGTCTATGTCAACGGAAAGCCCGTACAAGAGCCGTATGTGCAGCACACGGATAACTCTGTGCGCATTGGAGGCATAGAGCCGAGGGACAACTTTGGCCCCTATCTTGTTCCCATGAATAAACTCTTTGTTATGGGAGACAACAGGGATCAAAGCTACGACAGCAGGTACTGGGGCTATGTGGACATGAAGGAAGTAAAAGGCAAGGCTTTTATAATATACTGGTCATGGGATAATATGAAAAAAATGCCGAGAATCGGAAGGGTAGGAAAATTGATACATTAATGCTATGTTTACCGGATTGATAATAGAACTTGGCGAAATAGTCTCTCTTGAGAAAAAGACAGAGAGCGCCAGACTTTCTTTAAGAGCCAATGAAGTTCTTAAAGATGCAGCACTCGGAGACAGCATTGCAGTAAACGGTGTATGCCTTACGGCTGTAAATATCGAAAAAGATATCCTTTACTTTGATGTTTCATTTGAAACCCTGAAGAGCACAAACCTTGGAAATCTGAAAAGGGGCGACAGGGTTAATCTTGAGCCATCCCTGAGGCCGAATTCAAAAATAGGCGGGCACTTTGTTACAGGCCATGTGGAAGATATAGGAAAAATAAGAAGCAAAACTCCATTGGGTAATGCTGTAAGGATCGAGATAGAAACGCAGGATAATGTATTGAGATATCTTGTTGAGAAAGGCTCTGTTGCAGTTGACGGCATAAGCCTGACAGTCGTGGATGTATTAAAGGATGCCTTCAGCGTTGTTATAATTCCCCACACAGCGAAGCTGACGACAATAGGGTTTAAAAATGTGGGAGACACAGTCAATCTCGAGCCGGATATCCTCGGGAAATATGTGGCAAAGTTTTTAGCCGGCAGTCAGCAGTCGGCAGTCAGCAGCCAGAATAAAGACAAAGAGCTTTTGTCAGCACTCAAACAATCGGGTTTTATATCCTGATTATATCTCCATCTTTCAGCAACCGCAGTTTTTTTATCTTAAGCCTTTCCAACTCTTTCTTAATGGCCTTGAAGTGCTGTGGTTTTGGATGCGTGATGCATATCTGCTCCGGCATCTGTTTGATCTTCATCAACTCTTCTTTCAACAACTGGGGTGTAAGATGTCCTGTTAATATTGCCATATCTCTCATGCTGTTTGGAAACGAGACTTCGATTATCAGGCAATGAATCTTTTTATCTCCTATCTTCTTCCATGTGGAATCAGTAGGACCTGTGTCGCCTGTGTAAAAGAATCGTTTATTACGGGCATCTTCAACTAAGTATCCCACTGCAGGAACAGAGTGATGAACCTTGTGCGAGGTGATTTTATAATCATTTATTTTTATTGATTTTCCTGCTGTTAGCTCCCTGTATCTTAAAACAGCATTTTCATAGTCGGGTATCATTGTAAAATCAGGCCAGAGAGAATCATTAAGGAAATGCTTCTTTATTGTCCTTATCACAGACGGCATGCTTATGATATTTACTCTTTGTCTTCTTTTTGCAACGATTATGTTGTCCGCAAGGAATGAGATGCCCCTTATGTGGTCGAGGTGCGCATGGGTAATGAAAATATCCTTTATCTTTGCCTGTGCATTTTTATCAAGGACATTTGTAAGGCTGCCTGCATCAAACAATATTTCTTCGTCCAGTAAAAACCCCGGAGGATTATGACCGGGAAATTCCGCACCGGAGCAACCAAGAACCCTTATCTTCATATCCCCTCCCCGGAGCTATACTATGATTTCAAGCTCTTTATATGCCCTAAAGAATGCATTGACCACATCCGGATCAAACTGAGAAGCCTGCGTTCTTTTTTAGTTCCTCAAAGGCAGCGTCAAAGCTCAACCCTTTTCTATAAGGCCTGTCTGTTGTCATTGCATCAAAGGTGTCAGTAACAGCAATGATTCTCGCTATAACTGGAATATCATCACCTTTTAAGCCATCAGGATAACCTGAACCATCATACTTTTCGTGGTGGTTTTTCACTCCGGGCACCACGCTCTTTAACTGCCTTATGTGGTTAAGAATCTCTGCGCCGTATACTGTATGCATCATTATCTTCTTAAATTCATCTGATGTCAATTTATCGTTTTTAAGCAGCACATCGTCTCTTATTCCAATTTTTCCTATATCATGAAGGATAGCAGAAAGTTTAAGATTTTCCATTTCTTTTTTTGAAAATCCCATCATCCTTCCAATAGCAAGGCTGTAATTCATAACCCTCTTCGTGTGCCCGGCCGTGTACGGGTCCCTTTTTTCTATAGTCTCTGCAAGGGCATGGATTGTAGCATAGAATGTCTCCCTCAATTCATCATACAATCTCGCATTTTCTATGGCTATGGCAACCTGATTGGAAAGGCCTGTCAGCAGATCAAGGTCGTCATTATCAAAGGACGCGCCCTTTTTATTTACTGCCTGAAGCACTCCGACAAGTTTGTCCTTTGTTTTTACAGGCACGCATATCATGCTTTTGGTCACAAAGCCGCTTTTTTCATCGGCGCCTTTAAAGAACCTCGGATCATTCTGGGCATCATTTATAATCACAGGCTCATCATGCTCTGCGACCCAACCTGCAATTCCCTGGCCCTTTTTAAGGCGAATGGTCTTGACCTTTTCCCCCTTTTCTCCGATGGCCACATCAAAATAGAGATCACCTGTCTCGTCATCTAAAAACAGCAGGCTTCCCGCCTCTGTATTTACAAGCTCTGTGGCAGCCTCTATAGCCCTCTTTCTTATCTCGGCAATGTCAAGGGATGAATTAATGAGGGCAGATAATTCTATTAATGTATTGAGCTGTTTTATTTTCTCCGGACTGTCCGTTGTCATAGTGGTTAAATTTTAGCATAAATTTTTATAGAATTGACTAATTTTTCCTCTCTAACAAACAAAGACATAAAATGGTCATGCTAAGACTACCGGCAATTCTTAATTGCAAAACCGGTCAAAAAAACTATAATTCTTCCATGTGGCGTGAAAAGGACATTATAAGGGTATATCAAAAAGGAGATGCCATTATTAAGGAAGGCGAGACAGGGAGAGAGATGTTCATTATCAAGTCGGGGGTTGCGGATGTGCTTAAGGGAGAGGAAGGCAATCAGATTCGCCTTGCTACATTAGAGCGCGGAGATATTTTCGGTGAAATGGCTATACTGGAAAATGAACCACGATCTGCAACGGTTATAGCCAGAGAAGAAACACATCTTATTGTCCTGAACACAGGAAATTTTATGTTAAAAATAAGAAAAGACCCGACATTCGCCTTCAACATAATGCAAAAGTTGAGCAGCAGAATCAGGCTTCTCAACGAAAAGATACTGGGACAGAAAGGCATCTCCACTACAAACCGTTCTGAAATAAGCAAAGAGATTGCGGAAACCGAGTATTTAAAAGGCGCAGGTCTTTAAAATTAAAGGAGGCTTTTGCCGGAAAGATAATGAGCCGATTCAATACATTATTGAGAGAAGACCATTTATATATCATATCCGACCTTCATTTAGGCAATCCCTCCTTTATCCAGGGAAAGGGTTTTATCTCTTTCTTAAGGCATCTTTCAGAACAGAACATAGCGCTTTGCATCAATGGAGATGGTCTTGACCTTCTGCAGATGTCTTTCGCGAAATTGATGCTGGACTTTCCATTGATATTAAAGAATATCCAAAACTTCATGGCAAACGGCAAAAATAAGATATATTATGTAGTCGGAAACCACGACATATATCTTGAAGCGTTTTTAGAAGATTCGGGCTTTTTTAATGTGGTTCCGTTTCTTGATGTTGTCTCCGGTAATAAGCGGATTCACATAGAACATGGACACCTTTATGACCGTTTTTTTTTGTATCATCCAGGCCTTTACACCCAGCTTACCAAATTTGCAGGCATGTGGTTAAAGCTCGCACCCGGGTTTTTCCATTTCTGGGATAAAATCACGCAGCATCTGGCATCGATAAAAAAAGGAAATACAAATGCCTTTCCGGTGGAACGCGCCGGCATTGTATCTGCAGCCGCTGAAATCATGGAGAGGGGGTTTGATACGGTTATTTTTGGCCATACGCATCGTCCAGGCATATATAATTTAAAGGGAGACAGGAAATATGCCAATACCGGGAGCTGGATTGGTGCGGCAGGTTATTACATTGAAATCAAAATGGGCGAAGTGAGTTTGAAGGAATGGAACGGTCTGAGCATGTGAGGCATCACAAAAATTTTTCTGTTGCTTTAATTTTCTCAATTCTGTTCTTTATTTCTGCAATCTGTGCATATGCGCAGGAGACAGTTACTGCAGAAGCCGATAAAGGCAGCAGTGACAACAGTCTTAGAGAGTTTTTTGAGAAGAATGTTACCGCTTCTCTTGAATATAAATTTTTTGGACATTTCCGTAAAGTGAAACAGGACAATGCCCAATATGTCCATGAACTACTAATGAAGTTTGATGCAAAGTATGATTTTGATAAAAACACGAGTATCATTTTAACGCCGATTCTCCGGACAGACACCAGACACTTTACCGCAGGGGTCATAGACAGATTACAGGAAACAGAGGAGCGTAAGTATCATTTTAATTTTAAGGAGGGATTCTTAGTAACACGTAGCAAAAATTTAGACCTTTATATGGGCAAGAAGATTTACTCATGGGGTAAGGCAGAGGGTTTTAACCCTACAGACAATATAAATCCATATGATTTTTTGGACTTTCCCGACAGGGAGAAGATAGGCGTCCTGTCAGCGGCTGTTGAATATTCCATGGGGAATTACTCTGTTGATATTGTATTTATCCCGTTTTTTACGCCCAGCCGTCTTCCAGGCCAGAGTAACAGATGGTCAGGCAATATAGAGGGTGAAACAACTAATTTTGACAATGTTATTATACCGTCCGATCTTAGCGGAGAAGTGCACGAAAGAGACCTCCCAGCTAAAACTCTTGGCAACAGCCAGTTTGCAGGCCGTATAAAAACTACAATCAGCGGCTGGGACATGGCTTTGAGTTATTACAGAGGGTTTGACAGCGTGCCTGTTGTTGAAGAGGAAACTATCGGTCCAGCAAGACACTATACCCCAAAGTATAACAGGATAAGTAATTACGGTTTGGCGATAGCTACCACCTTTGATAAGCTGGAAGTGCATGCAGAGGGAGCTTACAGAGATACAGCCAAAGGGTACGATGACGATTTTTTAGCCTATATAATAGGGGGGAGCTATAGCTGGGATGATTTGGGACTCGAATTTATAGAGAAGATAAGTCTTTATTTCGAATTTGCAGGTGAAAGGATTACAAATGCAAAGGACAGCAGAAAAAGATTCAGCTCTACGGATTACAGCCGCCCTTTAAAAAGGTCTGTCCTCGGAAGCCTGGTATTTAAGTTCAATGAGGATGTTGACCTCAGGATAGGTGGAAACTATAACATCGACGAGTATGACCACTACATACAGCCTAAACTTACTTACAAGTTTTCGGATAAATTAAAGGTGAAGATAGGACTGGATATTATGACCGGTCACAAAAATACATTCTGGGGCAAATGGAGGAACAACGACCGTGTCTTTACAAATGTATTATGGTATTTCTAATTGAGTCAATATTGTATATAATTGATTAATTTTAAGGAATAAGGGGGTATTTATGAGAAAGGATCTGTCAATCAAAAAGGTAACAGAAATTTTTGTGCTCGTCTTTTTCCTGAGCTTTTCTTTTGCTTCTTTTGCGGGCATCCCTTATGCTGCGGCTGAAATGTCAGGGAAAGAGATTATGGAGAAACAGAAGAAACTTCAGCAGACAAATGATGAGAAGGAAATCCTCGCAATGAAGCTCATTGATAAAAAAGGAAATGTTAAGGACAGAAAAATAGTCAGATATTCCATGAAGGCTGGCTCTGGACTTAACAAGATAATGATGGTCTTTTTGGAGCCAAAGGATGTTAAAGGGACAGGACTTCTCACATGGGAGCAGAAAGGCGGTGACGACGACCAGTGGCTATACCTGCCCGAACTGGGGAAAGAGAAGCGCATCGCCTCAGGCGGGAAAAAGAATAAGTTCATGGGTACGGATTTCGCATTCGAAGACCTGAGGCCAGAGAATTTAGCCGCACACCAGTACAATTCAATCGGAAGCGAGCAGATAGAAGGCAAAGATTGTCTTGTGATAGAGGCGCTGCCTGCAGGAAAGGAAGAAAAAGAAAGCGGCTACAGCAAAAGAAAACTCTGGATAAGAAAGGATATCTTTTTTACCGTGAAAATAGAATATTATGACAAAAAAGGCAAACTCATAAAGGTTCAGGAAAATAAGAATGCAAAGAATGTTGCCGGCACTGTCTGGAGAAGCGATGAGATAGTTATGAAGAATTTGGGGGAAGAACACCAGACCTCTCTTATTGTCCAGAGCAGGAATGTAAATAAGGGGCTGGATGAGGACTTTTTCAGCCTTAGAAAACTGAAATCACCCGAGTAATTTAAAGGTCAGGGATAAATTATGACAAAATTCATGCAATGGATAGTAAGGAATCCTGCCATATCTGTCATCTTCCTTGCTGTTATGCTTGTTGTTTTATCCATAAAAATCACAACCCTCGAGATTGATTCATCGGCAGAAGGACTGATGGCCGAGGGAGACCCTGAGAGGGAATATTATGAAAAGATCAAGGAAAAGTTCGGCAGCGATACCCTCACGGTAATTGTAATACAGAACAGCAGCGACGATGTTTTTACAAAGGAGACACTTGCCTTAATAGATACGCTCACCGAAAAGGTCAAAGAGATAGAGGGTGTTACAAAAGTCCAGAGTCTGACAACTGTCAATAAGATTAAGGGAGAAGGAGATTTCCTTAATACGGATAAGCTGATTGAGCAGGTTCCTTCCGGCCCGGACGAATTGAGACAGGTAAGGGAAGACGCCCTCAGGAACGATGTCTTTATCAACAACATCATATCGAAGGAAGGGAAGATTGCAGGCATCAATATTTTTACAGAGAACCGCCTGAATGACAAAAAATTCAATGATAAGTTTTCTAAGGAAATCGACAGGCTTATCGCCGAGAACAAGGGGAATCATAAGGTCTATCAGATAGGCAATCCCGTTGCAAAGGTGGCCTTCAGCTCATCTATACAGAAGGATCAAAGGACGCTTATTCCATGGTCTGTCGCGTTCCTTATTCTTCTTCTCCTCTTGTCGTTAAGGAGTTATTCGGCAGCATTTCTTCCGCTCCTGACAGGCGGGTTGAGCATATTTGCAACATTAGGGTTTATGACACTTATGGGCTACCAGATGAATGTAATTACCGCCATTGTCCCAGCCCTGTTGATTGGTATAGGCTGCACCGAAGACATACATATGATAACCGAATACTTTGAAGGACTGAGGTCTGGAAAAGATAAAAAAGAGGCCATAATGTATATGGCGACCAAATGTGCACTCCCCATCACCCTCACCACTGCTACAACTGTCTTTGGCTTTTCGTCACTGGCATTCAATAAGATTACGATACTCAAGCAGTTCGGTATTGTTACTACATTTGGTCTTTCCATTAACTTTCTTATTACTATTATCGTAATACCGAGCTTCCTGCAGTTTATGAATGTCCCGGGAATATTCCAGAAGAAAAAACGTAATCCCCTAAAAAGGCATATAGACAGCTTTATAGACTGGTTTATTAAACTGCCGACTCAGCATAAGACCTTGATTACCGTGGGGACTTTATTTTGCATCGGTTTGGCTCTGGCCGGCTGTTTCCGGCTGAAGGTAAATACAGACTTTATAAGTTATTTCAAGGAAGGCTCTTACATAAGGCAGCGTGTTGCCAGCATCCATAAAGATCTGTCCGGCGCGCTGAATTTCAATATCATAGTAGAGGCCGGAGAGGAAGATAAGATTAAAGACCCGCATGTCCTCAAGCAGATTGCAGGGCTTCAGCAATATATGGACGGGTTGAAGGTGATGGATAAAAGTATTTCCATAGCAGACTATATAAAGGTGATTAACAGGGAAATGCACGGCGGGGAAAAGGAGATGCAGAAAATCCCTGATTCAAAGAACCTTGTTGCCCAATACCTCCTTTTAATGAGCGATGATGATATAAAAAGCTATGTTGACTCAAACTATTCTACTGCGAATATAGCGGTCAGACATAATATTGAGGTCGGATGTCAATAGTGGATACCAATTCACTCATGCTGCAATCCTCGTTTGATAAAACTTTTTCTCATAAGCAACTGGCGCTAAATACCCCAGCTTTGCCTGTTTCCTCTGCCGATTGTA
>JAJYXI010000041.1 GCA_021791055.1 Nitrospirota bacterium | reverse complement strand
ACGAGTTTTACTGCCTCTTGCCGAAATTCCTTCGTGTACCTTCCATACGGTAATCTTTCCATTCTGACACCTCCGTTAAGTTATTTTACCTCAACTTTTGGTGTCCACTTTTCCTATCCTACCTCATTTCAATATATGTTTTATTACAAATGCAAGTATAATCCCGATTAAAACATTAGTAATAGTCCCAATCAAAAAACCACCTAATACCCTCGCACCCCATGCCCTTCGAGCTTTTAAATAACTGAGCATCGATATATTATCTTTTGATTCAGGCATCGAATCCGGCACTTTAACAATGTTGTTCCAAACTCCCATTTTGTGGCGACTTTAAATGCTAACCAACCAGCAATAATCGTATATTCTTTTGTCCAACCCGCAAAAAATATCAGAATACGTTCAAGAGCCCCTAACCATTTACCAGGGTCTCCTATTTTTTTACCACCTGTCACCTTATCCCAATCATCTTGGGATATGCCAGTAGGAGGAATTAAATCTATATTCCGTACTGCTTGATCAATGATTTTCTGTACAAGAGAACCAATTAAGCAGCAAACTGTTATACCAATTATTAATCCTAATATTTCAGGCATTACATTGCTCTATCTTCTATATAGCTAACATTTATTTTCATGCTGAGGATAGCTTTAGTAGATAATATAACGCAGAGGGACTTTTGTCAATCTTTCTGGTGAGTCAAACTGCCTGATAAATCAGAGTTTTTATGAATTCTACCTGCACTCCCTATTCTCTTCCCGCTTATGCGCTGTGTCATCTTCGTTTTTATTTTATTTCAACTGCCTCTTCGATGAGCATTACAGGGATGTCGTCTTTTATCGGATACATGAGCTTGCATTTATCACATACCAAACCATTATCTGTCTCTTTGTAAGTCAAATCCCCTTTGCATTTAGGGCAGGCTAAGATTTCGAGTAATTCTTTGCTTAATGCCATTTATCCCCCTTCTATCACCTTTGATAATCTCTTTAATACTTTATCTTTGCCGACTATTTCAAGAACCTCAAAAAGTCCCGGGCTTGCAGTGCCTCCGGTTATTGCGACCCTTACAGGCTGGGCTATGGCGCCGAGTTTTATTCCATGCTTTTCAGCGAATGAGTGAAAGACTTTTTCTATCTCTGCTGCTGTAAAGTCTGTGAGTCTCGTCAAAATTTCGTGCAATTCAGATAGATTTTTTATATTTTCCGGTTTCAGGAATTTTTCCTTAGCCTTCGGGTCAATCTCCACATATTCGAGGATATAGTATCTCAATGAATTGGCAAGCTCCACAAGCGTTCTTACCCTCTCTTTAAGTGAGTTTACTGCCCTTGAGAGCCACTCCATATCAAGCTCCTGTCCTTCGGAGATGATGCCCTCCTTTATTAAGAAGGGAATTGCCATTTCTGCGAGGGTTTTTGCATCCTCTTTGATAATGTACTGGCTGTTGAGCCAAAGGAGCTTTTCGGGATTAAATACTGCTGCTGATTTGCCTATATTCTCCAGCGAAAAGTATTTTATTAATTCGTCTTTAGTAAATACCTCCTGATCTCCGTATGACCAGCCGAGCCTGACAAGGTAATTAACGAGGGCATCGGGAAGATATCCCATATCTTTATATGCCATTACGGATGTAGCACCATGCCTTTTGCTCAGCCTTGTCTTGTCAGCGCCGAGTATCATGGGCAGGTGTCCGAAGGCAGGGGGCTCCCAGCCGAATGCCTTATAAATATGTATCTGCTTCGGGGTATTGTTCAGGTGGTCGTCTCCTCTTATGATGTGGGTTATTTCCATGTCTATGTCATCCACAACAACCACAAAGTTATAGGTAGGCGTGCCGTCTGAGCGCATGATTATGAGGTCTTCAAGCTGGTTGTTTTCGAATTCAACGACACCCTTTATAAGGTCATTTACAACTGTCCGGCCTTCCTGTGGCATCTTGAACCTTATCGCAGATGGTTTGTCAGGCATGGGCTCTGTGATGTTCCTGCACCTGCCGTCGTATTTAGGTGTTTTGCCTTGCGCAAGTGCCTCCTGTCTCCTTTGCTCCAGTTCTTCGGGGGTGCAATAACATCTATATGCCTTACCTTCATTTAAGAGCCTTTCGACATAGCTCCTGTATATATCGAAGCGGTCTGTCTGTCTGTATGGACCCTCATCCCAATCGAGCTTCAGCCACCTCATGCCCTCTATAATGGCCTCGATATACTCTTCCGTGGAACGGCTTCTGTCCGTATCCTCTATCCTGAGTACAAATGCTCCGTTATTATGCCTTGCGAACAGATAGTTGAAAAGGGCTGTTCTTGCGCCGCCGATATGGAGATGTCCTGTGGGGCTCGGTGCAAATCTGACGCGTATTTTATTGTTTTTGTTCATAGGGTCTACATTATAACACAGGCAGCTATTTGCCTCCAATTCATGAAGCCATGTTAAGGACAAATGCAAGCCTTTACAGAAAACAAGGTCATATGCTAACCTATTAATCTGAAAAATTAGTTATTCTTTTAGAAAGGCGGTGATGTAATGGCACTCGATATAGCAAAGAAAAAGGATATTATTGAATCTTTTAAGATTCATGACCATGACACAGGCTCCCCTGAGGTACAGATTGCTCTTTTAACAGAAAGGATAACTTATCTCACGGATCATTTTAAGACCCACAAAAAAGACCATCATTCAAGGAGAGGGCTGTTAAAGCTCGTTGCACAGAGGAAGAGACTTCTCAATTACCTTAAGACTGCGGACAAAGGCCGTTATGATAAGGTTATAGAACGACTTGGCCTCAGGAAATAGGAACGGAATAATAATAAGGAGATAAGAAGGTAATTTGATGACTAATGTAGAGCTTGATATTAAGGGAAAAAGTCTGGTTATAGAGACCGGACAGATGGCGAGGCAGTCGGGCGGCGCTGTAGTTGTAAAGTATGGAGATACTGTTGTTCTTGCTACGGCAGTTGCGGATAAAAGGGTAAAAGAGGGGCTGGACTTCTTTCCTCTCACTATTGATTATCAGGAGAAGACATACGCAGCAGGCAAAATACCGGGAGGCTTTTTTAAGAGAGAAGGCAGACCTTCCGAGAAAGAGGTTTTAACATCCCGCCTTATTGACAGGCCTATCAGACCATTGTTTCCAAAGGGGTTTTACTCAGAGACTCAGGGTATAGTCTCTGTGTTGTCCTATGGCAATGAAAATGTGGCTGATATGCTCGGGATAATCGGCATGTCTGCAGCGATTCACATATCAGACGCCCCTTTTGACGGTCCTGTGGGTGCAGTCAGGGTTGGCCGGCTTAAGAATGATGATGGCGGCAATTTGATTATTAATCCTGACCTTTCAGAAATTGATAATCTTGAGCTTAATCTTGTGGTAGCAGGCACAGAGGATGCGGTAATAATGGTGGAAGGCGGCGGCTCTGAGGTTTCAGAGACACTGCTCCTTGAGGCCATAGATTATGCACATAAGGAAATCAAGAGGATAGTAGCGCTCCAAAATGAATTAAGGAATCTGGTCGGCAAGGAAAAGAGAAGACTGATCCCAGTCTCAGAAAATCCTGAATTTAAAAAAGAGATAAGGGCTTTTGTAGCGGACAGATTAAAAGAGGCTATCCGTATACCCGGCAAGCAGCGCAGGCAGGAGGCACTCGATATTATACTCGAAGACGCAATAAAGCATTTCAATACGCTCGAAAATGGAGAAAAGTTCTTTGGTGATTCGACAAAGGATCTCACAAGGGATATAGCCAATATATTCGATGATTATGAAAAAGAGATTGTAAGGAATATGATACTTCAGGAAGGCGTGAGGGCGGACGGCAGGAGGTCTGATGAGATAAGGCATATATCTTGCCATATGGGACTTCTTCCGAGGGCGCACGGCTCGGCGCTCTTTATCAGGGGCGAGACACAATCCCTTGTTGTAACTACCCTCGGCACTGCTGAAGATGAACAGAAGATAGATTCCCTTGAAGGGGAGACCTACAAGTCATTCATGCTCCATTATAATTTCCCTCCTTTCAGCGTGGGTGAGGTAAAACCCCTCCGCTCACCGGGAAGAAGGGAAATAGGACATGGAGCACTTGCAGAGCGGGCATTGAAATATGCGATCCCTAAGAAAGAGGTTTTCCCTTATACCATAAGGCTTGTCTCTGACATCCTTGAGTCCAACGGCTCTTCTTCCATGGCAACGGTCTGTGGTGCGACACTTTCGTTAATGGATGCAGGCGTTCCAATATCAGCGCCTGTTGCAGGCATTGCAATGGGGCTTATAAAAGAGGAGGAAAAGGTTGTTGTGCTTACGGATATTCTTGGCCTTGAAGATCACCTCGGCGATATGGACTTTAAGGTTGCAGGAACAGAGAACGGCATTACTGCGTTTCAGATGGATGTGAAGATAAGCGGCGTAAGCCGTGAAATCCTCCAGAACGCCCTTGAGCAGGCCCGGCTTGGAAGGCTTCACATACTTGGCAAGATGAAGGAGGCAATGTCTTCTCCGAGGCAGGAGCTTTCCCCACATGCACCGAGGATATACACAATGCAGATAAAACAGGACAAGATAAGGGATGTAATAGGCACCGGCGGGAAGGTTATCAGGGGGATTATAGAGCAGACAGGTGTGAAGATAGACATAAACGATGCAGGCACCATAAATATCGCATCCCCTGATGAGGAATCTGCTAAAAAGGCGATAGATATCATAAGCGGTATTGTTGCCGAGGCAGAACTTGGGAAGATATATATGGGAAAGGTAGTAAGGATAGCTGATTTCGGAGCATTTGTCGAAATACTCCCGGGCGTTGACGGCCTTTTACATATATCACAGATATCGGAAAAGAGGGTGGCAAAAGTTACTGATGAGTTAAATGTCGGCGATGAGGTAATGGTAAAAGTCATCGAGATAGACAATCAGGGAAGGGTCAGGCTCAGCAGAAAAGAAGCAATGAGAGAAAAATCGTGAACCGTATTCCGTAATCCGTGTCCGTACACGGGTGACGAATAACGGGTAACGGATAACGGTCTATGTTTACAAAACGCCATCTTGATAACGGTATCCCTGTTGTAATGGAGCAGTTGAAAAACTTCCGCTCCGTGATATTGGGGATATGGGTCAAGGTCGGTTCCCGCAACGAAACCCGCGACAAAAACGGCATTTCCCACTTTCTTGAGCATATGTTTTTTAAAGGCACAAAAAAGCGTACTCCCACCGATATTTCCACAGATATAGATTCCCTCGGCGGCGACCTCAATGCATTCACATCAAGGGAAAACACGGCCTTCTATGTAAAGGTTCTCGACGAATATATCGACAAGGGCATTGAATTGCTTTCTGACATATTTCTCCACTCCACATTCATGGAAGAAGAAATAGAAAAGGAAAGGGGTGTAATAAAGGAAGAGATAAAGCTTGTTGAAGACACTCCTGATGATTATATACACGACCTCTTCAGCAGGACAGTCTGGGGAGATGCAGGACTCGGCCAGCCTGTTTTAGGCAGGCGGGAGACGATAAAGGCATTCACTCATGAAGATTTAATAAATCATGTCAGGAAATATTATGGTACGGCAGATACTGTAGTGGCATGTGCAGGCAACTTTGAGCCGGACAATGTGGTAAGCCTCCTTAACCACCATCTTGGCGGACTAAGGAGGGGGTCAGAGCCCGAGCTTTTTTCTCCGCCTTCTTTTAAGAGTGAAATTGCCGTATACCCCAAGGATCTGTCAGAGGCCCACATATGTTTTGGAGTTGAGGGGCTGCCATATGCGAGTGCAGAGAGGTATGAGATCGCTATTTTAAATACCATCCTCGGCTCCAGTGTAAGTTCCCGCCTCTTTCAGGAAATAAGGGAGAAAAAGGGTTATGCATACTCCATTTATTCCTTCGTATCATCGTATCTGGATACGGGCTTTTGGGCAGTATATGCAGGCACAGGCAGGAAGAAGGCCTTAACTGTCACAGAACTCATAATCAAAGAGATGAAGGGGCTTTATGAAACCATATCCGATGTTGAACTGAAAAGGGCAAAGGATCAGTTGAAGGGAAACCTTGTGCTCGGTCTTGAATCCACAAGCAGCAGGATGCAGAGCATAGCCCGTCAGGAGATATATTATAAAAGGTATTTTTCCCAGAAGGAGATAATGAAGGAGATAGAGGCTGTAACCCTTGATCAGATAAAGGATCTATCAAAGCGCCTAATTAACGATGGCAAGATGAGCCTGACGGTTTTTGGGCCTGTGAAGGGAGAGGATTTTAAGGGATTGTTTTAATTTAAAATAAATTTTTGGTTGTGGTAAATTAATTATGCTATGACAGCATTTCTTGAGATCATAAACTCTTTAAGAACCGAATTCATCCAAGAGGCAAATAACGCCCCAAAGCTGTTCAAAGACTTAGCCAAGGTTGAGCAGTATATCGCCGGAAGCTATAAAACGCGCTCTTTTATAGATAGAGGCATGTATGAATAATTTTAATCTTGAAGCCCTTCAAACATTAACCCCAATAGAGTTTGAAAATCTCGTACAAACTCTCCTTGTAAAAATGGGATTTAATGCCTCAACAACGAAAGCATCCGGCGATGGCGGTATTGATATTATAGCTATTAATGAACAGCCTATTGTTGGTGGAAAATATGTTATTCAATGCAAAAGGTATGCAACAGGAAATAACATAGGAGAACCTGTTATAAGAGAGCTTTATGGAGTAATGCATGCCGAAAATGCCAATAAAGGCATCCTGATTACCACTTCTGATTTTTCTAAACAGGCGATTGTTTTTGCTCAAGATAAAGCAATAGAGTTAATTACTGGCCAATCCTTGTTGAATCTCTTAAATAAATATCTCGATGATTTATCGGAGAATTTTTCTTCTGATGTTGGCTATGAAACAGACGAGGATTTATTTGAGGAGGGGACTATTAGAAATGAACCTCCTGATTTCCGAGGCGTTAAATGGGGAGACTCACTTCATAATTACAAGGATATGGTTTTTATAAGGGAAGGAGGCATGGGCGGGTCAATATGTAACAGAGTAGCAGACTCAAAAAGACTTGGCTCTGCAACAACTGACACTCCACTGTATTTTTTTGATCAGCAAAGTAGATTTTATCAAGTGCGGATAGATTATCATGGAAAGGGTAACTATGATGCAATTCTAAGTTATTTGTTCAAGAATTATGGCAAACCATTGGACTATGGTGATTATAGCTATGGCTGGGCAGGTGAAAAAATTGATATATGGCTTACATATGATAAGGGTCTTACGGGGCTGCTATCTTTACATACAAACCAATTGATAGAGAAGTTTTAGAGAACTATAAGCAAAAAGTAGCTCTTAGGAAACAAAATCAAAAAGCCCAATGTTTTATAGCAACAGCTATTTATGAGTCGCCGATGGCTATAGAGGTCATTGCTCTAAGAGCTTGGCGTGATAACTATTTATCAAAGTATTGGCTTGGTAATCAATTTATAAGAATTTACTATAAAATAGCTCCTATCCTTGCTCGTCATATAGCAGATAAAGAATATTTAAAAATCTTTCTAAAGAAGGTTTTAGATATTTTCATAAAGTGTCTTACTAAGAGCAATGGTTCTGAATAAAACTTATGGGAAAAGACTTGATTAAAGCTTTTGAGAACTTAATTTCAGAGGGCCGAGAGCTAAAAAATCAAACAGTTGATTGGTTTGGCACAAAAAATGGGAGTTTGGATATCGGCGCTTATACTTCTTGGAGGCAACGATGTATTAAGGCAATAAATGATATTGGAAAATCAGGAGACCGTTTAATTAAAGATATAGAAAATCACCCATATGTTCAACAGCCATACGATATCACTATTGAACAGATATTGGGTAATCTTGAGGCAGCGTTAGAGTTTGCAAAGGAGTCTTTAATGTCAGGGAAAGATATAAATACAGACAAAATTTCTAAAGTAACTAATAAAAAAGTTTTTATTATTCATGGGCATGATGAAGCAGCAAAGCAGACTGTTGCGAGATTTATTGAACATCTGGAACTTGAGCCTATCATCCTTCATGAAAAGCCTAATAAAGGAAGAACACTAATTGAAAAAGTATTAGACAATGCTGAGACTGTTGATTTTGCAATAGCTCTGCTTACTCCTGATGACGAAGGTTATTCTGTGAAACAGCCAAGCGAAAAAAGAAAAAGGGCGCGGCAAAATGTAATTTTTGAATTAGGCCTTTTCATAGGGAAACTGGGAAGACAGAGAGTGGTGGCATTGCATAAAGATATTGAAAATCCATCTGACTTAGGTGGTGTTGTTTATATCCAGTTTGATGAAGCTGGTGCATGGAAACTTGAGCTATCAAAAGAATTGAACGAGGTTTTTGACGGTCTTGATTTAAACAGGCTTATTAGGAAATAGCCATGACTAAGCAGGATAAAATTAACTACTGGCTTAAATCATCCGAAAATGACCCAAAAGGAGCTGTTAGTTGCTGAAATTTGACATTGAGAAAACTATTCGCTACTGGCTCGAAAGTGTAGAATATGACATGGATGTAGTCGAGGATGCTAATTGATTACTATTGAGAAACTGAGAAAATTTCTTCAGGATGAAAAATACGAATTTTATGCTCATGCCATCACCGAGGCTAAAAAAGACGGCGTCGAGCCGGAAGATATAATCTATGTCTTGCTTAGTGGGAAGATTATTGAGGGGTATCCGGAGCGGGAAAGAGTTCTGGTCTATGGCGAGATGATGAATAAAATTCCATTGCATGTTGTCTGTAACTACTCAGACCCTGATATAATGTATATAGTTACTGCGTATATCCCGTCAGATGATGAATGGACATGCAATTATCAAAAACGCAGAAAAGGAGGAAGGAAATAATGCTAAAAGAAAAAGTGAGAAGATGCCCTGAATGCAAAGGCATTATAAAAACAGGCCATACCGAAATGGTGTATGAACTGAAAGATATTAAAATAACAGTCAAAAATGTAAGCGCCAATGTTTGCAGTAAATGCGGACAGGCTTTCATAACAGGGCGCATTGCCGAGGAGGTTAATCGCCTCGTTAATAGAATTTGCGAGGATGTTCACAGTTTCGTTAAAACTCAACCTGAAATCGGCAAAGGCCATAAAGAAGTTGCTATAGCGGTTTAACTTGGGAAAGGAACAACAGAACTACTGATGCTTCGGGAATTAAGGATCAAAAACTTCACCATCATCGATGACCTTTCCATAAACTTCGATTCATGCCTGAATGTGCTTACCGGCGAGACAGGCGCCGGCAAATCCATAATCGTTGACGCCATAGGACTTGTGCTCGGAGACAAGGCATCCGCCGATATGATAAAGTCGGGAAGCAGAGAGGCGGGCATTGAGGCGTATTTCGACAATTCAAACCATCCCGCGCTAAAAGAGCTTTCCATAGAGAGCGATGAAGGCATATCGGTAAGAAGAAACATACCCTCTCAAGGCAAAGGCAGGGCTTATATAAACGATACGGCGATAAGTCTTCAGACCCTTGCCGGTATAGGCGAAAGCCTTATCAATATTCACGGCCAGCACGAACATCAGGGGCTTTTAAAAAAAGAAAGCCATCTCATATTGCTGGACGGCTTCGCGGGACTGACCGGAGAAGCCGCCTCATTGAAGGACATATACGATGAAGTTCTGGCACTCAGAAATAAAGTCAATCAGCTTAAAGAGCGCATCCGGGAGAGGAGCCAAAGGATAGAGTTTCTGAGATTTCAGATAAACGAAATAGATGCCGCAAACCTCAAATCCGGAGAAAAAGAGGCCGTAGAAGATGAGATGAAGATCCTGCTCAATCTTAATAAGCTCAAGGAGTGTTCTGAAACTGCATACGGTCTTATCTATGAATCGCAAGGCTCGTGCATCGAGCAGATGTCGCAGGCATTGTCGAAGATAAGGGATATGGCCGGATTCGACGAAAACGCAAAGGAGCTTCTCAATATAATGGAAACAACTATTCCCCAGATAGAGGATGCCGCCCTGCTTCTCAGGAAATTTAAGGACAAATACGATATAGACCCGCAAAGGCTTACGGAGCTTGACGAGAGGCTCGATCTCATAAAAAGGCTCGAAAAGAAATACGGCGAAGGCGTTGACGCGGTACTTAAATACAGGGACGATGCGGAAGAAGAATTGAAGGGGCTCGTTACTGCAGAGGAGCAGCAGGAGAGCCTTCAGTCAGGGCTTGACGCGAAGGAAACTGAGATTAAAGCAATGTCGGACAAGCTGTCGAATAAGCGGATTGCTGCCGCAAAAAAGATGGAAAAGGCGATATTGGGAGAGCTTCATGATCTCGGATTTCAAAAGGCGGATTTTAAAGTCGATATAAAAAAGAGGGCCGATATTTCAGCGCACGGCATGGATGATGTGGAGTTTTTGTTCAGCGCTAATCCCGGAGAGCCGCCGAGGCCGTTGATAAAGGTCGCGTCGGGCGGCGAACTGTCGAGGATAATGCTCGCCTTGAAATGCATGGAGATACAGGGAGTTAAGAGTCAAGAGTCAGAAAAAGATAAATGCTCCAAACTCATAACTCATAACTCTGAACTCCAAACTCTCATCTTTGACGAGGTGGACGCCGGTATAGGCGGCGTTACCGCGCAGCATGTGGGGAAGCGGTTAAAGGAAATTGCCGGAACTTATCAGGTGCTCTGCATAACACACCTGCCGCAGATAGCGGCTCTGGCGGACAATCATTTGAAAGTTGAAAAAATCATGGGCAAGGACGCGGTAAAAGTGACTGTCGAACCTTTGACCGGCGGAAAAAGGCAGGATGAGATTGCGAGGATGCTCAGCGGAAAGATTACGGATGTATCCCTTAAGCATGCAAAGGAGTTGCTTGGCGTTAAAGTTTGATGTAAATTAAAATATAAGGTAATGAAATGGCAAAGACAGCAACAAAGAAAATTAAAGGCAAGATCGTTATCAACAGGGAATTGTGCAAGGGCTGTAAATACTGCATAATGGCATGTCCGAAGGGCTCAATAGCCATAAACAAAAAGTTCAACAGCATGGGCTATTTCCCTGCACACTTTGAGCATCCGGAAAAATGCACAGGCTGTGCCATCTGCGCCCAGATGTGCCCTGAGATAGCAATAGAAGTATGGAGAGAAGATTAATTTCGGAGGTGTTTTATGGCAGATAAGGTTATTATCTATGGAAAGGCAGGCTGACCCTTTACCGAAAAGGCCATGTCGGACTTCGGTGCCAAGGCAGCATATTTTGATGTTAAGGCAGACAGTGCAAAAATGGATGAGATGTTGAAGTTTTCAAAAGGTGTCAGGAAAGTGCCTGTTATTGTCGAAGGGCAGAATGTAACTATCGGCTATGGAGGCTCCTGAGGAGTGTAAGTGCCGGTAGGTATCGGCAGAGTTAATGTAAAATGCGGAGGTTGATATGAAAGCTTATTTATATTTAGGGTTTGCAGTTTTTGTCTTATGTGCATTCGCTGTGCATCCTTCATTTTCAGAAGACAAAAATCTTGAGAAGAGCAAGTCTCAGATAATAGAAGACATTGAGACGCTCCAGACAGGCCTGTTTAAGACAAGGGAATGCGTGGTTGAAGCAAAGACCGAGGCAGAGCTTGAAAGGTGCCGCGAGGCTACAAGGATAAGGAGATTCGAAGAGGTTCAGGATAAATTGTTTGAGATCGGGATGAGCAGGGAAGAGAGAAGGATGAAAAAATCACCGAGGGAATATTGATATTAAAATGCGGCTTTTAAAATTCGTTTTAATATTAGCATTCATCATAGTCCCGTTTGCTACACATGCAGCGGCAAAGGAATACACGCTCAAAAACGGTCTTAAGGTCTTGATTATTGAAGACCATAAGGCGCCGCTGGCCACATTCCAGATATGGTACAGGGTCGGCTCAAAGGACGAGCCTATGGGAAAGACAGGAATCAGTCATCTCCTGGAGCACATGATGTTCAAAGGGACGCCTAAGTACGGCTCAAAACAGTTCTCCAATATCATCCAGAGAAACGGCGGCACTGACAATGCGCACACAACAAAAGATTACACGATGTATCACCAGACACTATCATCCGACAGAATCGATCTATCTATAAAGCTTGAAGCAGACAGGATGATTAATCTCCTGCTTGAGCCAAAGGAAGTTGTTGCTGAGAGGAATGTGGTTATGGAAGAGAGGCGCATGAGGTACGAAGACAACCCCCAGAGCTCATTATACGAAGAGGTGATTGCAACAGCATTTAAGGCACATCCATACCAGTGGCCTGTCATCGGCTGGATGTCTGACATTGTATCAGTAGAAAGGAAAGACCTCTACAGATATTACAGGACATATTACTCGCCCAATAACGCCTTTATTGTTATCTCAGGGGATGTAAAGGCAGAGGACATACTTTCCAAGGTCAGAAAGGCTTTTGAACATAAAAGACCGTCTAAAAGGAGCTTTATAAAAGACAGGACTGAAGAGCCGCAGCAGAGAGGAGAGAAGCGGGTATATCTCAAGAGAGAGGTCGAACTTCCTTATATCCTTATGGCATACCATGTCCCCAGCTTCCCGCACGAGGACAGTTTTGCCCTCGATGTGCTTTCAACGATTCTTTCAGGAGGAAAGAGTTCAAGGCTTTATAAGAACATTGTCTATGAAAAAAGGCTTGCCCTTAACACATTTGCCGATTACAGCGGATTTTATAAAGACCCATTCCTTTTTGTTTTCGGAGGCACTGCAGCGCCTAAAAAGAATATAGAAGATGTGGAAAAGGCAATTTATGATGAGATCGAAAAAGTGAAAAAAGAATCGCCATCGGAAATGGAGATACAGAAGGCAAAGAACCAGATCGAGGCGACCTTTGTCTTTGCTCAGGATTCCACATATTCAAGGGCCTTTTATACAGGTATGTTTGAGATGCTTGGAAACTGGAGACTGATGGACAAGTATCTTGAAGGCGTCAGAAAGGTAAAGCCCGAAGATGTGCAGGCTGCGGCTAAGAAGTATTTAATCGATGACAATAAAACAGTGGGTATATTAGTGCCAGTAAATAAGTCAAAGGTCAGGAGTCAAGAGTGATGTTAAATCTCAAAGTTCAAAGCTCAAAGTCCAAAGTCCGGCTTTCAGCCTCCAGCCTTCAGCTTTTAGCCTTTAGCCTCTTAATACTGCTTACTGCCTACTGCCTACTGTTTACTTCTGGCGACGCTTATGCCATTGAAATAAAGAAAAAGACCTTTCCCGATGGACTGACAGTGCTACATGCCGAAAGGCACAACCTTCCCATTGTTATGCTCACTCTTTTGATAAAGGCATCACCCCTTAATGAGCCTGCTGATAAGGCAGGGATCGCATATCTGACTGCAAAGATGCTCACTGAAGGGACTCAGAAAAGAAAGGCATCCGAAATCAGTGAGGAGATAGAATTCATAGGCGCATCAATTGATTCGTCAACAGGCAGCGATTATACGACAGTCTCGCTCTCTGTCCTGAAGAAAGATGTAGAAAAAGGTTTTGACATATTTTCTGATGTGCTCCTGAATCCTTCATTTTCAGAAGAAGATATAAGCAGGAAAAAGGAAATAATAAAGGGCTCTCTGAGGCAGAGCGAAGAAGATCCTTCCTTTGTTGCAAGCAAGGCATTTATAAAAGAGGTTTTTGATGATCATCCGTATGGAAGGCTTGTAAACGGGAGTGCTGAAAGCATCGACAATATAAAGAGAGACGACATCGTAAAATTTTATTATGACCACTATTCACCTGACAATGCAATCCTTTCTGTGGTCGGCGACCTTACAGCGGATGAGCTTAATTTATTGATAGAACGGTATCTTGGGCAATGGAAGGCAAGACACAGAACACAGAATACAGAATACAGAACACAGATAGGAAGGAACCATAAAGGAAAGAAGGTTGTAATAATAGATAAAGATATTACACAGGCGAATATTATTTTTGGGCATCTCGGCATAGAAAGGAATAATCCCGACTATTATGCGGTTTCTGTTATGAACTATATTCTTGGAGGAGGAGGTTTTTCATCCAGACTGATGAAGGTTGTGCGGGATGAGAGGGGGCTTACATATTCGATATACAGTTCATTTTCCGGGAATAAAGAGCAGGGGCAATTTGAGGTGGAAGTGCAGACAAAGAACGAATCGGCAGGAACTGTGATAAAAGAGATATTAAGGCAGATAAACAAAATAAGGACAGATCCTGTTACAGAGCAAGAACTGAAGGATGCAAAGGCGTATCTCACCGGTAGTTTCCCGAGAAGGCTTGAGACGAGCAGGAGGGTTGCCGATTTTCTTGCGGCAGCGCAATTCTATAATTTGGGCGATGATTATATAGAAAAATATCCTGATTATATAAACGGGGTAACAAAGGAAGACGTCTGGAGGGTTGCAAAGAGGTATCTGAATCCTGAAAACTACGTCCTTGTCATTGTAGGGAATCAGAACAAGATAGATTTACCTCAATCGTTCACTGGCAAATGATAGGCAGGTGCATGCCTTTATATGCGATTTATCTCATTTTTAATCTTCTAAAAATATATATTAGCTCGCTCACGGACAGTTGCCCGGGTGCTGACGGATGGTTGATATAGCCGTATGTTATAAGAGATCCGAAAATAGGATTAAATACCCTTGACGGCAATCCCTTGTCTCCCATCGACATGGTAATCAGCCCCTCATCCTTGTGTTTAAGGGTAAATATAAGAAGCCTGATAAAATCTTCTCTGGAATTAGCCATTGCTGCTATTTTAACGATATCTACGCCGAGACTCTTCCCTTTTGAGACAATGTTCTCAAGAAAATCGTCTTCGGGAGTGAGTTCAAAGTTGTGATAAGAGCCGATTAATATTGTCTTGTGAATATCGCATAATTTTTTAACTTCTGTCAGGGTATCTTCAGAGTTTATCTCCACATCAACAACATTGGAAAGCGGAATAACGGCCATGTAAATGCTTAACTTGTCCGAAATCTCTTTTTGTCCTCCTTCTTTCACATCCCTGACAGTTGCGATTATGGGCTTCTTAAAGTTCTCCTTTGCAGTTTTGAAGATGTTCTCTATATGATTTATCGAGAGCTTTTCAAACATATCAATCCTTAGCTCTATTATGTCGGCAGGATTCAGAGAGTCTTTGGTGACTGTAAGAACATCGGTATCATTAAGAGCACCGGCAATCAGAGGCTTTTCTCCTAATTTGAAGTTACATATGTGTATTTCCATTGATGCACCCCAAGGATATTTTTTATATTATAATGATTTAACATGGCGAAAAACAATTAATGGAAAAATGATATAATTTAAGCCTATGAAAATATGTCCGTCCTATCTTTCATTTATCTTATACAACCCTATAAGAAAGGCGTTGACTAACAGAGAAAGGGTGCTGGACGAATCAGGGGTAGATGAGTCTTCCACTGTCCTTGAAATAGGCGCAGGCAATGGATTTATCACAGAGGCTATTGCCCGAAGGGCAAAAAAGGTTTATGCCAACGAGCTTCAGCCAGGCATGGTGAGGAAGCTCAAAAAGAGGATGGAAAAATTCGGGGATAGAGTGGATATACTATTATGTGACATTGCGAATTGTGATATTGGAGAAGAATTTGCCGATGTTGGTATAATGTATTACAGCTTTCACGAAATCGGCAATCAGGCGGGTGCGGTCAGGAATATCGGGAAGGTAATAAAGAAGGACGGAACATTATCCATCTACGAGCCTACCATAGAGGTCAATAAGGCTGCAATGCAGAAGACCGCAGGGATGTTTGAGGCAGTTGGTTTTGAGAAGGAAGTAGAGCGTGACGGATCGTTTACAAGGTTTGTGAGGCTAAGGAGAGTAAAATAGGGCGGTTAGCTCAGTTGGGAGAGCACCACGTTCGCAACGTGGGGGTCGGGGGTTCGACTCCCCTACCGTCCACTTTTGATCATGTATATGGGATGGCAGACATGCCTCAAAGTCTTTCCAAAGCGATAAATTTATTAAAACTTGGCGTATGGATTGTTTTTTTCTTTTTATCCCCTTTTATTGAAACTTCCCACGCTGCAGACTGGAAGGACTCAACCGGATGCTTTAATCTTATTAAATCCGGCAAGCACGATGCTGTTATCAGCGATTCAAAATCAATTTTGAAAGAAGACAGCTGGAATGCGGATGCCAATGCATGCCTTGTGATGGCCTATTATCTGAGCGACAGGAAGTTTTTTGCATTGAAGAAAATAAAGGAGATAGAGGAGTCCCTTCCCAAAGAGGTCATAGATAAAATCCATGACAAGATATGGAACGATGTGCCGGAGCTTTTGGCTGAGAAAGAATATAAAAATAACTATACCATCAGCGGCGGGGCATGTATTTTAAGAAATGTAACTTCACTGGACGGCACAGGTTATCTCATGATCGGCAATTACTTCAATCCCTTTAACTCATCAATAAGCAGGCATCTCCGTGCCTATAAATGCAATTCAGAAATGCAAGGATGTAAAGAGATAGACCATGTATGCCCTGACTGTGCAATGAAAGAGGAAGAGGCGAAGGTGATAATAAAGGATTACAGGATTGCGGAAATAAAGAAGTTTAAAAATGTAGAGCTATCCCGCAATATCAGGTATATCTCGAAGATCCTCGAACTCGAAAGAAATCGATAACTTATCAGGACTTTTGTGGCAACAGGCTTATTCCTTCAAATGAAACGGAACGCTTGTTGATACCACTCCCTTCTTGAATAAGAGGACTCCCTTTATAAAAAGCGCAGTCTGGTTATGAAGAAGATGATGCCACCATTTCGAAGGGACGAATTCAGGAAGGACTACGGTGATGATGCCGTCCTTGTGCTTTTCGCGTATGGAATCTATATAATCCATCAACGGCTCCATTACCGATCTGTAGGGAGAGTGCAGGATTTCGAGCTTCACTCCCATGCAGCTGACATCCCACTTCTCCTTCATTTTTTGGGTCTCAACAGGGTCTATGTAGACATAGACTGCAGTAACATCATCAGAAAGCGCTTTTGCATACTTAATGGCGCTGATTACAGCCTGCTGTAAGCCTGATATAGGAATTATGACAGAGTGATGCTTGTATTCTTTTTCTCCTGTTATGCATTTTTCAAGAGAAAGCTGCTCCGCGACAGAGAGATAATGCCTATGCACCTTCTGCGTCAGGAAAACCACAAATGGAATGGCTATAAGCACTATCCAAGCGCCGTGCGTGAATTTTTCAACCGCAACAATTATGAGGACTACACTCGTAGTGATGCCTCCTATACTGTTGATGATCGTGCTTTTGAACCAGCCCTTTCCCTTCTCTCTTATCCAATGCCTGACCATTCCGACCTGTGAAAGCGTAAAGGCTGTAAAGACACCAATAGCATAAAGAGGTATTAAGGAATGCGTATCGCCCCTGAAAAGGACTATGAGAATGGCCGACAGAAGACTGAGCATCAGTATGCCGTTTGAGAAGACAAGCTTATCGCCCCGATTGCTCAACTGCCTGGGCAGATAGCGGTCGTTCGCCATAATCGAAGAAAGCCGGGGAAAGTCCGCAAACGATGTGTTTGCTGCAAGGATGAGCACCAGCATTGTGGCGAACTGGATCATGTAATAGATAGCCCCTTTGGAAAAAATGGTTCTTGCAAGCTGAGAAATTACGGTCTCGTTTGCGTTTGGCAGGATGCCGTAATAATTTGCGAAATAGGCTATGCCAATTGTGAGTATAGCCAGAGTAAACGCCATCCACACAAGCGTGATCCCTGCGTTCTTTGCCTCTGGAGCCTTGAACGCACGGACCCCGTTGGAGATGGCCTCTATCCCTGTAAGTGTTGCGCATCCAGAGGCGAAGGCCTTTAATATTATGAACACCGGGAATATGTTTGCCGCCGTGCCTGTAACTTTCCGATACTCGATTCTCGGAAGCGAGAAGGATTGCGTGAGGCTTGCTGCTATGAGTACAAGCAGGCTTCCTATGAAAAGATATACCGGGAACGAAAATACCTTTCCGGACTCCCTTACACCCCTCAGATTTATTATGGTGATAAACAGTATGGATGCGATACACATTGTAACGGTATAGTCCCGGGTCGCAGGGAAGGCCGAGGTAATGGCGGCTATGCCGGCGGCCACACTGACGGTGACGGTGAGGACATAATCAATGAGGAGGGCTGCTCCGGCGATAAGCCCGGGAAGCGCGCCAAGGTTATCTTTGGCTACTATGTACGCCCCTCCTCCTGAGGAATATGCGTGGACGGTCTGGAAATACGAGGTAGCCACTATCGCAACGAGAATGACGATAGCAATGGCGATGGGCACTGTGTAACTGAGAAGCGCGGCTCCACCGGCTATAAGGGCAAGCATTATCTCTTCGGTTCCGTAGGCGACAGACGAAAGAGGGTCTGACGAGAAGACAGCCAGCCCCATTTTTTTAGAGAGCCGCTCGTGCTTTTCCTTGATTGTTTCGATAGGACTTCCGATAAGAAAACTCTTGATAGACATATTGCCTCCTTTTGACGGGCAAACGGAGGCAATAAAAAAACCGCCGGGCGGCGGTTTAAAATCCATCCGTGCCCTTCCAAATGCCTACGAGGTTAGCTGACGGGCTCGGGAATGGAAGTTCCCTATCCTTTTTATGGAATACGCCCCTAAAATTGGGTCCCCCGTGTCCCCTCTTTGAGAGGACTTCGGCTGCTATGTTAATTTCACAATACTCCTTTTCTAAAAAATTGTCAATAATTTTTCCGGCAGGCAATATCCGGAAGGATTATCTTCTATGGGACACGATTAACTTTCTCGCCTCCTCTGCTGCAAAGAGAACAACTGCAAATGGTATCAGGACGAGCCATATATGTGCTGCAATCGGAGAGGTTGCGAATATCGCATTCCCCCACGGATGATAAACAATAAATAATTGCAAGGCTATTTCAAACACTATGCCTGCGAATATCAGCCTGTTCGAGAAAAATCCGATGCTGAAAACGGACTCTCTGAATGAGCGGCACGCGAAGACATTAGCGACCTGCGCAATGACTATCCCTGTAAGACATGCGGTAGTTGCCTGCATATAAAGAAGATTGTTCGCAGCAAGCATTTCTCCCCATTGCCATCCGGCCTGCTTTAAGATATAAAAAAAGCCGAACAAGCCTGCCGCGGCTTCAATTGGTCCGAGGAATAAAAATGCAAGACTCAAAACTTTCGCGTTTAGAAGCCTGTCTTTTGGAGTTCTCGGTTTTTGCTTCATAACGTCTTTTGTCGGTTTTTCAGCGCCGAGGGCAAGGGCCGGAAGGAGGTCTGTACCGAGATCAACGGAAAGTATCTGCATTATTGTAAGAGGCAGGGGAACCCTGAAAAGTACATAGATGATATAAGGAACAAGCTCGGCTACGTTAGATGTGAAAAAATATATAACGAACTTTCTTATGTTTTCATAGATTGCCCTTCCTTCCTCTACCGCATTTACTATTGTAGCGAAGTTGTCGTCAAGCAGAATCATGTCGGCAGTCTCTTTTGCCACATCCGTTCCCGTAATGCCCATCGCAATGCCTATATCCGCCTTTTTCAATGCGGGAGCGTCATTCACGCCGTCGCCCGTAACCGCAACCCTTTCGCCCTCTTCCTTGAGAATCGATACTACACGCATCTTATGTTTCGGGGTCATTCTCGCGAATATTATTTCTTTTTCTGAAAGCTTTTCCCTCAGTTCCCTGTCGCCCATCTTCATAAAATCATGCCCTTCTATCGCCACAGGATTGCCTTTGGCAAGACCTATCTCTTTTGCGATGGCAACTGCCGTCCTGCTTCCGTCTCCGGTTATCATGATTATCTTTATTCCTGCCTCATGACACTTTTTTATGGCATCAGGCACTTCAGGCCTTGGCGGGTCTTCGAGTCCTACGAGTCCTAAAAATATCATGTCCTTTTCAGGTTCGGAATCTGGAGTTGAAAGTTCCGAATATGCAAAGGATAAGACTCTCAACCCCTTGTCCATCAATGAATGATAGGCATGTGTAATTTCCTCTTTCAGTTTTCCATTGATAAGTGTCTTTTCGTTATTTATCAGGGCATAGGCGCATAACGGCAGCACATTTTCGAGCGCTCCTTTTGTAAAGCCGAATCTCTTGCCGTCAACCATATTGATCGTTGTCATTCTCTTTCTCTCTGAATCGAACGGAATCTCCGATATCCTCTCTGCCTTTAAATCCCCGATATTTTCTCTCACATGCTTAAAAAGAGCGGTTTCGGTGGGGTCTCCCTTGTATTGTCCTTCGATAAACTTTGCATTATTGCAGAAATAGGCTGTCTTCATTAAGAGATGGATGGTGCTTTGTTGATTATCAACCGTCCATATTTTTTTTACCTCCATTTTGTTTTGAGTAAGGGTGCCTGTTTTATCCGTACATATAACTGTTACCGAACCCAGGGTTTCCACAGAGGTGAGCGTTTTTATCAATGCCTTTTTCTTAGCCATCCTCTGGCTTCCCATAGAGAGAGCGAGAGTAACGGTCGGCAGCATTCCCTCGGGAACAAGGGCTACAATCACGCCTATTGCAAACACGAAATTTTCCCAGAAGCTCTTTCCTATGATATTTCCAATACTGAAAAAAACAACGCCTATCAGCGTTGCCAAAAAGGCGATGATCCTCGTTGCCTTTACGATCTCTTTCTGCAAAGGACTCAAACCGGTTTCCACTGCGCTCGTGAGATGCGCTATCCTGCCGAACTCGGTTCTCATGCCCGTGGCAAAGGCAATAGCCTTCCCGGAACCGCTCACAACAGTTGTCCCCGCAAAGGCGATATTTTTGCTCTCGACCAATTCACCTTTACATGGTTCATGCTGCAACGGTACCGGTTCGGATTCACCTGTAAGCGGTGCATTATTCATCATGAGATATGTGGTTTCTATGAGTCTTGAATCGGCAGGAACCTTATCCCCTTCTGAAAGGATTATCAAATCACCTGGAACTACATCTTTTGCATGTATCTCCTTTTCTACTCCTTCTCTGATCATCTTTACTTTGAACGGCAAAAGAAGCTTTAACTTCTCGATGGATTTTTCTGCCCTGTATTCCTGAATGAATGTGAACACTGCATTGATAAATATTACGCCTATTATTGCAAGTCCGAGGGTAAGCATACCTTCACCCGGATGAAGATACTCCGATAAAAGGGCAAGCCCTGCACCTATCCAGAGGAGTATAGCAAGGAAATGGGTGAATTGTTTGAGGAATCTTATGGACAGAGGGGTCTTTTTTACTTCTTTAATCTCGTTTGGCCCGAATTCTGAAAAACGCTTCTTTGCCTCTTCTTCTGTAAGGCCATTTTCTGATGTGACAAGATTTCTGAGAACTTCTTCTTTTTTGAGGTTATTGATTTTCATAATGATTGTTCACTAATTAATTTTGCGAAAGTCAGACTTGCCCTGCTGTCATTCAACTTCATGTCTCGGTTTTAAGATTATAAGGTCGCAGGGCGTCTCCCTCAGCACATCCTCCACGGGATTGCCTTTAATGATGGATGACAGAAGACCCCTTTCGCTGGCTCCCATTATTATCAGGTCATGCCTCTTTGCTGCAGCCTCGATAGTTATACTCCGTGCTGTGATACCGGGTGCAAGCCTGCCTTCATGAGCAATTTCGTATCTTATAAGGTGCTCCATAAAATCCTTCATGTTTTCTGGCAGTCTCTTTTCCCACTGGGCAGGCGTGAGATGCATCTCTCCGTGGAAGAATTTTGTAATGGGTTTTGTAACATGAAAAATAAAGACCCTTGAATGAAAACACTCTGCCATCCTTGCGGTGAAATATGCTCTCTCCTTTATATGATCGATCCTTGCCTTTAAAGGGACAAGGATTTTGTGAGGGTGTATCTTCCCGGTATGGACAACCCTTACAAGAGCTACTGAGCACGGGAGCTTCAGGGACAGATTTCGTGCAACAGTGCCTGCGTAGAATCTCTTCTTGATGTCCTCCCTCCTTGTGGAAGCAAATACAATGCTGATTCCCTCATGTCTGACAATCTTGCCAATCTCTTCAACAACGTCTCCGGTTTCTGTGATAGCTTCTACCTGAATGCCTGTGGCAATTGCCTCATTAAATAGTCTTTTTATAGCATCTTCAGCCTTGCTGATGCCCTGTTGGGGCATGCCCTTTTCAGCAATAAAGCAAAGATACAATTTAGCTCCGCACATCCGTGCAAGGTTCAATGCATAACGTGCAGCGATTTCCGAATTCAGATGTTCGTTGACTGCAGAGAGGACTTTCTTATACATATTTAAACTATATCACATAAAACACTACAATAAAGTAATGAAACTTTACATTTTTGTAGTGCCTGAATTAAACTTAATTCCATGAGCCGCAACTATGATAAAACAGTCGAAATAACTGCCCTCTATGAGATTAGCAAGCTCCTCGGTTCATCCCTGAATCTTAAATCAAATCTGAGGGGTGTTATGAGGGTGCTCTCGGAATATCTGGATATGAAGAGGGGGACCGTTGCGCTGAGGAATAACAACGAGGTTTCGATTATTGCCGCACATGGCATGTCCGAGGAAGAGATAAAGAGAGGGAGGTACAAGCTCGGCGAAGGCATCATCGGCAGGGTTGCAAAGCACGGCTCTCCCATAGTAATTCCGAATATCGGCGATGAGCCTTTATTCCTCAATAAAACCGGCTCAAGAAAGACTATAAGGAAAGAAAATATTGCATTTCTGTGCGTGCCTGTAAAATTCAAAAATGAAATACTTGGTGTATTGAGCGTCGACAGGCTGTTTGGCTCGAAAGGCATATCCTTTGAGGAAGACCTGAGATTATTGAAGATTATTGCTTCATTAATGGCACAATCCGTAAAACTGAATATGGAAATCGAGAAGGAAAGAGAGGCATTTCTTGCGGAGAAGGAAAACCTCAGACAGCAGTTGAAAGGAAGATACAGAGTAGAGAACATAATAGGGCAGTCTGACAGGATGCAGGAGGTTTTTGAGGCCATTCACAGGGTTGCCCCCTCAAAGGCCAATGTGCTTTTGCGCGGTGAGAGCGGCACCGGTAAGGAGCTGGTTGCAAAAGCCATCCATTATATGAGCCCGAGGTCAAAAGGACCGTTTATAAAATTTAACTGTGCATCCATTCCTGAAGGACTCCTTGAATCGGAACTATTCGGTCACGAGAAGGGCGCATTTACAGGCGCAACGGCTATGAGAAAGGGCAGGTTCGAGCTTGCCAATTCAGGGACGGTATTCCTTGATGAGATAGGAGACCTTCCGTTAACGCTTCAGCCCAAGATATTGAGGGTCTTGCAGGAGAAGGAGTTCGAGAGAGTAGGCGGTGAAAAGACCATAAAGGTCGATGTCAGGCTTATTGCTGCAACGAGCAGAAACCTCGAAGAACTTGTTTCTGGCAGTAAGTTCAGAGAGGATTTGTATTACCGCCTCAATGTTGTGCCGGTATTTCTGCCATCACTGCGTGAGAGAAAAGAGGACATTTCTTTACTTGCAGAATATTTTCTTAAGAAATACACAGAGGAGAATCGGAGATTTGTCAAAATTGCACCTGATGTTCTGAATATATTTATGAATTATGACTGGCCCGGAAATGTGAGGGAGCTTGAAAATACAATAGAGAGGCTTGTGGTAATGTCCGGAGGCAAGAGCATAACATCCTCAGACCTGCCTTTAAATATAAGGGAACAATCCATAAAGGCAAGATATACCGTTCAGGTGAAGGATGCCCTTCCTTTAACAATAGAAGATATCGAAAAGACTAAAATCCTTGACGCCCTTCAGAGGACAGGATGGATTCAGGCAAAGGCGGCAAAGTTCCTTGGCATTACTCCGAGGCAGATAGGGTATAAGATGAAAAAATATAATCTCCATGAGAGTGCATAGGGTTGCTGAATTATGCCGAAATAATGCATTTACGACAGGCATGCATGCAGTAAAAAGCTTTACAAATGCACGATTGGGTTTTAATAGACATGCTGTTCTTTATCCACTAAAGCACGATTGTTTTATAGTGTATAAAAGTTTTACAACAGTGGTGCTTGTAAATCTTTTTACTGCATGCATGCCTGCCATACTCGATTGCTGATTGATAATATAATGGGAAAGATAATTGCGATAACAAATCAGAAAGGCGGGGTCGGCAAGACAACAACTGCCTTAAATCTTTCATCTTCCCTTGCCCTTGCAAACGAAGACATCCTTGTAATAGACTCGGACCCCCAGGGCAATCTCACAAGCGGGTTTGGAATAAAAAAAGAGGGCATGAAGGCCGGCCTGTACGAGGTTTACAGCGGCAAGGTCCCTATAGACGAGGCCATACAACAGACCCTTATCCCCAATCTTTATATCCTGCCGACTTCCATGGATTTGTTTGCAGCAGAGATAGAGTTGCTCGAACGTCCTGAGAGGGAAAATCTGCTGAAGATGCTGTTAAAGCCTTTTAAAGAAAAGTTCAGATACATATTTATAGACTGCCCTCCATCATTCGGTCTTCTCACGCTTAATGCCCTCGTTGCAGCAGAATCAGTGCTGGTTCCTGTTCAGTGCGAGTATTTTGCAATGGAAGGTCTGAGCATTCTTATAAAGCTTCTCTGGAGAATAAGAGGAGGTTTTAATGAGACCCTCGATATGGAAGGCATACTGCTTACCATGTACAACAGGCATCTTGCCCTGTCACGGCAGATATCGGATGACGTAAGACGCATTTTCAAATCAAAGGTCTATGATACGGTGATACCGAGAAATGTCATACTTGCCGAGTCTCCGAGCCACGGAAAGCCCGCAGTCCTTTATGCGCCCAATTCATCCGGCGCTCAGGGATATATTGCTTTGGCAAAGGAGATATTGAACGAGAATAATCTGTTGTTCTGATTTGTAACCTATAAACTGCCGATGGCTTTATACAATCCTATGACAAGCTCTGTCATTCTGTCATAATCAAGTGTTTCTGCAATATCTCCTGGAGCATGGTAATTGGGGTTTCTGTAGAATGCTGTGTCTGTGATCATGAATGCAGAATAGCCGAATTCCCAGAAGTTAAGATGGTCAGAGAAATTAACGCCGGGAATAATGGAAACAGCATTGAGGGATTCTACAGGCATAGCTGATACTGATTTAAATAATTTTTTGACCCTCATGGTAAATGACCTTGATGAGAGGTTTCCTACAAATGCAATAAAATTGCCCTTATCCGGGTAAAACCATTTAAAGATAGGGAATGGATAATACTGTGAGCCTTTCCTGTTAGAGTAATATCCGAGCATCTCGAGGGAGATCATACCATAGACTTTTATTTCTTCATCTTTAAGGCTTTTTGCGTAGATGTAGCTTCCCATGTGTTTCGTCATGAAAATGGGAGGCTCCTCAAGAGTGAATGCAACAAAACGGACTGTCCTTTGCAAAGGCTTTGACACGGTCAGTCTTGCCAGTTCAATAATTCCTGCAATGCCGCTCGCATTGTCATCCGCGCCCGGAGTTCCGGTTACCGTGTCATAATGTGCGCCGATTACGAGAATCCCATCTTTCGGGTTTCCAGCGCCTTTTATTTCGCAGTATACGTTGTAATATGTATTTCCTAGATACTCAAACGGCTGCCTTTTTGAATCACAGCCATAGGAGCGGAATTTGTCTTCGATGTAATCGGCAGTCCTGTTCAGCCTTTCCACATCGAGATAACTCCGCTGACCTATGTCATGAGAAAGATGCTTGACAGTTGCAGCGAGATTTGATTTTATGTTTTCCATTGTTATTCCTTGCACAGCAGATACGCTGAAAAATATAAAGAGCAGTATTGCAATAAGTTTCACTTTATAAGTGAACCTCTCGCATATTTCTCAATCTTTCCCTAAAATCATATCAACCATCGTCTTTCTGGGCTGGCAGAAGAGTTTTTTCACCCTTTCTCTGTATTCCTCCGTTGTAACATGTTCCACATGAGTTCCTATCACAATCTTAATATTCGGAAATGCTTCTTCCAGCGCCGATTTGTATTTTTCTTTGAAAGGGCAGAGCGCCTTCATGCAGTAAGTAAAGTGTATCGCGTCTACCCTGAATTCTGTCAGCGCCCTTATGCGCTGCAATAATTTGTCGGCTCCGGTAAGTGTAGGGCATCCCGGACAGTTGATAATTCCGACCAAATCTAATGGCTCATCCTTAGAATAATCCGCAAATGCTCCCCTTCGTTTTCTGAAATCTGCAAGACAGCTTGCCGACGAGCAACCCAAATCCTGCGTTGCATTGCTGCATGTAAGTATTCCGATTCGCGCCATTGATGCCCTCCTTTTGCTATTTTACTTTTTCAGATACTTCATCTGAATATTCCAGAGTATAAGCCCCGCGCCTTCGGGTCTTTGCGGCAGCGAGTTTTTGATTTCAGAGGCGATATGCTCGGCATTATCGGATTTAGCCGCGAGTTCTTTGGCCTTTTTATCAAAGGCAATAAGGTAGTCCTTCATTTCTTCGATATCTTTTTTGCTTGAGACCGGCCCGTGTCCCGGAATGATTTTCTCGGCGTCCATTGTCATAATATAGTCAAGCGTTTTCAGCCATCCCTCTATATCTCCTTCTCCCATGAATGGGTGATAACCTGTGAATAAGATATCCCCTGCGAATAGAACTTTTTTATCCGGCAGATAAACCATAATGCTTCCATCCGTATGCGACGGCCTTAAATAAATCAGCTCTATCTTCCGGTCGCCGAGATCTATTTCCATCCTTTCGTTAAACGTCAGAACAGGATATGCGATCTTTGTCCCCTTCATGTCCTTTTTGTTAAGTCCATAGTCCTTAGCGTTTTTCAAGGCAGTTTCGCCATGAATTTTCAGGTTGTTGCCGTCATTGGTGTGCGAGATAATTAGTGCCCCGATTTTCTTGAACTCGGAATTGCCGAAAGTATGATCGAGGTGATAGTGGGTATTAATAACATATTTTATAGGCTTCTTTGAGATTGCCTTTATATCCTTGATAAATCTCTTTGCTTCTTTTGACGATATGAGGGTATCCACAACAACAATTCCGTCCCTGCCGAGAATAATCCCCGCATTTGCGCCATAGCTGTTTTGGGGAGTGCTGCTTTTCGTGTCAACATATGAGTAAACATTATCGGCTATCTTTGTCAGCTTCTCTGCAGCAAATACATTTCCGCATAATACAACATAAACTATAAAAACCAATACTGCCAGCCATTTGATGCCACTGTACTTTTTCATTTTGATTTCTCCTTTTTATAGAGATATATTTTACAACCTGCCAGCAAGAGCGCCGATGGTTTTAACAGCAGTTTTTATGTCTTCATTCCATGTTGCAGCATTCAGTCTGAGAAAATTGCGATATCTCCGTCTCGATGAAAAGATAGGTCCGGGAGCGAAGCTGATTTTCTTCTTCAGAGCCTTTTCGTAAAGGTCGAGAGAATCGATATCCTCAGGCATCTCGATCCAGAGCACATGCCCTCCTGATGGCCGCGATACCTTTGTCCCTTCAGGAAAATACTTCATGACAGCCTCGGACATCAGACTTATGTTCCTTGCGTATATACTTCTTATTTTTCTTAAATGATGGTCATAGCCGCCGTTGGAGAGAAAATCCGCAATGGCCAGTTGCATAGGCGTAGCCGTTGCAAGATTGGTTATGGACTTAAGACGCTCAACTTCCTGTTTATATCTTCCCGGAATTATCCAGCCCACCCGGTAGCCAGGAGCTATGGTTTTTGAGAATGACGAACACAAAAGCACTATTCCCTTTTCGTCGAATGCCTTTGCAATCTTTGGCCGATGGTATGAATATGCAATATCTCCATAAATATCGTCCTCAATAAGAGGGATGTCGTATTCTGAAAGCATTTCCACAAGCTCTTTCTTTTTGTCATCAGGCATGCAGCTTCCGAGTGGATTGTTGAAGTTTGTGATAAACAGACATGCCTTTATGGGGTTATGCTCTACGGCATAACGGAGTGTCTCAAGATTGATTCCGTCACGTGGATGAGTTGGTATCTCAATGGCCTTGAGACCGAGCATTTCAATGGCCTGAAGAAAGTTGTAGTAAGTTGGTGATTCTATGGCGATGGTGTCTCCGGGCTTGCAGATGACCTTGAGGGCGAGCATTATAGCCTCCTGACATCCTGCTGTGATGACGATGTCATCAGGCGTTACAGTACATCCCGCAGTTAGGGCGCGGCGGGCAATCTGAACACGCAGTTCCATACATCCCGGCACAAATTCATATTCGATATTTCTGAGTCTGTAGCGTCTTGTTACGGAGGAAAGTGCGCGATTTATTTTATCAGCAGGCAGCAGCTCAGGATTTGGAATGGCAGCTCCAAGCTGAATGAGATTTGGATTGCGGTTTGCCTTAAAGACCATCATAACAAGGTCATTAATGCTTACCCTTGTGGGCTTTGTTGACGGCTGTGATACGGCAATTTCAGACTGTTTATCCATCGGAGACGAGATGACATAATATCCCGATTGTGGACGGCACTCTATCAGACCCTGATCTTCGAGGAGCCGATATGCCTCCATAACGGTGGAAATACTGACTTTTAATTGTTTGCTGAGCTTGCGAACAGAGGATATCCTGTCTCCGGGGCGGAATGTGCCGCTTTTGATGAGATGGGAGATTTCTTGCGATACTTTTTCATAGAGCGTCAAACTTTTCATGCGTTAATGCCTTCCCCTTTTGATTCTCATTTTAGCTCTTTACAGTCAGCCTTACAAGATACAGTTTTTCATCCTGCAAACCATAACAGTTTATTATTTTATGAACTGTTATGGAAACAAAAGTGATTTTTTGAATCTGTATCTTTTTCATTGCTCCATTTAAACTTAAGCATGAGACTAAATTCGTGCAATATTAAGGCAGGTTCACGATTCTCAGGAATTATAGAACATGCCGGGGATAATCCCATCAAAATCTGCATGAATGAAGGCTCGATGTTGAGACTGGAAAGAGATGCCCGCAGCATCATCATCGGATGCACTGAAGGAACCTTATGGATTACGCAGCAAGATGATTTCACCGATTACCTCCTCCATTCCGGAGATTGCCTTGCGATAAACAGAAAGGGGCTTGTGGTAATAACAGCCTTTTCGGATGCAAAGGCAGAACTGCTTCTTTAAGATTAAATTTGCTCGCATAATCCTTTTGCTCATTCCCTAAATTTAACAGCCGATTGATAACGGGCAGGCAGTTCAGGATCATAAGTTAGAACTGTAACAATTTATATTTTTCGATTATCTCATTTCTCCTGAAACAATCCATCGAATGATCGTTAACCATCCCTGTCGCCTGCATGTGTGCATAACACACTGTAGAACCGAGGAATTTAAAACCCCTTTGTTTTAAATCCTTGCTTAGGGCATCAGATTCCTTGCTTGTCGCCGGATAATCGGTCAGCTTTTTTATTTTGTTTAATTTTGGCTTATTATCCACAAACCTCCAGATGTAATTTGAAAAATTTCCGTATTTCTCCCGCACTTCAAGAAATTTGCGAGCGTTGTTTATAGACGATTCAATTTTCAGACGGTTCCTTATTATTCCGGGATTTTGCATCAATTTCTGTATTTGAGCTTCATTGAACCGAGCAACCTTTTCAGGGTCAAAGTTCTTGTAGGCCAGACGGTAGGCCTCCCGTTTTTTCAAAACCGTATACCAACTCAAACCTGCTTGCGCCGCTTCCAGCGTCAGAAATTCAAATATAATTCTGTCGTCAAATACAGGAACACCCCATTCTTTATCATGGTACTCAACATAATCCGGTTTGCTTAAATCAACCCATGGACAACGGCACGCTTCTTTATTAATGGACATGATTGCCCTCCTAATAATTATCAATTTACTTCAGGCTATGGTAACAGACATTCCGAGGAACTTGCCATAGCGCTCCGCAGCCTTATAAAAAGCCTCACCGGCTTTAGTTCGGTTCTCAAAAAAATCAGTAGTGATAACTATCTTGTCTTTCTTGAACATCCGCTTCCATGTGCCTACCACTTCCCCATCCATCACTATCGTCGGTGAAAACATTCCATTATTGCCGGGGCATATCTTCTGTGCATACTTTGGGTCGAGCGCGGCACTGCGGTCTTTATAGCCAAGCATGTATTCATCAAAGCCGGGAAGGAGATAAACAGCTTGTTCGTCAAGGCTAAGTTCCGGCACATCGGGAGACATCCAATAAGTTTTGCTGTCAATGCTCTCGTGAAGCCTGTAATGCGCTATATCCAGAGCGGTCATTGAGGATTGATTCATGTCAAATTTTGGCGCCGATTGTGCTTCAATCGGCTTGTCCTTTACCAATAATAAAGTTACCTGTGAAATATTTTTCCTTATTAATAATGCATCTTCCTCAACCCGGCGTTCAAGTCCAATCTTTTTTATGCGGCGAAGATTAAAAGGTTTCATATTAAAGGGATAATGTCCTCTTGACAGCGTTGGAAAAAACTCTATCAACCGGCCAGTTCATTCCAAATCGGTCTTACCTCAATCGTTGCTGCCTTCGCCATTGGATGCTGGGATGCGACATCAATAGCTTCTTTAGTGCTTGCACACTCTATTAGCTCATACGCGCATATCTTTTCCCTGGATTTGGCAAATGGACCTTTTGTGAGCACAACCTTGCCTTCACGCACTCGCACGGTTATGGCGTCCGCGGGTGGCCGCAGTGGATTTCCATACACTCTGACTCCACGGCGCTGCATTTTCTTGATCCAGTCGCCGATGTCCTTTATCAAGGTCTTAGTTGGAGTAAAAAAGTCATCGTGGCTTATGATTAGCAGGTATTGCATATATCCTCCTCTTCTAACGAAGTTTATCAAGCTAAAAGTTACAATCTGTTAAAGTTGTGGTGTTCTTCCAGCCTTTAGTCCCTTTATCTAACCTCTTTTGTTCTGCGAGCCTTTATGCCCAACTTACC
>JAJYXI010000049.1:31976-104753 GCA_021791055.1 Nitrospirota bacterium | reverse complement strand
GGACTTCAAGCCGCATTGTTTGAGCTGATGGCGTGCTGTAGTTGCTGTTTGCATTGCCTTATTGTCTGATCTGCTCAGTCTATTAACTCCTTGTCAAAAAACTATTCGCTGTTATTGAACAGCCTTTACTATCTTTTATAACAATTATATCCTACTATGCATTGTATTTTGCTGTATACTAAAATTTGACTCATGAGGCGAATCCTGCATATAGACATGGATGCATTTTTTGCCGCTGTTGAGCAGAAGCGGCATCCCGAATTAATCGGAAAGCCTGTTGTGATTGGTGGTGACGGCGATCCAACTAAGAGAGGTGTTGTATCAACAGCATCCTATGAGGCACGGAAGTTCGGAATACATTCTGCAATGCCCTTAAGGACTGCTTATAAGCTCTGCCATGATGCAATTTTCCTGCCTGTGGACTACAGGGAGTATTCGAGGGTTTCCAAAATAGTTAAAAATATCCTCAAGGAAATATCTCCTATAATGGAAGATGTCGGGATCGATGAGGCATTCCTCGATATATCACAAACAGAAAAGTTATCAGAAGAGATTGCAAAGGAAATTAAAAAGAGAATAAATGACGAGACAGGACTTACATGTTCCATCGGTATTGCACCCAATAAGCTCCTCGCAAAAATAGCCTCTGACATGCAAAAGCCTGACGGCCTCACAATCCTTACAGAAAAAGACATAGTAAGTCTTATATGGCCGCTGGATGTAAGAAAGCTCTGGGGAGTTGGGCCGAAAACAGAGGCGTATCTTAAAAGCATGGGCATTGAAACTATCGGAGAACTTGCATCTTTGACCATTGATAAACTCGTCGAGCATTTCGGAAAATCCTTTGGAAACTATCTCTACAGTGCCTCAAGGGGTATTGATGAAAGCCCCCTCATTACGCACTGGGAGCCGAAATCCACAAGCAGGGAAACGACATTTCAAAAAGATACAGACAACTGGCAGACTATAGCAAAGACCCTTGCAGAGCTTGCAAAAGAGGTTGTTGATGACATGCGGCAAACAGGCTACACAGGAAAAACGGTAACGGTCAAGGTAAAGTTCCACGACTTTAAAATAGTTACAAGGGCAAAGACCCTCGATGGTTACACAATCTCCCTTGACGAGATAAGAAAGGCAGCCTTTGAGTGCCTCGCAAGGATAGAGCTCAAGAAAAAAGTGCGGCTTATAGGCATAAGAATCGGAAAATTACAAAAGACTATAATGGAGTAATGGAGTATTGAAATATTAGAATCATCTCCATCGCTTCAATACTCCAATTTTTATTTTTATGTTGACCTTTTAATACCCCATGTGTCACATTTATGACATGGGTAACAATGCCGATGGTAATAATAATCTTCCCAAGATTATCGGGACTTCCAGAGTAATTAAACGCATCTACGAGCTCATCGAAAAAGTTTCAAATTCTGACAGCACTGTTCTTATATTAGGGGAGAGCGGAACAGGCAAGGAGCTTGTGGCAAAAACCATACATTTTAAGAGTACAAGGGCTGATAAACCATTTATCCCTGTAAATTGCGGCGCAATACCAACAGAGCTTCTGGAATCGGAGCTTTTCGGCCATGAAAAGGGTGCATTTACCGGGGCTGTGGCATCAAGGATTGGAAGATTTGAGCTGGCTGACGGCGGAACTATATTCCTTGACGAAATAGGCGAGATGCAGCCGATACTTCAGGTTAAACTGCTGAGAGTGCTTCAGGAGAGGTCGTTTGAAAGGATTGGCGGGACTAAAACCGTAGATGTGGATGTGAGGATAATAGCAGCCACCAACCAAAATCTTGAAGATGCTGTGGCAGCAGGCAGATTCAGGGAGGATTTGTTTTATAGACTTAATGTAATACCCATAGACATCCCGCCTTTGAGAGAAAGGGCAGAAGATATCTCTCTTTTGTGCGACTATTTTATAGAAAAACATTCTAAGAGATTTGGGAGAAATCCGGTAAGAATAACTGATGAGGCGCTGAAAATGTTCGCCGGTTATCACTGGCCCGGCAATGTCAGGGAGCTCGAAAACACGATAGAGAGGCTACTTGTCCTTAAAGATGACGATGTTGTAACACCATACGATCTCCATGAGAAGATGACAGGGAGAAAGATTCCAAACCTGCCAGATATCGAGGATGATGATATAAATCCTTTTGTCGGCGGCATAGACTTGAATGCCGCGCTTGAAGAATATGAAAAGAGGCTTATTCTCCATGCCTTTGAGCTTCAGAATGGAGTTAAAAGTCAGGCTGCTAAGTACCTAAACATTAACCGTACTACCCTCATCGAGAAGATGAAGAGATTAGGGTTGTCATAAAACTAACACTCATATTGAAATTTAAGATTATTTAGTCAGATAATTGACCGATTAGCTGATAGCTCATGGCTCATAGCTTGATAAAACTATTAACCATGAGCTATCAGCTATGAACTAATCGGTTGGCACATTTCTTTCATTATAGAAAACGGATATTTATGCAAAGATCAGAAGACAGAGCACAGAGGTCAGACACACATCATCAAAGACTTTTTATTATTTGTCTATCCAAACTCTGTTTTTTGTTTTCTGTCTTCTGTTTTCTGTCTGTTTCGGTCTTTGCCTCAGAAGACAAGTTCAAGACAGCAGAGGAGTATCTCAAGACAAAGAATTATATAAAGGCTAAGGAAGTTTACAGGGATATATTTCTTTCAGCACCAAAAGGCCCTCTATCAGAAAAGGCTTTATTCGGAATGGGAAAGGCGGACTATTACCTGAAAAACTATTACGAGGCAAGACAGAACATCAAGCGTTTCATATCGGTGTCCCAAATCCCCGGGTATCGCGATGAGGCTTACCTTCTGCTCGGCTATATTTCACTACATTTTCAAAAATTCAAGGAGGCAGAGCAGTATTTTGAGATGGTGGGAGTCTCTCTGAAAGAAAAGGCGGATATTGGAAAGGCAGAAGCAGCCTTGAAGACCGGTGATATTGTGAAGGCAGAATCTTCTTTAGCTGTTGTAAGTAAAAGGGTCATGGAAACAGACCCCCGCGCCCTTTATGTGCGTGCGAACATTTACAGCATGAAGGGAATGCAAAGAGAAGCTGTCAGCGCTATCAACAGAATCCTTGACCCTGTCTTAAAAGACCATGATATGCGAATTGATAAGGCTCAGATTTATTTCAATGCCGGAAAGTTCAGGGAATCGGAAAGGCTGTGCAGATCAATAATAGACAATCCTGTCTCAAGTATAGAGAGAGTCAGGGCAAAAAGAATATTGTTAAATATCTATGAGGCCGAAAATAAGGTGGATGAGGCATTAAAAGTTAGTCTCGAATTATTGCCCTATGAGTCAGGCGATGATTTTAAGCTGAAGATTGTCTCTATGTATGACAGAAAAGGCGATATGTATAACGCAATAAAATATCTCACCTATTTAAAAGACAAAAGAACAAGGTCTGCCGAGATCGAAAAAAGGCTTAAGAGCATTGTTAATTTAAAGGATTCGAAGGGTATCGAATATTACCTGAAGTTTGCACAGTATCTTGATGCGGATGCCCCGTTTGTGGTTGATGCCTCGAGATATCTGATAGCAAACGGTAAAAAGTTTGAGGGAATGCTGCTTCTCAGGAAGGCATTGAAAGGCGCTGTAAAGGGAGATGCCTCTTTATATTTGTCTGAGCTGTTGATAAACGAAGGGAAATATGCAGAGGCAGAGAAGATCCTTGTGCCGCTAACCCTTGACAGCCGCTATTTATACAAAGCGTCATACATGATTGCGGAGATAATGGGAAGGCAGGGAAAGTATATACCTGCCATAGAATATCTAACAAAAATAGTCAAGGCTGCAAAGGACTACTTCATAGCTGCAAAGCTCGGCGACTTGTATTACAGGACAGGAGACAGGCAGAATGCGGTGAAATATTATATTATGGCCTCCAACAAAGGTGACGGGCTGTCTTCGGTGAAGGCCGGCGATTGTCTATACATTGCAGGTGATTATTCAAAGGCAAAGATTTATTATAAAAGGGCATTGGATTATGATGTAAAAGACCCGAAGAGTCTACAATGGGCCCAATACCAGTACGGCAAGCTGACCCAAAACGGAGATTATATGAAGAAGGCGATTAGCGGCGGGGGAGAGATTGCAGAAACAGCATCTGTTATTTCTGGAGGCAAAAAATAGATTCTATGGCAAAAGTTGATCAGAATGTTGACCTTTTAAATAAAGCTATAGAAACCTTTAATTCTGCCTCTGCCACACTTGTTCAGTATTACAGCACACTTGAAGATAAGGTTTGCTTATTAACCGAAGAGGTCGATCATAAAAAGCAGCTTCTTGACAGTATTCTCGATAGCATCGATATAGGCGTTGTCTTTTTTGACAGGGATGGGATAATCAGAATTATCAACAATGCAGCCGAGAGCCTTCTTAATATTAATGCGAATGATGTTATCGGCGGCAAATCAATACATGCCGGGATACACGAAGAGGTCATAGTGCCGGACAAAGGCAAACCCTTTTATGCCCTTGTATCACGTTTGAATGTAAAAGACAAGGATGGAAATGTTATCGGGCGTGTGCTGATATTCAAGGATATTACACGGCTCAAACAGCTTGAGTCAGAGAATGAGAGGAACAGGAGATTGACTGCAATGGGAGAGCTTGTTATGAAGATCGCCCATGAGATAAGAAATCCACTCGGCAGCATAGAGCTGTTTGCAAGCCTGCTATCCAATGATTTAAAAGGAACAGAACACGGTGATTATGCAAACAGGATATCTAATTCGGTAAGGTCTCTTGTCAATGCCCTTGATAATATGCTCAGGTTCACCAAAGAGATAAGGCCTAAACTGGAGTATTGCTGCTTAAATGACTTGGTCGGGGAGACCTGCGATGAGTTTAAGGAGCTGTTTGCAAACAGTGATATAAAGCTTGATTTTGCAGAAAAAAAACAGTTCTGGTTGTCTGTTGATAAGGGACTTATCAGACAGGCATTGATCAATATACTGCTTAATTCTGTGCATGCCATGCCTGAGGGGGGGGAGATAGAAATCAGGGTCGAGGATAATCAAGATAGCACTGAAATAGTCATCAGAGATACCGGCATCGGTATGGACGAAGAGACGAGGTTGAGGATGTTCGAGCCTTTTTTCTCTACAAAGGACAGGGGAACGGGGCTTGGAATGTCCATAACTGCAGGGATAATAAAGGCGCATAAAGGAACGATAGATGTCACAAGTGAGACAGGGGTGGGTACAGAGTTTGTTATTACATTGCCAGTAAAGTAAATGAGTGAATGCGTGAATGGGAGAAGCTTATGAAATCGGTCTTAATCGTTGACGATGAAATCGACATGGCCCTTGCAATAAAGGAGTCCTTGAAGAGGTGCGGGTTCAAGCCTACGGTATACCATAACCCCGTGGATGTATTGTCCGAGCTCAATCTTGCGGACTTCTCCCTCATAATAACCGACATGAAGATGCCTAAAATGAACGGCATCGAATTTCTGCAAGAGATCAGGAGAAAAGGCATGTTTGTACCTGTAATTGTCATAACAGGTTACGGGACGGTGGAGAACGCAGTGGATGCCATGAAACTGGGCGCAACAGACTATATCATGAAGCCGTTTTCCTTTGATTCCCTGAGAAGGGTTATTGACAGGATACTCCCGTCAGAGGATGCGGATATCGTGGCTGAATCCCCGGGCATGAAACACCTCATGTCCATAATAAGGGAGGTGGCAAAAAGCGATATAACTGTCCTCTTATCCGGGGAAAGCGGTACTGGCAAGGAGGTTATTGCAAGGATTATCCACAAAAACAGCCTTAGGGCGGATAAGCCCTTTGTTGCTATCAATTGTGCCGCTATTTCAGAGAGCCTCCTTGAATCAGAGCTCTTCGGCCATGAAAAAGGCGCATTCACCGGTGCATCTGAAAGGAGGCCCGGAAAATTCGAGCTTGCAGACAAAGGTACACTGCTCCTCGACGAGGTAAGCGAAATGGCCTTTCCCCTTCAGGCAAAGCTGCTCAGGGCAATACAGGAAAGGGAGATAGACAGGATAGGAGGCCGCTCTCCTGTGTCGGTGGATGTCAGGATTATTGCCACAACAAATAAAGACCTCCTGTCAGAGGTGAAAAAGGGAAATTTCAGGGAAGACCTCTATTATCGTTTAAATGTATTCCCCATAAAGCTGCCTCCTCTAAGGGAGAGAAGGGAAGACATAGTTCCCCTCACAGAGTTTTTTATAAAGAAGTTATCTCAAAAGATGGGCAGGGCATTTGAGATTTCTGACAAACTGAAGCCGTATATTCTGGAAAGGAACTGGGAGGGCAATGTCAGGGAACTTGAAAACTTTATTTACAGGATAGCTGTGATATCTAAATCAGAGGTCTTGCTCCCGCCTGCAGACGATCTCAGTGTTCGAATGCCTGCAGCAGGCAGGGCAGAGGAATATTTGTCTCAGGCAGAAGAATCTGGAGCGGGAAGAATGAAGGATATGAAGAGGGATTTGATTATAAACACGCTGAGGGAAACAGGCGGCAACAGGACAATGGCAGCCCGGTTGATAGGGATAAGTGTGAGGACTATAAGGAACAAGATAAAGGAATATAATATCTCGGATGATGATATAAAGAGAGCTTAAAATCTGGAACAGAAATTGCAAGCTTTTATTTTCAAAATGTATTGCAGGAGGGGCATATATGCCGGATAATACAATTAGAGCGCTCGAAAAGATGCTGGATGTTGCATCATTCAGGCAAAAGCTCCTGGCATCCAATATTGCTAATGCAGACACGCCGGGTTATAAGGCGAAGGATATATCTTTTCAAAAAGAGCTGAGTGAGGCAATAGAAGGAACAGAGGGAAATGGAAAAGGTGAGCAAACTTATCAGGTTTACGAAACCGTTACAACAATGCTAAACAGGGATGGCAATACGGTAAATCTCGATATAGAGATGGCAAAGGTTGCAGAAAATACATTAATATACAATGCCGCAACCCAATTGATGGCTATGAAGATGAGAATGGTTAAAGATGTGATAAAAGGAGGCAGATAGTGAAAGAGATGTTTATGCCCTTAAAGGTTAGCGCAACGGCACTCGAGGCACAGAAGATAAGGATGAATGTCATAGCTTCCAACATCGCCAATGTGAATTCCACGAGGACTCCGGAAGGCGGGCCGTACAGAAAAAAAGATGTTGTTTTTGAGTCGTACATGTTTGACGAAAGCTCGGTAGGTGTTAATATCCCTAAGATTATGGAGGATGAGAGGCCGTTCAAAATGGTCTATGATCCATCCCATCCTGATGCCAACAAAGACGGATATGTAAGCTATCCGAATATAAACACCATAGAGGAAACGGTTAATCTTATATCTGCGACAAGGGCATATGAGGCAAATTTGACCCTCATTAATTCGTATAAAGAGATGTTTATGAAAACCCTTGACATAACTAAGGTATAATTAGCTCATGGCTCATAGCTCATAGTTTTCCCATGAGCTATGAGCAAAAGCTGGAGGTGTTCTTATGGATGAGATAAAGAAAATAGGAGATTTAGCTCAGGGCGTTGCTCAGACCTCAAAAACAACCAAGACAAGCGGCGCATCTTTTGAGGACGCTATTAAAGATGCCTTGAAAGAGGTCTCTGAAATCCAAAACGAGGCTGAGAAGGCTATAGAGGACTTCTCGAAAGGGGAGGTCAAGGATATTCATACCGTAGTGGTTGCAATGGAAAAGGCGGATGTATCATTGCAAACCCTGCTTCAGGTGAGAAACAAGCTGCTCACTGCCTATGAAGAAATAATGAGAATGCAGGTATAAAAAATGGCATTTAAAGACATTGTCGAACATTTAAAGACATGGCCTTTAAAGAGGAAGCTGTCCCTTATTTTTGTCATATTGTTGAGTTTTGCCCTTATGGCCGGAATAATGCTCTGGAGCCAAAGGATTGATTATCAGGTCCTTTACAGCAACCTCTCTCAGGAAGACGCGGGGCAGGTAATTGCTAAATTAAAAGAGATGAAGATTCCGTATAATGTAGAGGGCAATATTATTTATGTCCCGAGTAACAGGGTTTATGAACTCAGGCTTGAGCTCGCTGCACAGGGGATACCTCAGGGCGGAGGAGTCGGGTTTGAGATATTCGATAAGACACAGATAGGAGTTACAGAGTTTGTCCAGAGATTGAATTATATAAGGGCTATTCAGGGAGAGCTGACGAGGACTATAAGGCAGCTCTCGGAAGTAGAGCAGGCAAGGGTTCACATCGCCATTCCCGAAAAAACAATATTTACCGAAAAGGAAGATAAACCAACTGCATCGGTTGTATTGAAGCTCAAACCAGGAAGGGTATTGAATCAGGGACAGATAGGCGGAATAGTGCATCTTGTATCGAGCAGCATTGAAGGTATGCAGCCGCAGAATGTAACTGTCATAGATAATATGGGAAATCTCCTTTCAAAGCCGTCTGATATGGATGCAATTGCTGATTCGAAACATCTCGAATACCAGAAGTCTGTTGACAAGGACTATGAAGGCAAGCTCCAGAGTATGCTGGAGGGGATTACCGGCAGGGGAAAGGCTATTGTAAGGGTTGCCACAAAGATAGATTTTACTCAAGTTGAAAGGACAGAGGAAAAGTTTGACCCGGATACAATCGCCGTAAAAAGCGAGCAGCGCACTCAGGAGAAATCAACAGGAGCTCCGACAGGCGGGATTCCGGGGGTATTATCCAATCAGCCCGGACAACAGCCTGCGACTACAGTAAGCTCTCCGTCTTCGCAAAAACAGTCTGAAAGCATAAATTATGAGGTCAGCAGGAGCGTCAGCAAAATAATACAGCCGAGGGGAGATGTTAAGAGCATTTCTGTTGCAGTGCTTGTTGACGGAACATACAAGAAAGAGAAAGGAAAGAAGGTTTATCTGCCGAGAACCGAAGATGATATGAAGAAGTACAAGGAGATAATTATGGCTGCTATCGGCTATAATAAAGAAAGAGGTGATCAGGTGATCGTTGAAAATGTGCCTTTTGAGGCAGCCATAGAAGAGCTTCCTCCTGAAAAGATAGATTTTATAAAGCTTGCGATGTCTTTGTTAAAGTATATCATTCCTATCATTGTAATTTTGCTTCTCATCCTCTTTGTTATAAAGCCTATCATCGAGACGCTGAAGGCTCCGGTGATAAGGAGAGCGCCGGAGGGGGTACCTATGCCGACTGCGCCTATGCCGACACCTTCTGAGGCAGCACCTGAGGAGATAATGAAAGAGGAAGTACTGGAGATGGTTAAAAAAGATTCCAGAAAAGCCGCCATGATATTGAAGGAGTGGCTGTCAGAATAGCACAATGAGAAAACTGAGCGGTGCGGAAAAGGTTGCTGCATTTCTTTCCGTAATAGGAGAAGAAGCTGCTACACAAATCTTCAAACATCTTGACCCTCTTGAATTAGCAAGGATTGTTCCTATGATGGCAAAGGTAAAGCTTTCTCCGGATGAGGCAAAGGTAGTGATTAAGGATTTTTATGATAAGGCAGAAACCGCCATGCTCGCAGTGGATGAGGAGTACATCAAGAAAATACTGATGAAGGCATTTGGAGAAGAGCAGGCAAAAAAATTAATGGAGAAAATCGAGAGCGGAGCCAGCGCCTTTGACATACTGCGGTGGCTCGATTCAGGCGCGGTAGCCAGTATGCTTACCCGTGAACATCCCCAGACTATCGCCATTGTACTTGCGCATCTTGAACCTATGCAGGCGGCTGAAGTGCTTGCAAAACTCCCGGAGCATATAAAGATAGATGTTTCGCTGAGAATTGCGAGCCTTGACCAGATTTCTCCTTCTATACTCGGAGAACTGGAAGATGTCCTCCAGTCACAGCTTCAGAGCTATACAAGGGGAAGGAAAATCGGCGGAATCAGGACAGTGGCAGAAATAATGAACCAGATGGATAGGGCCTCGGAAGATCTAATTTTAAAGAACATCGAAGAAAAAGACCAAATACTTGCAGATGAAATCAGGAAACTCATGTTCACCTTTGATGACCTTATTCATATTGACGACAGAGGCATACAAATGGTGCTTAAGGAGATAACGACCGATGACCTTGCGCTCGGATTAAAGATGGCATCCGATGAGTTAAAGGGAAAGATATTCAAGAACATGTCCCAGAGAGCGGTTCAGATATTAAAAGAGGAGATGGAGGCAAAGGGAGCTGTCAGGGTTTCTGATGTTGAGAAGGCTCAGATGAATATAGTGAGGGTGGCAAGGAGATTGGAGGAAGAGGGCAAGATTGTCATAGGGGGCAAGGGTGGAGAAGAAGTCATCGCTTAATAACGGCCATGATTCGGTTAAGCCCTATAAACCTGTTCAATTTGAAGAAGACATGTCTGTAAAGAGCCCTTTAAAAAAGCATGACACAAAAGAAGATATTCAGGCAAGAATAAAGGCATCCGAGAGCGAAGGCTATGAAAAAGGTTATGCTGCAGGCTATGACAAAGGGATAAAGGATGGAGAGAAAGAGACCGCACTAAAGATTAAGCGGCTTGAAGGAATAATCAGGGAATTGGAAGGCTTTAAAAGGAGAAGAATTAATGAGCTGATGCCCCTGATTATAGACCTTTCTTTAGAAATTGCAAAAAAGGTTGTACATAAAGAGATAGAATTGGATAGAAATATCGTGATGTATGTGGCTCAGGATGCTGTAAAGAAGATTGAAGAGGGAGAGGAGAATGTAGTTATAAAAGTGAATCCTCTGGATTATGAGGTGATAATCGCCAATATAAATCTGCTGAAGGAGCAATCAGGGTTGAAAGATATCTCTGTTGAGCCGCAATCAACAATCTCTCCGGGCGGATGTTATATTGAGACCCGGACCGGAGAAATAGATGCGAGGATTGAGGAGCAGATAAAGGAAGTACAAGATGTCATCGGCACAGCAACTGATAGAGAGGTGTAAGGACTTTCTAAAGGATACCGACCCTGTTAAAGTTTACGGCAGGGTAAGCAAAGGGGTAGGGCTTGTTATCGAGGGACTTGGTCCGAGGGCGAACATCGGAGATGTATGTCAGATACAATCATCCGCATCAGGAGGAAGTTCGGCAAACGGCGTAGGCGGAGGGCAGTTTGTAGAGGCTGAGGTTATTGGATTTAAAGAAGACAAGATACTTCTTATGCCCCTCGGAGACCTTATGGGCGTTGGTCCGGGCTCCAGAATAATAGCAAAGGGAAGGCAGCGGTATGTAAGGGTTGGGCAGGGGCTTTTAGGCAGGGTGCTTGATGGTCTTGGAAACCCTATGGATGGCAAAGGACACATAACCGGACAGCTCTATCCTATCTACAACGAGCCTATCAATCCTTTGCACAGACGGCGTATTTCAGAACCGCTTGATCTCGGCATAAAGGCTATAAATGCGATGCTTACCTGCGGCAAGGGACAAAGGATCGGCATAATGGCCGGAAGCGGTGTTGGAAAGAGCGTTTTGCTCGGTATGATGGCAAGGAATACCACTGCTGATGTAAATGTCATCGCCTTGATCGGCGAGAGAGGCAGGGAGGTAAGGGAGTTCATAGAAAAGGACCTGGGCGATGAAGGGCTCAGGCGTTCCGTGATTATTGTTGCCACATCAGACACCTCTCCGCTGATAAGAATAAGAGGCGCCTTTGTTGCGACTGCCATTGCCGAATACTTCAGGTTGCACGGCAGGAATGTCCTTTTTATGATGGATTCGGTTACACGATTTGCTATGGCACAGAGGGAGATAGGTCTTGCTGCAGGCGAGCCGCCGACAACAAAGGGCTATCCGCCATCTGTTTTTAATCTCCTGCCGAAACTCCTTGAAAGGGCAGGCACATGCGATGGTAGAGGTACAATTACAGGGCTTTATACAGTCCTGGTGGAAGGGGATGACATGAACGAGCCTATTGCCGATGCAGCCCGGTCTATACTTGACGGTCATATAGTCCTGTCGAGGGAGCTGGCTAACCACAACCATTATCCTGCCATAGACATACTCCAGAGCATAAGCAGATTAATGAAAGATATAACGGATGAAAAGCATAAGATGCATGTTGAAAAAACGCTCGACATAATGGCGATTTATAAGAGATATGAGGATGTTATTACAATAGGCGCATACAAAGAGGGCACTAACCCGAAGCTTGATTATGCAATAAAGATGATGGACAGGATAAGGTCATTCTTAAAGCAGAATATAACAGACAAGGTTTCCTTTGAAGACGGTCTGAATGAACTGTATAGATTATTTGAGTAGCGAAAAGGTAAATGTGTTAATGAGTAAATGGGTATATGGGTTTAAATTTTTCACTCATTCACTCATTTACTCATTTACGCATTAACGCTTATGAGGACTCCCCTTGAAAGCCTTTTAAATATTAAACGGTGGAAAGAGGATGAGGCAAAGAACCGTTTTGCAATACTCCTTAAAGAGCTTTCAGTGGAAGAAAAAAGGCTTTATGATTTGGAAGAACAGTATAATTCTGTCAGTAAAAAATTAGAATGCAATACGGATGAGCTTGTAAATATCGATGAGATAAGAAAATTAAACGAATATCTGGAACATTTATTGATTAGGATACATCAACAGAAAAAAGTGATTGCAGATAAAGAGAAGCAGGTAGAGGAGTCAAGGAGGTCTCTTGTTGAGGCGTCGAAGGAGAAAAAGATATTTGAGAAGCTTGATGAAAAACAAAAGTCTGCGTCTAAAAAAGAGCTTAAGAGGAAGGAGCAGATAGGAACAGACGAACATGCTGCCACAGGACATCACAGAAAAAAAGGATCATAGGTCATGGGTTATGGGTTATAGGTTAAGGCTTTTTATTTTTTTCCTATTCTTTATGACCTATAACCTATTACCTATTACCTATCACCTGTCTTTTGCTCAACAAAAGGAACAGCAACCAGCAGCACAACAGAGGTCTCTGGAAGAAGATAGGCTTAACATCCTCAAGGCAGATATTAAGAAAGAAATCGAACGCCTTGAAAAGCTTAAAAAAGAGATGGAAGGAGTTCAGAAGGCTTTAGATCTTAAGATTCAGGAAGGCCTGCTCAAAGTTGCAAAGATGTACGAGGCAATGCCTCCTGAAGAGGCTGCAAGAAAATTGGAAAAACTTGATGAAGATACGGCAGTAATTATATTAAACTCACTCAAGCCTAAGATTGCCGGCAAGATACTGGCGCAGATGGAAAGCGACAGGGCTGCATCACTTTCAAAGAAGATACTCATAAAGGGGAAAGTTCTGCAGGAAAAAACTTCCCAGTAGGAAAAATTTTCACGCCATATTTAGCTCATAGCTGATAGCTCATAGCTCATAGAAAAAACATGAATTGCAAGCTATTGTCCTGTCTCATAAATAACTTGTCATTCCTGCGGAAGCAGGAATCCAGTTTTTTTGCCTTCTGGATTCCCGTTTTCACGGGAATGACGAAAAAAAATTGTGTATGGAACTGTTAGGGACAGGACACCTATGAGCAATGAGCGATGAGCTATCAGCCATTCTGGCATGTCTCTTGCTTTATTTCCATCTATAAATCCATCTGGAGGTTAATGGATGTTTTCTAATATGATGCAGGTAGGTATGAATGGGGCTGGCTCAGGCAGTAATACAAATTCAATTTTTGCCCAGAATTTCCAGACCAATCAGGGCTCTCTCGATGCCAATAATTTTATTAAAATCCTTTCTGCCATATTGTTAGGATTCAACAATGCTGCGATAGATGCAGGCAGCGGTCTGTTTGCAAATAAAGATGGTCAGGCGATTGACTTTAATGAATTGGCAAACGGCTTGTTTGCAGATACAAAGGTAGAGGTTATCGCTGATGCGGACATTACAGATATTCTTCAGCAGATGATGTCTTCCGCATTGGGCGGACAGATTTTGCCGGCAGTTCAGCCGGTGAGTAACGGCATTCAGGAAAGCCAGAATCTTGCAGATGGGATTGGCAAGTTAAATATGCATATGGCAAATGGCAATGCTGTCATGACCTTGATGCTGAGGTCGGAAGATGGAATGCAAAAGATTAAAATCCACGCTAATACTAATCCTGATGCAGGTTTTCAGTTGCAGATGAAGACAAAGACAAGCGCAGTCATCGGGCAGGAACCTCAAAATCAAAATATGATTCCAGAGACTGAGACTCTTCAATCGCCAGTAAAACCATCAGAACTTAAAACATCGGTAAAACTATCAGAACTCAAAAGCAATCTTGCCGATGCTTTGCAGCCGCTTCAGTCTAAACTTTCTGAGGCTGCTTCATCTTTAGCGCGCAATAACAATGCAGTTAACCACTTGCAGGAACAAATTAAGGAAGCAATGAACGGAGAGAATGTAGAGTCTGTTATCAATATTTCCGATGCTCAGGCAATGCCTGATATTGATGAGAAAAGCGGGAATATCCCTGTTTCAGCAGCGCATAGTTATCAGACATCTTATGCTAAGAATGACCCTGCCGTGAAAGAATCGCTGCATGTGAGCAGGCTGAATGAGCTTGGAGAGCCTATTATAAAGACTCTTGGTACAGGCGATAAGCATCTCGTAATAAAGCTTGAACCGCCTGACCTTGGAAGTATACAGATAAAGCTCAGAATGACCAATGGAGTTCTGACTGCTGATATCAGGGTGGATTCAAATGCAGTGAGAGATTTGTTTTCTGCTGCAATCCCACAGATCAGGGCATCTCTTGAGGATTCAGGCATCAAGGTCAGCGACTTCTTTGTTGATGTAAAAGAAGAAGATTATTATTCGGATGGGGGAAGGCAGCAGGATGATACAAATCAGCAGCAACATAAACAGAATAAGGAATCGAAATTTCAGTTTTTTGATTACTTTGCGTAATCAGGAGGTAGATTATGGGGTACATGTCGCCTATTTTAAGTGATTCTTCATACACAAAGACGGTTGACAGCCAGAGCAGTGTAACGGCAAAGAAGGAGTTGGGCAAGGATGATTTTCTGAATCTGCTGATAGCGCAGCTCAAGAACCAGGACCCGCTTAACCCGATGAAGGATACAGAATTTATAGCACAGCTTGCAAACTTCAGCAGTCTCGAACAGGTAAGCAATATGAATAAGAATTTAGAGGAGTTTTTAAAGCAGCAGCAGTACCAGAACAGCGTCGCAGCCGTAAGCATGATCGGAAAAGAAATAACGAGCGTTGACGGCGAAAAGGGCATTGTTTCAGGCATTAATATGGAAGACAGTGGCGTTTATCTTACGGTCAACGGTAAGAAGATAGCATTTACTGAGATTAAAGAGATAAAAAATCCGGCTGCAGCTTAAGCGAAAGGAGATTTCTATGGGATTGGTATCGGCTATTTATACAAGTGTGAATGGTCTTAATGTGACTGGAACAGGTCTTTCGGTTATAGGCAATAATATAGCGAACACGAACACTGTCGGGTTTAAAGGCAGCCGTACTTTGTTCAACGATGTATTGACCTCGGCTCTCGACGAGGTGGGAAATGGTGTCTCGATTAATGAGATACAAACACAATTCACGCAAGGTCCGCTTGAGCCTACCGATAATCCGCTTGATTTTGCAATTGATGGCAGCGGCTTCTTTATCGTAAAGGATGCAAACAATGCAGAATACTATACAAGGGCTGGAAATTTTTCCCTCGATAAGGATTATTTTATAGCAAACCCCAATGGATTGAAGCTTCAAGCGTATCCGGCGGATAGTTCTGGCAATATTACCCAAACTCTTGGCGATATTCAGATACAGCCCTTAAATGCCGAAGGTGTCCCTGTAATGAATGCTCAGGCAACATCAACGGCAACAATACAGTTAAACCTAAATGCAAGCGATGATATACCTACTACTGCATGGTCGCTCAGTCCGCTTAACGGTCCTGCTTCCGGCTCATATAATTACAGCAACACAATGATGGTTTATGACAGCTCAGGAGGCACACATCCTGTAGAGATATTCTTCAGAAAGACAAGCTCTACTCCAAATGTTGGCACAACATGGGATGCGCATGTTGTGTGGAATTCTATGAGAACGAGTAATAACTATCAGGAGCAGATAATATCGAATCTTACTTTCGACACGAGCGGTGCCCTTACAAGCCCGACAGTGCCTACAAGTGTCAATCTGACATGGGGTGCTGATGACTGGGATGGAGACCTTGTAACACCGCCGACAACACCTGCTGCTCAGGCAGTCGCCATAGATTTTAATGACTCAACTCAATATGCCTCTCCGCATTCTACAGTATTCCAGAGCATAGACGGTTATCCCGAAGGGGGACTCGTGGGCTTTAGATTGGCTCAGGACGGGATGCTTTACGGCAAATACTCAAACGGACAGGAAAGGTCGGTTGCCCGGCTTGTTTTGGCAAAATTCAATGCCCCGACAGAGCTTAATAAGATAGGAAAAAATTTATTTGCAGAGTCGTCTGCCTCAGGACAGAGAATAGAAGCAACCCCTAACACGAAAGGAGCGGGAAAGGTGTTTGCAAATTCCCTTGAGGCAAGCAATATCGACATGGCAGAAGAGTTCGTCAAGATGATTACAATACAGAGGGCATTTCAGGCTAACAGTGTGGTTATGTCCACAACAGATGAGATGTTAACTAAGTTGGTCAATATTTAGAAACAGGCATAGTAATAAACATTACAACGATTAGTAATTAAAAAGGAGGCTTATCATGGGAATGTTGACATCGCTTTTTACAGGTGTTAGCGGGCTTAGTTCAAACGGACAGGGATTGTCCGTTGTTGGTGATAATATTGCCAATTCAAATACTGTTGGATTCAAGGGAAGCAGAACTGTCTTTGCTGATATCCTTAGTTCCTCGTTAGGGGGCGGAAGTTCTTTCCAGGTAGGAAGAGGCGCCATTATTCAGACTGTCCAGGCTGTATTTGGGCAGGGCAGCATGGAGACCTCGTCGAATCCTCTGGATATGGCAATTGAGGGAGACGGATTTTTCATTTTAAAGGAGACTGCCGGGACCCAATACTACACAAGGGCCGGACAATTTGCACTTGACAAAGATGGTAATGTGGTTAATCCCGAAGGTCTGTTGCTGCAGGGAAAGCTTCTGACAGGAACTCAGGCAGGGCAGGTAAGCACAATAAATGTGGCATCTCTGAATAGCCCGCCAAATCCAACATCTTCGGTCGAAATAGCATCAAACCTTGATTCATCAACTACTGTAAAAAACCCCTTGAGCGGTACTGCCGATTCATTTACTATTGATACATCAAATAATACTATTGTGTTCGATGAAGGCGCTGGAAATCTTACAGCAACCATCAGCCCAGGCACTTATGACGGCGCCGGTCTTGCCACTGCGATCAAGAATGCCCTTGATGCTGCCGGCGCTACTTATAACGTAACTTACACTGCCGGTGCTGATGGCAGACCGCCGAAATTTGTAATTTCCATTACCGCCGGCACTTTTAGACCTCATTGGGGAGATTCAGCCACAACAGCCGAGCAGATTATTGGTTTTAGGTCTACTACACCGTCTGCAGCAGCCGCTTCATTCACAGCCGATTATGTTGCGGTCGGCTTTGACCCTAGTAAAGCCTCAACTACATCTGATTTTTCTACATCCATCACTGTTTATGACTCCCTCGGTTATGGTCACCTTGTTACCGTGTATTTCAGAAAAACAGCAGAATCCGTAGACCTCGACGGTACGGGCTCTGAGACAACCACAGGAAACAGATGGCACTATTATGCTGTTGTTCAGGCAGCAGACAGCACACAGGGACAGATACAGGTTGGAGCAGAGGGCTATCTTGAATTTGATACGGATGGAAGACTTGTAAGGGATATTCAGGAGTATGGAAATACAGCAGGCGCAGCTTTTGACTTCTCAGGCGGTGTGACGCAGGCACAGACTATAGGTTTTGAATTTGGGACAGGCACGGCACAGGGCGGAAGCGGTCGTGATGCAACGACTCAGTATGGATCTTCCTCATCCGTCATATTCCAGACACAGGATGGCTATGCCTCAGGCAGCCTGAAGAGTCTTACCATCGACAACACAGGGACAATGGTTGGCGCATTTACCAATGGGCAGACACTTGAGATAGCGGAGATTTATCTCGCAAGGTTCATAGCCCCTACCATGCTTACAAAACAGGGTAGAAACCTCTATACAGAATCAGCCGCATCGGGCAGCCCGATCATAGGCTCTCCAAATACCTCAGGAAGGGGTAGGGTTATGGCAAGTTCCCTTGAGACATCAAATGTGGACCTGGCAGAGGAGTTCGTAAGAATGATTGCTTATCAGAGGGGCTTCCAGGCAAACACAAGGGTTATTACCACAACAGATGACATGTTGACTGAGTTGATGAATATTAAGAGATAAAATTAGCTCTTAGCTCATGGCTCATAGTTCATAGCATTGAAATATTTTTAGCATCCGTGAGCTATCAGCTATGAGCTTGATTGGTAGTTAACACTTTGACGGTTAGATTAGCTATCTAATTAATCTAACCGTCATTTTTTTGACCTAATTGGCTAAAATCTGTTACAATTCAATCGGTTGCCCGTTGGCACAATCCATGCTTAATAATAGCAGCTATCATTCACTGTAATTATGAATTAATTTAAAGGAGGTTTTGTATGGTTGACGAGAAGGACGAAAAATTAGAAGGCGAAGAAGAAGGTCAAGAGCCGAAGAAGAAAGGAAAGAACCTGATTCTTATCATTATCATTGCTGTTGTTGCTCTTGCAGTGGGTGCTGGCTTGTATCTATTCGTTTTCTCAAAATCGGGAGATAAACCCAAGAAGGAAGAGACAAAGGCAGAAGAAGGGGTAACATTTGCCCTTGAGCCTTTTGTTGTTAACCTCAGCGACCCTACAGGAACAAGATTTCTAAAGGTATCATTGCAGCTTGAGCTTGCCGGGCCTGCTGTTATGGAAAAGGCAAAGACAAAGACCCCGCAGATAAGGGATGCAGTTATTACGCTTCTTACAAGCAAGACATCAGATGCGCTGATTTCTCCAGAAGGCAAATTGCAGCTTAAGGATGAGATAAATATCAGGGTTAATCAGGTATTAGGAGAAAACTCTGTAAAAAATGTGTACCTAACAGACTTTGTAATGCAGTAAAAGAGGTGTAGATGGAAGATATTCTTTCTCAAGAAGAAGTCGATGCGCTGTTAAAAGGGATTTCGCAGGGCGAGGTAGAAACAGAAAAAGTAGAAGAAGTTTCAGGCGTAAAGCCCTATGACTTCACCGGGCAGGAAAAGATTGTCAGGGGCAGGATGCCCTCCCTTGACATCGCCAATGAAAGGCTTGCCAGAAATTTCCGCCTGACGCTTTCTGCTGCTATCAGGCGTATGGTGGATGTTACCAATGTGAATGTCAATATTACAAAGTTCTATGACTTCATGCGCGGCGTTCCCTTTCCGTCGAGCATTAATGTATTCAGGATGGAGCCCCTCAGGGGCTTTGGCCTTCTTGTTTTTGATGCACCGATGATATTCAGTCTTATCGAATTCTTTTTCGGCGGGACAGGCAAAGGATACTACAAGCCTGAAGGAAGGGAATTCACACCGATAGAGCAGAAGATAATACACAAGGTTGTGATGATGTTCTTTAGTGATATGGAAGAGGCGTGGAAGCCCATCTATCCGATAATCCCGACATATGTGCGCTCGGAAATGAACCCGCAGTTTGTTACCATTGTAACGCCTGTTGATGTTGTAATAAAGGTTGAATTTGTGCTTGAAATCGAAGGCAAGCAGTGCAGGGCCTTCCTCTGCATACCGTACGGCACTGTCGAGCCGATTAAGGAAAAGCTTTACAGTGCATTTTCGGCTGACAGGGATGAGCTTGATATAAAGTGGCTGGAGAGGCTGAAGGAAAGGCTGAAGGAGATTACGGTTGTTTTGACAGGCAAGCTTGGCACAACAAGGCTCACGGTGGAGGAAGTTCTCAACCTGAAGACATCGGATTTAATAATTCTTAATCAGAGGGTTGATGATGATATTGATGTCCTTGTTGAGGAAACTCCGAAGTTTAAGGGAAGGTTTGGAATATATAAAGGATCGTATGCATTAAAAATAACAAAAGTAATAGCTCATGGCTCATAGCTCATGGATAAAACCTATCAGCTATGAGCTATCAACTATGAGCTAAATATGGAGGAAGAAAATGGCAGATGAGGTAAAAAACTTAGATGTACAGGAATTCCAGGGAGAAGCACAATCTCCACAGGTTGCCCAGAGAGATATAAACTTTATCCTTGATGTCCCGCTGGAGCTGACCGTGGTTATTGGTAGGACTAAGATTCTTGTTCAGGAGCTTCTTCAGCTTGGTCAGGGGTCTGTTATAGCCCTCGAAAAGCTGGCAGGCGAGCCTATGGAGGTATATGTTAATGACAGGCTTATCGGCAGGGGGGAGGTTGTTGTTGTGAACGAGAAATTCGGAATCAGACTGACCGATATTATAAGCCCTACAGAAAGGGTAAGGCAGTTGAGGTAGTTAATGGGTATAGAGCTAATTAAAGTTACACTTGCACTGCTGATTGTCCTCGGCGGGCTCTATCTGCTTCTCAGATTTCTAAAGCAGAGGATTTTACCACATAAAGGAATGATCGAAATAGTTCAATATCAGCCATTCGGACCCAAAAGGGGAATTGCAGTTATTAAGGTCTTAAAGGAGTATCTCGTTGTAGGCGTTGCTGATGAAAACATATCCCTTCTCAGCAAACCCAATCCTATTGATGTGGAAGAAGCACTTCAGAAGACAGAAGACAGAAGTCAGAAGTCAGAAGTCAGAATAAAAGATTTATTAAAGAGAAGCAAGTTTTTTATCTTTGTCTGTGCTCTGTCTTCTGTGTTCTGTGTTCTGTCTTCTTCTGTCTTTGCTGCACCTGTGCCTCCTCCGCCTGCCGGTGGAGGATTCCTCGGTTTAACCACTCCCCTTGAATTGCTTTTATTCCTTACACTGCTCTCTATACTGCCTGCAATACTCGTTATGACTACATCCTTTACGAGGATAGTGGTTGTGCTCTCATTTCTTAGACAGGCGCTTGGAACACCGCAGGTTCCGCCTACACAGGTAATAATCGGCCTGGCGCTTTTTATTACACTGTTCATTATGTCACCGGTTGTTGACAATATTTATACAAATGCATATCAGCCTTATTCAAAAAAGGAAATAAATGCGGAAGAGGCGCTTAATAGGGCAGGAGTTCCATTGAAGGAATTTATGCTGAAGCAGACAAGGGAAAAAGACCTTGCGCTTTTTTTAAAGATGTCGAAATCCGAGAGGCCTGCAACTCCTATGGACCTGCCGATGAGGGTTGTTATTCCTGCCTTCTCAATTGGCGAACTTAAGAAGGCATTTGAGATAGGTTTTCTTATCTTCCTGCCCTTTCTCGTCATCGATATGGTTGTTGCGAGCGTGCTTCTTTCTATGGGTATGATGATGCTTCCTCCAATTATGATCTCCATGCCTTTTAAACTGCTTCTGTTTGTCCTTGTAGATGGATGGGATCTGCTGATAGGTTCGCTGATTGGAGGATTTAGATGACAGTTGAATTATTAAATCAGATATCAAGGCAGACCTTCGAAACAATACTGCTGGTGGGAGGTCCTGTATTGCTGGTCAGCCTTATTATCGGAATATTAATAAGTATTTTTCAGGCAATAACCCAGCTTCAGGAAATGACCATGACCTTTGTGCCCAAGATAATAGCTGTTTTCATTACATTGCTCGTTGCGCTGCCGTGGATGGTCAAAATATTGGTGGGATTTACGAGGAGTATATTTGAAAATATACCAATGTATGTGAGGTGAATAATAGCTCATGGCTCATAGCTCATGGATGCATATAAAATTTTTAAAAAACTATGAGCTATCAGCTATGAACTATGAGCTAATGGTATGGAACTCTATAACCTGATAAACACATATTCCGAAAAGTTCATCCCGGTATTTATAAGGGTTGCCGTTATCCTCTCTTTTATCCCTTTTATCGGAGCGAGGATGACGCCGATAATGGTGAGGGCAGGCCTTGCTATTGCGCTCACATTGCTCCTGCTGCCTGTTGTGCCGGTTGAAAATATAAAGATGGATAATCCTGTAAGGACTGCTTTTGAGGCATTTTTTATCGGCTCTGCAATAGGCCTGACAGCAAGGATAATACTCGGAGCGGTCGAGATGGCAGCCCAGTGGATGAGCATAGAGATGGGGCTTGGAATTGCGGCTGTCTTTAATCCTCAGTTTGGCGAGGTATTGGGGCCTTTGAGCCTTTTTTACAGTTTCCTTTCAATGGGTATTTTTTTCATACTCGATATGCATCACTATTTCATCGAGGGTATTGTGCGCAGCTTTGATATTAGCAGCATTCAGTATAAAGGGATATTCGAGTCTATTGTAAAGCTGAGCTCTGTTATGTTTCCGTTGGCTTTTAAAATAGCGGCGCCTGTAATCCTTGTTCAGGTGCTGATTAATCTCGCCATGGGTTTTCTTTCAAGGGCTTTACCGCAGGCGAACATATTCTTTGTAAGTTTTCCACTGCTTATAGCCGGCGGGATTATTTTCATTGCGCTGTCAATGCCGCTTGTATTAATGGTTATTTCAAAGGCCTTTATAAATGTAAAGGACGCAATAATGGTTTTTACGAGGTAACGTATGCCGGAAGAATTTGAAGAAAAGACGGAACAAGCGACGCCCCGAAGACGGCAAAAGGCAAGGGAAAAAGGCGAAGTACCGAGGAGCAGGGAGCTTACAGGAATAATGCCTCTATGGGTGGTGTTTTTATACCTTTCATTTGGAGGCTTCATGCTTACTGCCCTGCTCGTATACCTAAGGACATCACTGAAAAGGGGTTTTGAAGTTTCATTGAATGATGTCTCTTTTGTGGATATATTCAGGGCCGATACCTTCCATGTTGGATTGATGATGGCTCCTTTCTGGGGAGTTATGCTGATGGCTATTGTAGTTGTCCATTTTCTGCAGACAGGTTTTCTAATATCTCCGGCTCCATTGAGCCCGGACATCAACAAGATTAATCCTATTGAGGGGATAAAGAAATTTTTCAGCCTCAATACAATTTTTGAGACCATAAAGGGAATATTCAAGATTATTGTTCTCGGTCTGATACTGTACCTGCTTATAAAGAAGGAACTGATAAATCTGCCGCTTCTTGTTGATATGGACATACAGTCAATTGCAGGCTTCTCTTTTAACCAGATAAAAAAGCTCTTGCTCATATCGGCAACTGTCCTTAGTGTTTTTGCAGTTGCTGATTTTGCCTACCAGAGATGGCAGTATGGACGCAATCTAAGGATGACCAAACAGGAAGTGAAAGAGGAACACAAAGAAGTAGAGGGCGATCCCCGCGTTAAGGCAAGGATAAAGAGCCTGCAGAGAGAGATGGCAAGGAAGAGGATGATGCAGGAGGTTCCAAAGGCTGATGTGGTGATAACGAACCCTACACATTTTGCTGTTGCCTTGAAATATGAGTCATTAAAGATGGGGGCTCCGACAGTTATCGCAAAAGGAGCGAATCTTATTGCAGAGAAGATAAAGGAGATTGCGAATAAGAGCGGTGTCCCTGTTTTTGAGGACAAACCCCTTGCAAGGATACTGTTTAAGCTGAATATAGGTCAGGAGATTCCCGAAACACTGTACAGGGCGGTTGCAACCATACTTGCCAATGTGTATAAACTGAAAAACAAGAAGGCAATAGGCAATGGGCGATAGGCAATGAAGAAAGAGTTTTTTCCTATAGCTTATAGCCTTTTGCCTCTTGCCAAAAAGGAACGTTATGCTTGATAGATTATTGAGACAGAGCGACCTTGTGCTGGCAGTCGGTGTTGTCGTAATCCTCGGATTGATGATAATACCGATTCCTTCGATATTGCTGGATTTGGCCCTGTCATTCAGCATTACTTTAGCTATTGTAGTGCTCCTTGTCTCTGCATATATTTACAAGCCCCTCGACTTTTCTGTGTTCCCGTCAATTATTCTGATCTCCACGCTGCTAAGGCTTTCGCTAAACATAGCAGCCACAAGGCTGATACTGATGAAGGGAGATATAGGCACCGAGGCGGCAGGAAAGGTTATTAAGTCTTTTGGAGAGTTTGTTGTCGGCGGCAACTTTGTTGTCGGTTTTGTCATATTTTTAATCCTGATACTAATAAATTTCGTAGTCATAACAAAGGGAGCTGGAAGGATTGCAGAGGTCTCTGCAAGGTTTACACTCGATGCCATGCCGGGCAAGCAGATGAGCATTGATGCTGATTTGAATGCCGGCCTGATCGATGAGACAGAGGCGAGAAGAAGGAGGCAGGAGATAAGCAGGGAGGCTGATTTTTACGGAGCTATGGACGGTGCAAGCAAATTTGTGAGGGGCGATGCCATAGCAGCCATAATTATAATGGTCATTAACATAATAGGAGGTTTTCTTATCGGCGTCTTGCAAAAAGGCATGCCTATTGCCGAGGCTGCAAAGACTTACACAATACTCACAATAGGCGACGGGCTTGTTGCCCAGATACCTGCGCTTATTACATCGACAGCAGCAGGTATTATTGTCAGCAGGGCGGCTACAGAAGCCAATTTAGGTGCAGAGGTGGTAAAACAGTTATTGGTAAACCCAAAGGCATTGGGCACTGCTGCAGGCATACTTGCATTTTTCGGCCTTATTCCGGGACTGCCTCATATCCCGTTCTTAATGCTCGCTACAATTACAGGCACAGGCGCTTATTTTTTAAGCAAGGCGGCTAAGAAAGAGGAAGAGGCTGCACCTGCAGCAGCAGAAGAGGCAAGACCGGTTGAAACCCTTGAGTCACTGCTTCCGCTGGATCCTCTCTCCTTAGAAATCGGCTATGGACTTATACCCCTTGTTGAAGAGGGAGGCCCTCTTTTAACAAGGATTAAGGCAATCAGAAAGCAGATGGTCACAGATATGGGATTTATCGTCCCGCCTGTTCATATAAAGGATAATTTGTCTCTGAAGCCTACACAATACTCCATTCTCATAAAAGGGGTCGAGGTTGCGTCTGCAGAGGTGATGATTAACAAATATCTTGCTGTCTCGTCCGGGGCGGAGAAGGCTAAGATAGAAGGCATCCCGGCCAAAGACCCGACCTTCGGGCTGCCTGCTCTATGGATAGATGAAAGGGATGCTGAAAGGGCACAGCTTGCAGGTTATACGGTTGTGGATGTACCGTCTGTTATTACAACCCATCTTACAGAGGTTATAAAGAACTATGCTCACGAGCTGCTCGGAAAGCAGGATGTACAGAAATTGATCGATAATCTGTCAAAGACACATCCAAAGGTAGTCGAAGACCTTATTCCTGGACTCCTGAATTTAGGAGCTGTTCAGAAGGTGCTCCAGAATCTCCTCAGGGAGAGGGTATGCATAAGAGACTTGCAGACAATTCTGGAGACACTGTCGGACTATGCAAATGTTACAAAGGATACGGATATTCTCACGGAGTATGTACGACAGGCATTGGCCCGAAGCATAACAAGGCAGTTGCAGAATCCTGACGGCTCTGTGTCTGTAATATTAGTTGAACCGAGGGTCGAAAGGGTAATTATTGAAGCAGTGCAAACCACAGCTCAGGGCTCATATCTTGCCCTTGACCCTGTATCAACAGAAAAGATTATCGAAGGCATAAAGAAGAATTTCGAAGAAGGCATTATGAAGGGGTATCAGCCGGTGCTTCTCTGTTCACCGGCGATAAGGAGGTTTGTGAAGAAGCTGTCAGAGAGGGTTTCGGGCAGCATTATGGTTGTATCGCACGGTGAAATTGCACCGAATACAAGGCTCTATTCGATCGGAACGATAAAGATAGATTAAAGGAGGGCAGCTAAATGAAAATCAAGAAATTTGTCGGTCGCAGCTTCAAGGAGGCTCTTGAAACGGTCAAGAAAGAGCTCGGGCCTGATGCAATAATACTTTCGAGCAAGTCTGTGAAGACAGGGCCTTTTGGAATAATAAATAAAGATGCCGTAGAAGTCACTGCTGCCATAGATGAATCAGGGAATATACCGAGTATTGAAAAGACAGTATCTTCAGAGGTTGAAGATATACTGAGAGAGATAAGAGGACTGAGGGATGAGATGGGTTTTCTAAAGGAAACCCTGAGGCCTATAGTGCCGACACTCAGGATTGGAAAGGATAAAAAAGGATTATTCAACCTGCTTGTAAGGCAGGGTGTTGATACCCAGTTTGCCATAATCCTTCTTGAAAGGGCGCAGGAATCGCTTGACAGCCTTAAGGGGGTAATAAAGAGCGATTTGAGGATACAGGGAATGCTGCCTGCCGAAGAAAGCGGACTCATATTTCTTGGCCCTCCTGGCGTAGGCAAGACCACGACCATGTCAAAGGTAGCGCATCTGCTTTCATCAAATAAAAAACATGTCAATCTGATATCGCTTGATGACAACAGGATAGGCTCTATAGCATATATGAAGGACCTCTCAAAGCAGTTGAAGTGCTCATTAAAGGTTATAAGCAAGGTAAGCGACCTTCCGAAGATCGTATATAAAGAGATGGGAAGGGGGCCTATCCTTATCGACACCCCAGGGTATGAGTACAAGGAAATACTGGAGGATATAAGAGATATATTTCCATCAGGGTTTCCTGTTAAGAAGTGTTTTCTTATGGATGCATCTATGGATACCCATGCAGCGCTTAAGGCGTGGCAGAGCTGTAATGCCGATATGATTGACTCCATAGGCTTTACAAAACTTGATATGGCGAGCCAGTATGGAAGCCTTTATAATCTCTCCCTGCTTACAAGTCGTCCTTTATCCTTTGTGGCTACAGGCCCCGATGTTCCTGATGACATAAGGATTCCTACCCCTGAATTTCTTGCAGGCCTTATTGTCGGAGGTGCTTAATGAACATTAATAATGCTAACAGTCCACGGATAATAGCCGTCTCCAGCGGAAAGGGCGGCGTTGGAAAGACTAACTTCGTTGCTAATCTTGCCCTGTTCTATGCAAGCCTCAACAAGAGGGTGCTTATACTTGATGCCGATTTGGGACTGAGCAATATAGATGTATTGTTCGGCATAGCTCCTAAACACAACCTCAAACATGTACTGTTCGGAGAAAAGAGGATAAAGGATATTATTGTTTCAGGACCTCTGGGAATAATGATTCTTCCGGCAAGCTCCGGTATCAGGGAGCTTACTAAACTTACAGACAAGCACAGATTAAAACTCGTTTCAGAACTGGATGATTTTGATATAGAGTTTGATGTTTTTTTAATCGATACCGGGGCCGGCATATCCGACAATGTGTTGTTTTTCTGCAGCGCCGCACAGGAGACAATAGTAGTTGTAACGCCTGAGCCTACATCGATAGCAGACGCTTATGCGCTGATAAAAGTGCTTTCAAGGGATTTCGGCGAGAGGCATCTCAGGGTGCTCGTAAATACAGCGCGCTCGGAGAAGGAGGCGTTTGACACCTTCAGGAAACTGGCAATAGTGGCTGATAAATTCCTTAATCTATCAATAGACTATCTTGGTTATCTGCCTTATGACCAGCATGTGAAGGATGCAATAATCGCCCAGAAAGGCTTTATAGCCATGTATCCGAACAGCGCTTTCACAAAGAAGCTGGCCAACATAGGGAAGAAAGTCCTTGATAATCCCCTGAACGAGGTAAAGGGCAATATACAGTTCTTTTTGAAAAAGGCATTGAGGATCGGGTGATAAGAATTGGATGATAGTGTGATAATATTTATAAATGAAGAGAGTAACCGGAAAACAAAAGGAGCGGATTGTCGAACAGTTTTTGCCGAGGGTGAAGTATTATGCCGGTAAATATGCATTCTGCCTCCCTCCTGAATTAAGCATAGAAGATTTGGTGTCAGCAGGAATAGTCGGGCTTTTAGAGGCAATAGAAAGATACGACCCTTCTATGAACGCTACTCTCAGCACCTTTGCGGACTTCAGGATAAGGGGAGCAATAATTGACGAGATTCGCTCCATGCAATGGGCATCAAAAGATGCAAGGAAGAAGCTGGAAGAGGTAAGGAATACTTATTCAGAGCTCGAAAAAAGCCTTAACAGGATAGCCACTGATGAGGAGGTTGCCGAGAGGCTGAATATAACACTTGATGAACTCTATAAGACCCTTTCTACAGCCAACACCATGAATATGGTAAATCTGGAAGATTTAGGCGTGAGCAAGGATGGCGAGTCCCTTGATATTCTTGAATGCATATCGAGGGAGGACGAGAGGGACATGCTGGATGAATTGAACCTGAAGGAATTGAGGTCTGCGCTCGGAAATGCCATAGATGGACTCCCGGAGAAGGAAAGGCTTGTAGTAACGCTTTATTACTTTGAAGAACTCACAATGAAGGAGATAGGAAAGATTCTGGACATAAGCGAGTCGAGGGTCTGTCAACTGCATGGAAAGGTCATTATTAAACTTAGAAATAAAATGGAGCAATTCAGGGATGGAAGTGCATAAGGACGTGCGGTTAAGTTTGACAAGTATTTTACATTGAATTAGTCTTCGCAGGGCATTATAATAATTAGGTTTTATTTCCTTACTTTTTACTGTCTTCGGGGGGTATTTAATGGTCAAGAATATTAAAAAGCTGATTCAGAGACTCAGCGATAAAGACCCTTCTGTCAGAAGAAGGGCAGCGGAAGATTTATCGGAAGGCGACGAGCGGGCAATATTCCCGCTTATTAAGGCGCTGAGCGATGAAAATGCAGGCGTTCAGGATGCCTCTATGCGCTCTCTCATTGCCATAGGCGGAGAGGTTGCCGGTTATATGGTATTGCCCTTATTGAGGGAAAACTCCTATCTCAGAAATACTGCTTTGATTATTCTTACGGCACTGGGAGAAATTGTGATTCCCCTTCTTTATCCGTTATTAGAGGACAAGGATGATGATATGAGGAAGTTTGCTATTGACCTTATGGGGGATATAAAGAAAGGGGTTGAGCCCTCTAAAATTGTACCTCTTATTAAAGACCCGAATGCAAATGTAAGGGCTGCTGCTGCAAAAAGCCTTGGTTTATTGGGATATAGGGAGGCTATTCCAGAATTAATAGAAGCCCTTAAAGATGAGGAGTGGGTATGTTTTTCTGCCCTGGATGCACTCGGAGAGTTAAAGGCTGAGGAGGCTGTAAGGGATATAGCATCCCTGCTTTCTGTTTCATCCGAAGCGGCGGTCTGTTTTGCTGCTATCGAAACACTTGGAAAACTCGGCTCTGATAAAGCTGTGGATGCTCTTATCGCATATTTGCCAAAGGCATCTGTTGATGAAGGGAGTGCGGTTATAAAGAGCCTGATTCAGATAGGGATTACCCCTGAGATGGCTGATTTGTCAGGACATCTCATAAAGGTGCTGAAGGAGGGCGATTGGGAAGAAAAGGAGATAGCGCTGAAGGGCATTGCCTCCCTAAATTGCAAGGAAGCCGTACCGCTGATAGTTGATATTGCCGGTTCCTTAGACCCCTCATTGCCGGAGAGCGAGGAGAGGATTGCATTATTGAGGGATTCTATCAGCTCTATGGATTCGGAAGAAGAAATGCTTAAATTGCTTGAGTCTCCCGGTATCAAATACAGGGGGAAGTCCTTTGCAATCGAAATTCTGGGCGCAACCAGAAGCAAAAAGGCTGTCTCCAAACTGGTCGATTATCTGAATGATATGAGGAGGGATTTAAGAAGGGCATCTGCTGAGGCGCTTGGCGAGATAGCTGAGCCGGAATCAACAGAACATCTGCTTGAAGTATCCATAAAGGATGTGGATGCCCATGTCAGGCGCTCTGCAATTGAGGCTCTCGGGAATATACAGGCAGAAGATGCATTTAAGCCTCTGATGGATTTATTAGAGGTAGAGAAATATTATGATGTCATCGAGAGAATTGTTGAGGCGCTTATAAAAATAGATGCCGAAAGTTTTTTGTCGGACATCTCAAAGTACCGCGATAATGTCAGGGATGTGATAGCAAAGACAGTATTTGATGTGGATATGCTTTTAACGCTGGCTGACGACCTGAATAAGAGGGTGAAGATTGCTGCAATATACGGGCTTGGCCGTGTGGGCACTGACAGGGCAGTGTCGAGGCTCATCTGGTTTTTAGGAGACAGCGATCCTGACATAAGAAAGGCTGCTGTTGTCGGGCTCGGCGAGGCGAGGTATTGCTCTCCTGAGCTGTTTAATGCCCTTCACGATGACGACCCATGGGTAAGGTTTTACACTATCAAGGCAGTAGCCTTCTCCTGCGACAGGGAAAAGGCTATTGAGATGATAAGCACAATGTTAAATGATGAGTTTATCCCGGTTGTTATGTCTGCAATAGATGCTATCAAGGAGATAGGCGGAAGTGCCGCATATGAGGCATTGGCGGTTCACGAGGAACATCCCAATCCTGACGTGAGAGACAAGATAAAGGAGGCCTTAAGCTCTCTATGAGTCTATTAATGACCGATGATGTTTTCAAACAGCTCAGGGATTTTATATACGAGAGGAGCGGCATTTTCATCCCCGATAACAAGAAATATTTCCTTGAAAACAGGCTCGGAAGAAGAGTTCAGGAAAAGAACCTGAAGGGATACGAAGATTATCTGTATATCCTGAAATACGGCTCTGACAAAAATGAGCTTACGATACTGTTTAACCTGATAACCACAAATGAGACATTTTTTTTCAGGGAGCCGCAGCAGTTCGATGTCTTTGAAGGAGAGCTCCTTAATCGGATTGCGGCTGAAAATGCCAAAGCTGGCCGCAAAGACATAAAGATATGGTCTGCTGCATGCTCAACCGGCGAAGAGCCTTATACGATTTCGATGATTCTCCTTGAAAAGCCAGAGGCAGGCGCTCTCAGAAAAGAGATATATGCCTCGGATTTAAGCGAATCTGTTTTGGGCTCTGCAAAGGCAGGCATTTATGGTTCTTATGCAATCAGAAATATCCCGGATGCATATTTAAAAAAATACTTCACTAACGCCAATCAACAGTATTCCATATCATCAAGCGTTAAGTCCTTGACAAAATTTATGAAGATTAACCTTATAGAGGATAGGGATGTCAAGGCGGTGCGCGGAGTTGATGTAATATTCTGCAGAAATGTCCTCATATACTTTGATGATAAGGCAAAACAGAAGGCTGTTTCCAATCTATACGATGCATTAAGGCCTAACGGGTATCTTTTTGTGGGTACATCTGAGAGTCTTCACAGTGTTACGAGGGCATTCAGACCTGTTGTTATTAATAAAGTTATTGTCTATCAGAAGGTATAAAGGTCTCAGGAGGTTATAGATGAAGATATTGGTTGTTGATGATGACAAAACTACAAGGAAGCTGTTAAGTTTGTATCTTAAGGGAAAGGGATACGAGGTGGTAACGGCAGAAAACGGACTTGATGCAATGGAGAAGGTCGGAACAGAGAATATTAATTTCATTCTTACCGATATGAATATGCCTTATATGGATGGGATAGAGCTGACAAAAAATTTAAAGTCAGACCCGACTCTAAGCGGTATTCCTATTGTTATGGTTACTACCGAGGCGGATGAGGATGAGAAGAAAAGGGCGTTTGAGGCAGGAGCCGATGATTATTTAGTCAAACCTACGAATGCAGACCAGATAAATGAAAGTATAAAAAAGATTCTTAAAAAGATGTTTAGCACAGGAGGTGAAGAGTAATGTTTAACTTTGGAATTAAGGTGCTTGTGGTTGACGACTTCCCGACTATGAGAAGAATAGTGAAAAACCTTTTAAAACAGATAGGTTTTGAAAATATAGATGAGGCTGAGGATGGGGTACAGGCACTTAATAAGCTCAAGAGCGGAAATTACGGGCTTGTTGTATCTGATTGGAACATGCCAGCTATGGAAGGCATAGACCTCCTCAGAACTATCAGGCAGGAGGCTGAACCGTTAAAGAATATACCATTCCTCATGGTAACTGCCGAGGCTGAGAAGGAAAAGGTTATAGAGGCGATTAAGGCAGGTGTTGATAATTACATAGTTAAACCATTTACAGCAGAGGTTCTGAAAGAAAAACTTGAAAAGATAGCTGACAAGAAAACATCCCTAAAAGCGGGATAAAGGCAGGGGGATAGCAATGGCTGATGAAATGGATGAGATTATAACCGAATTTGTTACAGAGGCTGAAGAGACTCTCGAAAAAATCGACCCCATGTTTGTGGAGCTCGAGGCAAAGGGGTATGATAAAGACATCCTCAATGAGATATTCCGCGGAATGCATACCCTTAAAGGCGCTGCAGGATTTTTAGGATTTCAGCAGATTGTCGATGTCGCCCACAGGGCCGAGAGCATTATGAAGAGGCTCCGTGACGGTGAAATAGCCCTCTCAAGGGAATTAATGGATGTAATCCTTAAGAGTGTTGATACCTTAAGGCTCCTTATATTTCATATAAAACTTAAAGACGGGATAGAAGAAGACACCTCCGGCCTTTTAAGAGAACTTGATTCTTCGCTGGAATTAGCTGTGTCTGGCGGTATACAGGAAAAGGCAGAAGTTAAGATAGAGGAAGCAGAAAAACAGGTTGAGGCTAAGGAAGAACTAAAGGCAGAAGAAATAATTCAGCCTGAACCTGAGCCTAAACCCAGACCACAGCCTCAACCACAGCCTCAGCCTGCAGCCGAGGAGCAGGTTCAGCAGATAACCAAGGAGAAAGAAGTTGTCTCGACCCTCAGGGTTGATGTGTCAAGGATTGATAAGGTAATGGACCTCGCCGGAGAGATTGTGCTTGCGAGAAACAGACTCCTTAACCTTGCCTCCAAGCTTGATCTCAGTTATTCGGGAGATCCCCATGTGGAGAGCCTTCTTGAGACAACGGGCTTCCTCGACAGGGTTACATCAGACTTGCAGCTTGCTGTAATGAAGATGAGAATGCAGCCCATCCAGAAGGTCTTCGGCAAGTTCCCGAGAATGGTGAGGGACATGTCGAGGAACCTCGGCAAGGATATTGATCTTGAGATGTTCGGAGAAGAGACCGAAGTTGATAAAACCGTTATCGAGAACATAGGCGACCCGCTCGTTCATATCATAAGAAATTCCATAGACCACGCCATAGAATTCGCTGAAGAGCGGGAGAGCAAAGGCAAGCCCAAAAAGGGAAGGATAATTCTCAGCGCTTATCAGAAAGGCACACAGATTGTTATAGAGGTATCTGATGATGGAAAGGGCATAGATGTAGAGTCTGTTAAGAAAAAGGCATTGTCAAAGGGGCTTATATCGGAAGAAGAAGCACAGAGGATGTCAGACGATGCGGCTATAAACCTCATATTCCTGCCCGGATTCTCCACAAAGGAGGTTTCCACAGAGCTTAGCGGCCGCGGCGTCGGGATGGATGTTGTAAAGACAAATGTGGCAAAACTGAATGGATATGTTGAAGTAATCACTAAGAAAGACATAGGAAGCACATTCAGGATAAGCCTGCCTCTGACCCTCGCAATAATCCAGGCAATGATGGTGAGAATAGGCGGCGAGTATTATGCAATACCCCAGTCAATGATAGAAGAGACATTAAGGGTTAAAAAGAGCGATATAAAGGATGTAACAGGACAGAAGGTATTAACCATACGCGGTAAGGTCCTGCCCATGTTTGAAATGTCAGAGGTCCTTGGAGTGAGAAGAGGGTCTGATATCGACCACGACAACAGTTATGTGCTTGTGGCTACAGTCGGCGACAGGAGATTCTGCATATCCGTTGATGAACTGTTAGGTCAGGAAGAGATCGTCATTAAAACTATCAATGGCATAGAGTCCGAGGAGTGCGGTATTTTAGGGGCTACAATCACAGGTGATGGAAAGGTCGTTTTAATCCTCGACCCTGCAGTGCTTTCAAGGGGAATATTTAAAACGAGCAATAAATAATTTCAGGGAGGACATATGCAGTATATAGGCTTTACAATGAACAACAACGAATACACCATACCCATTTTAAAGGTTCAGGAGATTATAAACCTGCCTTCTCTGACAAAACTGCCGCAGGCGCCAAGTTATATAGAGGGGATTGCGAATCTCAGAGGAAGGATAATACCTGTTGTTGACCTCAAAAAGCTTGCTGGACTGAACGGAGGGACGGTTGGAGAGAAGGTGATTGTTGTTACCAGCGGACGCATTACATTCGGAATCCTTGTTGACAGCATAACAGGAGTTGTCACTATAGAGGAATCAGAGATAGAGCCGCCTACGGATTTTAATGCCTCTGACATTGTATCGGGTGTTGCTAAGGTTGACGACAAACTTGTCGTGCTTCTTGATACAAAGAAGCTTATACCTGTTGAGGACATGAGTATTTTTGAGGACGAGGTTTTTGAAGTCAAAGAGACCGGCGACAAGGTCGAGGTTGTAAAGAAGATAGAGGGAATGGGCGGAGAGATGGTTGTTAAAGAGGTGATGGATGCAAAGAGCTTCTTCGAAAAGAGGGGGATAAGCTCAAATGACCCGAGATACGCTCTTTTTGATGATATGGTCAATTTTATGAATGCCATAGCAAGCCAGGACTACGAAAAGGCTGATGATGCCATACAAAATATGATGAACAAAGGCCAGAGTGATCTTTTCAAAGAGGTTGGAAAGGTCACAAGGAAGCTTCACGATGCGATCAGGAGTTTTAAAGAGGCCATAGACCCGAGGCTTAAGGATATGGCAATAACGGATATGCCCAGTGCAATCGACAAACTGCAGTTTGTTATTGAAAAGACGGAGGATGCGGCAAACAAGACGATGAGTGTCATAGAAAAATATATTATAGGAATGGACGAGCTTGCTACGCACATAAGAAACCTCAAAGAGCCAGAAGAGTCGGTGGCTTATTTGAAAGATTTTAAGAACAGGCTTGAAGATGATTTGACGGAAATACTTACTGCACAGTCCTTTCAGGATATTACAGGACAGACAATAAAAAAGGTGATTAAGCTTGTGGGTGACATAGAGGAAGAGCTTGTGAAGCTGATAGCAACATTTGGCGTGAAGATAGAGGAAGGCAAAAAGGTGGAGGCTGTTGTGCCTGAAAAGGTGTCTCAGGAAGATGTGGATGACCTTCTGAAGGACTTCGGGTTTTAAAGGGCAAATAAATCCACCTTTGGTGGTAATATCTCAATTTTTGGGGGGAGAATATGAAAAAGTATGGATTGGTTTTAACAATTGCAATTGCTTTTGTATTAGCATTGTCCATCGGCGCCTTTGCACAGGAAGTCAAGGTGGGGGCCGGGGCGGCGCCTTCAAACAGCATATTAAAACCTGTAAAAGAGCACTTTGAAAAGGCCACTGGTATTAAATTCACCCTTATTGAGCAGGGTCCAAAATTAGCAATGCAGGATGTTCTGAAAGGCACTATAGATGCAGCCGGTGCAGGTCTTACACTGGATGAGTGGATTTCCATGATGAAAAAAGAGGGGATTGAAGTCAATAAGGCCGAATTACAGGTTCAGGTTATTGGAAAAAGCAGGGCAGTGGTTATGATAAATAAGGCTAATCCGGTCACGAAGCTTACTAAGGAGCAATTAAAGGGTATATTCACAGGTAAGATAACAAACTGGAAAGATGTAGGCGGAAAGGACATGCCAATCATTATAGTATGGGCAAAGCTTACACCGGGAATGAACTCATTATTCGTAAATCAAGCCCTTGATGGCGCTGCTGTAATAAAGGATCTCCTTGAGGCAACTACAGGCCCTGATTTAAGACAAAATGTGGCATCTAACCAGGAGGCAATAGGTATTTCAGCATTGTCCGTGGCTGATGACACTGTAAAGGTTCCTGAACAGCCTGAGGCAACAAGCGACATAATCCTTGTTACCAAGGGCAAACCGTCTGCCAATGTCCAGAAACTCATAGACTATATTAAAGGAGAAGGACAGAAGTATGTAAAACCATAAAGAGCTAACCACCGTTGGTGGTTGTATCTCAATTTAGGGGGACTGCTATGAACAGGAAACAATTGTTTGGGATAATGCTATTGGTAACATTCTTTGCAGCAGGACTCGCATTTGCAGGGCCGTATCCCGATGATGTGATGAAAAAGATTGACGACATTAAGGAGCTTGAGAAGAACAAGAAAGAAATGCCCGAAGCACTTCCAGGCATATCTGTAATCAAAGGTGACGAAGTTTCCAAGATGAAGGCAAAGGGTGCAAAGGTTATCGATAACCGCATAAAGACGCAATATGACACAGAACGTATCGCAGGCGCCCAGTTGCTTACCGTGGACGAGTTGTTAAAAAATCCTTCTCTTGCAGACAAATACAATAAGGATGAAGATTTAATACTTTATTGTAACGGGGTTAGATGCTGGCGCTCTCCTGCTGCAGCTATAATCCTTCAACATCTTGGGTTTAAAAAAATACACTGGTACAGGGAAGGGATTCCTGACTGGAAAAAGAGGGGTTATCCTACAGAGTAGAGATAAATAATAGCAAGATATATTACTCCCTCATGTCATAAGAAATACTTTCCTCTCTCCTTACAGGAGAGGGGAAAGTATGAGGGAAAGGGTGAGGGGAGAGGGAGAGAGTTATGACAATAAAGACTAAGCTGACATGGAACGTTATCATTGTCCTTGTGATTATTGGCGCCGTTGCCGCCACGAGCATCATAGGGATGGGGTTTGTCAAGAGCAAGTTATTTTACCTGACGGAGCGAAGCACACCCTTTCAAATGAGGACAGTTGAGTTTCAAAGGGCAATACAAGGTACTACCGCAGACCTTGTTAAGGTAAGCGCAGCGAGAAGTATCGAGGAGTACAAGACCTATTGCACCGAAGCTGAAAAGTCGATGTTAGAGGTTAAAAATACGCAGGAGGCATTGGAATCTCTATCCGGTGAGAAGATGGAGACTTACAGCGAACTGGATCGTGTTGCAAAAGAGCTTTTTGAGATAACAGCGGGCAGACTTCATGCCGGAGAAGAGGCAGGAGCAGCAAATAAAACAATTACGCAGAAATTAAAGGATGCTTCAAATAGATTAAAAGAGTTGGATGCAAAGATAAAGGGTCTTCAGCTCAATCGTTCAGCAGCTTTTGTGACATCTCTGGAGGATACGAAAAGCATTTCGTCAAAACTCAGAAATATAGAAGTATTAAAGGCAACATTGAAGGACCTTCAGGTTGCTATTTTCGAAATACAGCATGCTCGGGATAAAAAGACATTGATAATAGCCCGTGGAAAAGTCAATTCTGCAATAAATAGGGCGATTCAGAATGAGTATTTGAAGGAATCGAAAAATCTCATGGCAGATGTAAAATCCTTGGGTGAGAAGATAGAGGAGATTGTAAAACTCCAGACATCTCTTTTAGGTCAGGCGAATAGCGACATAAAAAACAAGTTTGAAGCGCTAAACAGGGATGTTAGCGAGAAACTGTCTTCTGTTATGCTTACGATCGAACAGGAAGTGGCCTCGGCAAGCGAAAAATACGGAATCGAGACAAATAGACAGGGAGATGTTTTCACTCAGGCAAACATTGCGACCAATGTTTTAACGGGCAATTCTGAACTTCTGTCTCAAGGTCTATCCATAGAAGGCTTATCTACAAAGCTTTTTACTCTTGTATCTACAAAAGAGGTGGATGCTGTTGAGTCTGAAATTAAGAAGATATTTGAGAAAATAGGCACTGTTGAAGGCTCTCTGAAAAAGGCTTTGGCTAAACTGGATGCAAGAGAGGAGTTAAAAATACTCATTAACGCAGAAGGGGCTTTAAACTCAATCAAAGGTGTATTATTAGCCAGAGATGGTGTGATTGCAAAGATTCGTCACGACCTGAATATGAGGGAGAAGGCATTGCAGGCTACCGGGAAATTGAGAGATATTGTTCTGAAACAGGCAGAAAAGGGTAAGCAGACTGTTACAACTGCTCAGGGTGAACAGGAGAAGGCTATCGGAACAGTGAACAAGATGGTCCGTTTCAGCACGATACTTATAGGTGCCATAGGAATAGGTGCGGCTGTATTCGGCATTGCCTTTGGCACATGGGTTTACAGGTCGATAGCAAGGCCTTTAAACGACCTTATAGGGATTTCAAATGATGTTGCCAATGGCGACCTGACGACCGAGATATGCGCGCGTCCAGTTGATGAGATTGGCACGGTTCAATCATCAATGTGTACGATGGTTACGAATCTCAAGGAAATAGTCGGAAAGATAAGGACATCCACAGGAAGCCTCGCAAGCAGCTCGGAGGAGTTGTCGGCTACAGCCACATCTCTGGAGAAGGGATCGAATGAACAGACCTCTCAGATAGAACAGTCGGCAACAGCGATGACAGAAATGTCCCAGACAACGCTTGATGTAGCAAAAAATGCCTCACACACAGCAGAGGCCGCACAGAAAATGAAGAAAATTGCAATGCAGGGTAAGAATGCAATGGATGTCACTATGCAGGAATTGCAGAGATTTGCAGACACAGTCAAGGAGTCTGCAGAAAAGGTGGAATCCCTCGGTCAGAAGTCTGAAGAGATAAACAACATAATAACATTGATAAAGGGGATAGCTGATCAGACAAACCTTTTAGCACTGAATGCCGCTATAGAAGCAGCACGTGCCGGAGAGCAGGGGAGGGGATTTGCTGTAGTGGCGGATAATGTAAGGCAGCTTGCGGAGAGGACAACGGTTGCGACCGACGATATTGGAAATACCGTGAGGACAATGCAAACAGAGGTGTCGGCATCTGTCAATTTTATGAAAGAGGAGAGGGAATCTATAGGCAAGGTGCTTGATCATGTGGGCAGTACATTAAGGTCTATAGACGAAATAGTGACATATGTGGAGCAGGTTGCGGACATGGTGCAGAGGATTGCGGCAGCTACAGAGGAGCAGTCATCAGCCTCCGAGGAAGTCTCCCATAATATGGAAAACATTGCAGGAATAACGAGAGAGTTAAGCAACTCCATGGTTGAAATAAAGCGTGCATCGGAAGACCTTTCGAGACTTGCAACCGAATTGAATTCTATGGCAGGCTGGTTTAAGGTGTGATGGTAAAGGTTCTTATTGTTGATGATTCTGCGTTTATGAGGAATGCATTGTCCAACATGCTTTCCTCAGACCCTGAGATTAAGATTGTTGGCACAGCGAGGGACGGCCTTGAGGCCCTCGAAAAAGTCGAGAGTCTCAATCCTGATGTTGTGACTATGGATGTCGAGATGCCGAGGATGGACGGCATCTCTGCCCTGAAGCACATAATGGAGAGAAGCCCTGTCCCTGTAATTATGGTCAGCTCAATTACCACAGAAGGAGCTAAGGTAACACTGGATGCCCTTGACCTTGGCGCAGTGGATTTTATTCCCAAGAATCTCTCTGACCTTTCTGTAAACATTGTGAAGATAAGGGAGATTTTAATTGACAAGATAAAGCATATAGCCAGAGCAGGAATTATTAGGAAGCGCATCAGGCCTACAACTGCGCCAAGAACGATAGAGATTCCTAAATCCATGCCTGTGAGGACGACAGGCGAAAGAAGGGTCGGCATAGTGTCCATAGGGACTTCTACCGGCGGGCCGAAGGCGCTTCAGGAGATAATTCCTAAATTGCCCAAGGACTTTCCCACGCCTATTGTAATAGCCCAGCACATGCCGCCAAACTTCACCGGGCCATTTGCCGAAAGGCTCAATCAGCTCAGTCAGATTACGGTAAAAGAGGCAGAAGAGGGAGAACCTCTAAAGCCGGGAGTTGCCCTTATAGCGCCCGGAAGGGGCCATATGAGGGTGAGAAGACCGAGGGGTATAGAGACCGTTGTTACCATTTCCGAGAATAAAGAGGAGTTTATTTATCGCCCATCTGTCGATGCGCTGATGTTTTCTGTGTCAGAATTTTTCCCCGGCAGGGCGCTCGGCGTAATACTAACAGGCATGGGAAACGATGGTCTTAAAGGACTTACTGCCCTGAAAAATACAGGCGGAAGGATATTTGCACAAAACGAAGATACATGTGTTGTGTATGGAATGCCAAAGGCAGTAGTGGATGCAGGCATTGCAGACAAGGTGTTGTCTCTGGAAGAGATGGCAGGCGAGATTATAAATGCGGTGTAGGAGGTTTTTATGGCAAAGGTTACGAACACTGGAAATGATGTAGACATTGTCAAAGGCGAAGTCCTTTATGATGACGGCACTCATCGCTTTGTATGGCTCGGGTGGGAGGAGCATGAAGAGGAAGGTCTTGTTCAGGTGAACCAGTACCTCATTGAGAATAAAGGAGTGGGCATTTTGCTTGACCCCGGCGGAATTCATGTATTCCCCCGCGTTGTTGCCAATACATCGAGATACATAGATTTAAGCAAGATTCAGCACATATTCTTCTCCCATCAGGACCCTGATGTTTCTTCCGGAATAGCCCTCTGGCTCAGTGTTACACCGGCAAAGATACATCTCTCAAAGTGGTGGGTGAGGTTTCTGCCGCATTACGGCATGTTCGATATGAACAGGATAGTTCCAATAGATGATAACGGTGGAAGGATCCAGCTTCCTTCCGGCGACTCTCTGGAGTTAATTCCTGCCCATTTCTTACACTCTGTTGCCAATTTCCATGTTTATGATCCCAAGGCAAAGATACTCTTCACCGGAGACCTCGGTGCAGCACTATTTCCGAAGGGAGAGAGGCATCCCTTTGTCAGGGACTTTGATTCCCATGTGAAGCTTATGGAAGGCTTCCATAAAAGATACATGGCATCCAATTCTGTTTGCAGGACGTACATGGAGAAGATATCGAAATATGATATAGACATGATTGCTCCCCAGCACGGCGCCATATTTAAAAGAGAGCATGTAAAGAGATTCTGGGATTGGCTCTCGGGACTCAGGTGCGGTTCTGACATTATAAACGAGATATATAAATAAATGGAGTGATGGAGTAATGGAGGAGAAAATATGGCATTCAGACTTTTTGCAAGAAAAGAACAGCAAGTTGTCGCACAAGATAATCTTCTGCCTATAGTTCAGAAAATTTCAATAGGGCTTATTAAATCCACCCTTTTAGGCTCTACTATTACCAACACCATGGATTTAATCGATAGTAATTTTTCGAGGATAAAGGACGAAACCACATCCGTTGCCACGGCCATAGAGGAGATAGATGCCACCATAAGGGATATGTCCGGCAATGTATCATCCATTAACACACAGGTGCAGGATATGGTCAGGCACAATGATACGCTGGATGTCGAGCTTGGCAAAAGGGTTGAGGACATATCGAGACAGCAGGAGAAGGTTACAGAGGTTGTCAATAACATCCAGAATTTAGGCGCTGCAACGGAAAATATCGGCAATATCGTTGTATCCATTTCTGACATAGCAGACCAGACAAACCTACTTGCCCTTAATGCTGCGATAGAGGCAGCAAGGGTTGGTGACAAGGGGAGGGGTTTTGCGGTCGTGGCTGATGAGGTTAGAAAGCTCGCCCAGAAGACAGAGAAATTGACAAAGGGCATTGCAGATATACTTGAGGATTTAAAGGAAAAGGTCACCACTGCAGTTGGAGAAGTGGATAAGATTTCTGAAATAATCACTGCCTTCGAGCAGGACATAAAGTCCATAAGGTCAACCTTTGAAAATACAAAGGTGCTTTCGGATAATGTTGGAGATTCTGTCAATAATCTTTCTTCAGCCATTGAAGAGCAGAGCCAGGTGCTCACCGATGTGACAAAAAGAGTTTCCCTTGTTGTATCAACCCTTGAAGAGGCCCATAAGGTCTTTTCCACGGTTGCAAAGGTCAATGTGGAAATAAACAAAATGGTTAAGTTCTAAGAATTCATGGAGGAATGATGAAGTTGTTGATTGAACGCATATTGTCCATAAGCCTTAAGAAAAAAGTATTGATGGGGTACATTTTCATGAGCGTTCTGATATTCGGAATACTCGGACTGGTAGGCGTCAATTTTATGAACATTAAGTCCCGGTACGATTCCATGAATGCCATGGGCAACGACATCCAGTTAATTACACAGCTTAAGGCTGATATTAATGGAATAAGGGCAGCCTTTTTAAGAATGGCAGTAGCAAAGGACACTGATGTCTGGGAGAATCAGGAAAGTGTTATTAGTTCTTATTTTGAAAAGTTATTTGAAAACATATCAAACCTAAAGAAGGGAGCATTTAAGAATAAAGTGGATGAGATGGAAAAGACTCTTATACCCTTTACACAGACCATTTTCAATGAGCTGGTGCCTCTCGTTAAAGCAGGTAAGGTCAGCGAGGCCGTGAACATCCTCGGAACGATTCAGGCAGAAAGGTCAAAGGCATTTTTGGGTATTGCCAATGAGATAGTAGAGTCTTCAAGGAGGGAGTTCATCAGCAACATGGAGTCCATTAATAGGGATATTAAGACTACTACAACTACAGTGATAATCATTGTTGTTGCTGTTTTTGCTGCAGCCTTTGTATTTTCCTTCTGGTTTATCAGCAGGTATGTCGTCGGCGTCCTGCACGACATCAGCTCTTCAGCAGAGAAGGTTGCCAAAGGAGACCTTACAGTCAAGATCGAATCAAAGACGGCTGATGAGTTCGGAAAAGTAGCAAACGATGTAACGAGCATAATAAAGGCAATGCGATATGTTATGCGGGATGTAGCCAATAAGACGGTCCATATCCTCAAGGACGCTACCAACCTCACACTTTACGGCAAGGATGTATCACAGAGGGTTGACAAAGATCTCGAGCGCACAACCACTGCTGCAACCGCAACAGAGGAGATGTCGTCCACCATAGGCGATATAGCAAGAAATATCAATGTTGCATCGCAGGCATCGGAAAACGCCATGAATATATCCCTTAAAGGCAAAGGGATGATAGATGAAACCGTCTCCTCCATAGATGGCGTGAACAGGCAGATAGAAATGGCATCCGATAAGGTCAGGGACCTGGCGGAGTTTTCAAAGAAGATTGATGAGATTGTGGTCATGATAAAGGACATAGCAGACCAGACAAATCTCCTTGCCCTAAATGCGGCCATCGAGGCGGCCCGTGCAGGAGAGCAGGGAAGGGGGTTTGCGGTCGTGGCAGATGAGGTGAGAAAACTTGCCCAGAGGACTACAAACGCCACAGCCGAGATAAATAATATCTTGAGCTCAATCCATACAGGAACTGTAAGCGCAACCGATATGATGGATGTGGCAGTGGAAAAGGTAAAGACTACCGCCGATATAGCACGGCGACTTGATGAATCCTTTGTAGAGATACATGGCAGTTTCCAGAGGGTTGCCGACATGGTACACCAGATTGTTACAGCCACAGAAGAGCAGTCAGCCACCGTAACCGAGATATCAATCAATTTAACAAGTATAGCTGAAGATGCAAAAGAAAGTTCGAATGCAGTAAAGGACATGACATTGTCTTTCAATAAATTCGGCGCCAATGCAAAGGAATTCCTCAAATTGCTGGACGGCTTCTATGATCCGAAGATGAAAATAGGAGTGGCAAAGGCCGACTATGTATTGTGGCTTTACAGAATAATGGATTTAATGGACGCGAGGGATATATCCATCGACGCTGCTGAATTGCAGTCCGATAAATCAAGGATGGGTAAATGGTATTACGGAGAGGGAAGGGAGTTCTTCGGCAATCTCGGAGCTTTCAGGGAAATGGAGGGCCCTCACAATAGGCTGCATGAGCTCGGACAGAAGGCATACGAGGCAGCGAAAAAAGGAGACAGGGAATCAATAAAACATCATGTGACAGAATCAGTGAGACTGGTTGACGAGACAATCTCCATACTAACGAAGCTTGAGGCTGAGGCGTGATAAGTAATATAAGAATAAAGCTGTCTGATTTGATTCTTTCATTTTCGAGGGCGCTGGACTTTGTTAATCCAAGGGTTGCAAATCACCATCTGAGGGTTGGGATTATCGCAAGTGAAATAGCCCGATCATTTGGCATGTCCCGCGAGGAGATAAATAATATATTCCTTGCATCGGCAATTCATGACATTGGTTTTTTTTCTGCAAAAGAAAAGATTGACGCCCTTGAACTTGAAATTACAAACCCATATCTGCACGCTGAAAGGGGATACTTGCTCATTAAGGACTTTGATCTGTTTTCAGCCATTTCAAAGCTTATCCTTTACCATCATGTTCCATGGGCAGAAGGTGCAGGTTCTCAGGTTAATAGGGAGGAAGTCCCTGCAGGCGGCCATATTATTCATCTTGCCGACAGAATAGAAGTGCTTATTAATAGACAGCAGGAAGTGCTGAATCAGAGGAAGAATATAGTGGATGCAATTAAATCTCGCTCTGATAGTATATTTGTGCCTGAGCTTGTAGAAGTCTTTGAGAACCTATCAGCTAAAGAATCTTTCTGGTTTGATGCAGCATCGCCGGAGATCGACCAGATAATTTCAGATAGAAATGTTCTGCCCGATACTGAACTGAATATGAATGAGCTTATAAACATAGCAAAACTCTTCAGCCATATCATAGATTACAGAAGCCATTTTACAGCAGTTCATTCAGCAGGCGTCAGTGCAGTAGCTACATTATTGGCGCGGATGATAGGTTTCTCAGAAATAGAATGTCAGATGATGAGGGTTGCAGGCTATCTCCACGATGTCGGCAAATTGGCTGTTCCGGCAGAAATACTCGAAAAGCCTGCTAAGCTTTCTGTTGAAGAGTTTAATGTAATGAAAAGTCATGTTTATCACTCTTACAGAATACTTGAAGCAGTATCAGGGCTTGATATTATAAATACATGGGCTTCTTTCCATCATGAACGAATGGATGGAAAAGGCTATCCATTCCATATAAGAGGCAATGAATTGCCGATTGGCTCAAGGATTATGGCTGTTTCGGATGTTTTTACTGCTATTACGGAGGACAGACCTTACAGAAAAGGGATGTCAGGAGAGGACGCCTTGAAGATAATAGAAGATATGGCTAAAACTAATAGTCTTGATCCAAGTGTTGTTGGCGTTGCAGGCACATATTTCAGGCACCTGAATGATGTGCGTATGGATACCCAGCTTAAGGCAGGTGAGGAGTATATGGGTGTAAAACAGTTTATGGGCTGATATAATTATGATATGAAAGGCTATCTCTACCATAATTCGGAAGAGCTTATTGTAAGTATTGCATGCCTGTTTATCCTCTCTTTAATTATTTTCTCCTTTATTATTTCATACATCTTTGCCTCAAAGACGGAGAAGCCGTTAAAGGATCTGCTGACTGCTGCAGAGAGATTTTCGAGTGGAGAATTCAACTACAGGGTCCCTGATGTGGATGTCGAGGATTTTCAGATGGTTAATGATGCCTTTAATAAAATGGCTAAGGATATTAATCTGCTTACAAAGGAACTGGACGATACCAAGAATTATTTTAAACAGCTCTATGATTCCATATCAAATTATGTGATTATCGTATCTCCCAACAAGTCTATCGTAGAAGTGAATGAGAAATTTTTAGAAGATACAGGACTAAGCCGTGATGAGGTAATAGGGAAAAAATGCTGGGAAGTAGTTCACTCGTATGACAAGCCGTGCGAAGAACAGGAAAAGAAATGTTATTTAGATGAGGTCTATAGGGACGGCGTTCAAAGAGATGCAACACATATCCACATGATAAAAGGCAAAAAATATATCCATAATATTGTCTATACACCTTTCAGAGACAAGGAAGGCAACATACAGTTTGTCATCGAGGACATAAGGGATATTACCGATGTGGTTGAGATGCAGGAAAGAATTAAGGATTCCGAAAAGATGGCTGCGGTGGGAAGGCTTATATCAGGTCTTGCTCACGAGATAAACAATCCCCTTGCAATAATAAGCGGTTATACACAGTTTGCTTCAGAGATAGGTTTTTCCGATAAAGAGAAAATTGGAGAAATCTGCTGCAAAATTAAAGATGCAACAGAGAGAATAAGTAAGCTTATGAGAATATTAATGGATTTTGCAGGAGTTGACAACACACCATTTCACCCTGTGCCTATCAATGAGGCATTAAAAAATACCATATCTATTTTACAAAACGAGATAGAAAGCAGCTCAATATCTGTCGTAACAGAATTTGATACATCAGAGCCTTATATAATGGCGAGGGAGGACATAATAAGGTCGTTTTATAATATTGCAGTGAATGCCATAGAGGCCATGAGCGGTAGGGATAAAAGAGTATTGACCGTGAAATCTAAAACAGAAAACGGCAATGTAATAATTACATTCAAAGATACAGGTGCAGGGGTATCTCAGGAACTTATTAACAGACTGATTGAGCCGTTTTTTACGACAAAGGAATTCGGCCGTCTTGGTGTTGGATTGTCAATAGCCTATTCCATTATAAAAAATTACGGCGGTGATATTGACTTTGTAACTAATAATGGATTATCTGTTATAATCAGTCTCAAGAGGCATGGGAGATAAAATGAAGAAGATTCTTGTGGTGGACGATGAGCCTGATGTGGCTGAGCTGATGAGGTTTTTTCTTGACAGCTTAGGCTATAAGACAGATATATTTTTATCTTGCGAGGAGTCCATGGAGGCGGTGCTTAACAATAAATACTGGGCGGTATTCTGCGATTATATGATGCCGTATGCTACCGGAGATAATCTGTATTATAGAATTAGAGAGACAAACAGCGAGCTGGCAGAGAGATTTATCATGATTACCGGTGCGGTGCTTAATGAGAAACTTGATGAATTCGTGAAAAAAGAGGGTATAAGGGTTATAAACAAGCCTTTTAAACTCGAAGAGATTAAAAATATACTCGTGGAGTTTGAAAAGGCTGAAAGATAGAAGATGAAAGAAGAGATATTAGAAAAAATTATTTTAGAAACCGTTGACATTCCAAGCCTTCCTCCTGTTGCAATGAAGGTCTTACAGCTTATGAATGACGACTACTCATCTATAAACGAACTCGAAAAGATTATTTCCAACGATCAGGCATTTTCTACAAGGCTTCTGAGGATTGCCAACTCGCCGTATTACGGCAGGGGCAAGAGCATAGACACAATATCCACTGCAATAATTCTTATTGGTTTTAATACCATGAAAAATCTTGTGGTTGCCGCCTCATTGAAGGACTTGCACAGGAAGTTCGGTCTCTTCGAGCAGAGACTCTGGGAACACAGCCTTGGCGTATCCATTGCGGCATCCATTATTGCCCATGAGACAAAGATGATTCAATCAGAGGAGGCGCTTGTTGCAGGATTGATACATGATGTCGGGAAGACTGTTCTCAACAACAGCATGTCTGAGTCCTATTCTGTGGTTATAGAAAAGGTTTATGAAGAGGGGTTGTCTTTTATAGAGGTTGAGGATGAGATGCTTGGGTTTAACCACTGCAATGTTGGGGGTCTTATTGCAAGAAAGTGGAAGCTGCCCAAAAACCTCGAAGTGGTCATAGAGTATCATCACTCAGAAACATTTCCTGCCTTTGAAGACAGCAATTTTGAAACACTCTGCGAGATAATCAGGATAGCTGATGCGGTTTGCCTGAACATGGGTATAGGCCTGAGGAGGCCTGTAAATGTTTCGAACATTGAGCTGGAGCGTCTCGGCATGTCTGAAGATAAATTCGCTGAACTGCAAGACAAGATAAAGAAGGCATATACAGAACAAAAGGCCAAGCTTCTGGAATAAATAAAATTGGAGTAATGGAGTAAAGGATTTTCTTTTTTGCCCGATAAAAAATTAAGATGGCAAATGACGAGGGCATAAGAGAGCCTTACAGGATTGCAGGTGTACGCAGCATAGGGCCAGCCCATGTCTTTCCAAAAACACGCATTACCCGCAAGGCTAAAAAAGCGACTAAAGAAGAAAAAGAACTTCCTAAAAAATCAAAAGAAGAAAAGAGAGAAGGAATAGACATAGAGGTATAATTTTCCTACCTCAGGAAAAAATTTCCCACCATTTTGAACCCTCGAACTGTTTGAACCATTTGAACCGTACGGAACAAGTTTAAGCCATTGGTTGTTATATGCCGCTTTGTTCAAATCGTTTAAACAGTTTAAAATTATTGGCATCAATATTGCTTTTATACTTACAACTCTGAAAGAAAAGGATGGCTGCCAAAAAGGATAATTATGTATAAAGGCGTGTACATAGCAATGACAGGGGCGGTGCTGAGAAGTCAAGAACTGGACAGTGTCGCCAATAATTTGGCGAATGCCGGCACTGCAGGCTACAAAAAAACTTCATTTTCTTCCCGTCTCTATCCTTTATTAGAAGGTGTTGCGCAAAAACATAATGCAGTTTATCCTGATGCAAGGGCAATGGCATATTTGGGGACATATCATATAGACACCTCTGAAGGAAATATAAAGACAACAGGAAACCCTCTCGATCTCGCAATAAAAGGGGATGGTTTTTTTGCAGTCGAAAGCAAGGGAAGGATTTATTACACCAGAAATGGTTCTTTTAGCATGGATAAAGGCGGATACATGGTTACAGGAAATGGACAGAGGGTTATGGATACGGCAAATAAGCCGATCAGGATTGAGGGAGAAAGCATAAGCACAGCCAATATAAACATAGCTCCCGACGGGAATATTTATGTAAACGGCAATGTCGCAGGCAGGCTCAAGCTGGTAAATCTTAACAATGTGCAGCATGTCGGAAATTCATTGTTCTCCGGCGATGAAGCAGGTGCATCTAAAGGCGAAATATTGCAAGGAAGCATTGAGATGTCTAATGTAAATCCGATTCAGGAGATGGTTGGCATAATAACTGCATTAAGGCAGTACGAAACAGCTCAGAAGGTTATTAAAAACTTTGACGACTTGTCTCAGAGGGCTGTATCTGAGATTGCAAAAGTATAAGGGGGTATTGGAATGATAAGATCGCTTTTTACGGCAGCAACAGGCATGCATGCACAGTCGCTTAATGTGGATGTCATATCAAACAATCTCGCAAATGTAAATACTGTTGGCTATAAGAGAGGCAGGGCTGATTTTCAGGATTTGATTTATCAGACAATAAAGGCGCCCGGCGCTCCATCAGGAGAGGGAATTCAGATACCCACCGGAATCCAGGTAGGTCTTGGCGTTAAGCCTGTTGCAGTCCAGAAGCTTTTTACGCAGGGTGATTTTGTGAATACAGGCAATGACCTCGACCTCGTTATAGAAGGTGACGGCTTTTTTCAGGTTACGAGGCCTGATGGGACTATTGCATATACAAGAGCAGGGGCATTTAAGCTCGACAGAGACGGCAGGATTGTAACTTCAGACGGCTATCCCCTTGAGCCGGCGATTACGATTCCCTCAGATACGACTAAAATTACCATAGCTTCTGACGGACGCGTGACTGTGTTGCAGGCAGGCAGCACTACACCTGTTGAGATTGGTACAATCGAAACATCAAGATTTATTAATCCCGCAGGTCTTCTTGCAATGGGTAAGAATCTGTTTTTATCCACAGATGCCTCTGGCGAGGCTATTACCGGCACTCCTGGAACTGAGGGACGCGGTACCATAAATCAAGGTGTTCTTGAGATGTCCAATGTTAATGTTGTGGAAGAATTGGCAAATCTTATAGTCGCTCAGAGGGCGTATGACCTTAATTCAAAGGCTGTTCAGGCATCTGATGAGATGCTCCAGACCGCAGCTGCATTGAGGAGATAGATGATGAAAGGCGATAGGCAATGGGCAATAGGCGATAGGAAGAAAATCATCTTCTATCTGTTAGTGTTTAGCGCTTGCTGCTTACTGCTCACCGGTATATCTGAATCTGCTGAAAAGGAAAACCTGATGTCAGATATTAACCGGATGATACTGAAGGAGCTGAAAAATTCGGTTTCTGAAGATGTTGAGATTAATGGATTGAGAGTGGTTGAAGGGATGGACGCTTTAGATGGTTTAGAGGGTTATAAAGTTAGCACTGTAGTAATGAATGGATATGCCGGGCGTAATAAGATTAATTTTACGGTTGGCCTTAGAGATAAGAGGATGGGCAGGAAAAATATAATTGTTGAGGCGTCTTATGATGTCCTTGTGGATGTTTTTATTACCTCAAGGCCTCTCACGAAGGGAACGGCATTGACTCCAGAAGATTTCTATGCCGTAAGACAAAAAAGCTCAAAATTGCCTGCTGGTGCGGCATTAAACAGAAACGATATCGAGAAGAAGGTTCTTAGGGCAAATATAGGGCAGGGGGTTATTATAAGAGTTGATCATTTAACAACTCAATTGAGCATTAAAAGGGGGCAAAAGGTTGATGTTGTTGTGGAAGGGAGTAATATGATTATAACAACTCAAGGGGTGCTTAGGAGCGATGCTGTTATAGGCGGGACGGCACGGGTTTTATGCGATGTCTCTAAAAAAGAGGTGAGCGGAGTTCTGACATCATCAAATACAGTGAGGGTGAAGATATGAAAGAGAGTCGAGAGTCGAGAGTCAAGAGTCAAGAGTCAAAGATAAAATTTTTGCTATTGACTACTGGCTACTGGCTACTATCTGCAGTCCTTATTGGTTGTTCCGGCTTAAAGGATGCCCGTGATATAAAGAGCGCACCAATGCCTCAGAAATATGTGGAGACAAAGGAGAAAGAGACATACTCATCCGAAGGCTCTCTGTGGAAAGACGGTGCATCTCTTTTTGAAGACAGAAGGGCGAGGAGAACAAACGATCTTGTGACAATAGTTATTAATGAAAAATCTGTTGCATCTAAGAAGGCGACGACCAATGCAAATCGTGATTCATCTGGAGATTATGGGTTGGACGACCTTTTCGGGATGGATAAAGACTTTGGCATACAAAAGCTACCTATGGTAAATGGTTTTTATAAAGGTACCAATGTGTTTTCTCCGTCTGCAAAAGGCAGCGGGAAGTCTGATTTTAAAGGCAAGGGCGATACAGCAAGGGAAGGAAAGCTTGCCGGCACGATAACTGCAAAGGTTGTGGAGGTTTTGCCTAACTCGAACCTTGTGCTTGAATCAAGGAAAGAGGTGGTCGTGAACAATGAAAAGGAGATACTGGTATTAAGAGGTATTGTGAGACCGGATGATATATCTCCGAGTAACACAGTCTTGTCGCAATATGTAGCTGATGCCCAGATATACTTTGTTGGAGATGGTGTTCTGGATGACAAGCAGTCACAGGGATGGTTAGTGAGATTTTTGGATAAGGTATGGCCGTTTTAAAGACAGTGAATAGTGAACAGTGGTTAGTGAATAGCAAAAAGGAGCATAAAGAATGAATTCAAAAACCGGATATATTGAAAAAATGAAAAAAGCTGTTGTTTTTTGTTTTTTACTGTTCACTGTTCACTGTTCACTGTTCACTGTCGTTCATGCTGAGAGGATAAAGGATGTCGCCTCATTCTCGGGCATAAGGGAAAATGAGCTTATAGGATACGGAATTGTTGCCGGGCTTAACGGCACCGGGGATAAAATTGGTACGTACATATTCCAGCCCTTTGCCAACATGCTTACAAGAATGGGAATCAGTATAAATGCTGCCGATTTAAAGGGAAAGACAAAGAATATAGCAGCGGTAATAGTTACTGCAAAATTGCCCACGATGGTAAGACCCGGATCGAAGGTGGATGTGCAGGTATCGTCTATCGGCGATGCAAAAAGTCTTCAGGGAGGAACTCTCTTGATGACGCCATTGAAGGGGCCTGATGGTAATGTTTATGCAGTTGCGCAGGGTTCTGTATCCATCGGTGGTTTTGTGGCTGGTGGAACAGGCGCTCAGGCGATTAAGAATCATCCTAATGTGGGTTCTGTGCCTAATGGCGCAATTGTGGAAAAAGAGGTCCCTGTGCAATTAAATGATAAGCACAGGCTGGATCTTTTATTAACGGTTCAGGATATTACAACTGCAAAAAAAATAGCTGATGGAATAAATGGGAGTCTTGGAGGAAGCTTTGCTAAAGCTGAGGGACCATCGGTTGTCTCCATAAAAGCTCCTGATGTCTACGCGAACAGGGTAGTAGAGTTAATGTCAAAAATCGAACTTATAAACGTAGATGTGGATATGCCTGCAAGGGTTGTGATTAATGAAAGGACCGGTACGGTTGTCATCGGTGAAAATGTCCGCATAAATCCGATTGCCCTTGCTCATGGCGGGTTAACAATAGAAATTAAAGTTGAGTATGAAGTTGTTCAGCCCCCTCCGTTTGCTCCTCCATCTGCAGAAACGGTTATAGTTCCTAAGGTAGAAATGAAGGCGGAAGAAAAGAAGGCCCCTCTGGTTGAAGTAAAAGGAGCAACAATAGGCGAGTTGGTCAAAGCGCTTAATGTGCTGGGTGTAACGCCAAAAGACCTCGTGGCAATTTTACAGGCGATTAAGACTTCAGGAAGTCTTAGGGCAGAACTGGTGATAATGTGAAGATAGTCAGCAATCAGCAGTCAGATACCCCCCCTAATCCCCCCCTTGGTAAGGGGGGGCAAGGGGGGGTAAATCCTAAACTCCAAACTCTTAACTCAAATGACCCAAAGGCTATAGCAAAACAGATGGAAACCGTTTTTCTGAACGAGTTTTTGAAGGTAATGATGGAACAGACATCTTTTGGCAAAGACAGGACTGTTTCGACATATATGCCTTATATAACATCAGAGATTTCCAAATCCCTTGCCGAAAGGGGAATCGGATTTGGAGATTTCTTTTTGAGAAGTCCACTGTCAGGAAATCAGAATTCCAAACCAGAACTTAATGTTTTTCCAAAAGCGGATAAACATAGCCTGCATTTCGATGGAAAACTAAATATCCCTGCAGACAGCAGAATAACCTCGGGATACGGCTTGAGACACGACCCTATTGATGGAAAACTACGGCATCACAATGGGATAGATATTGCTATGCCGGAGGGTACACCGGTGGCATCTGCGGCATCGGGCAGGGTGGTTTTCAGCGGATTTTCATCAGGGTACGGGAACTGTGTAATTGTGGAGCATGAAAATGGTCTGACAAGCCTTTATGCCCATAATTCTGTTAACCTTGTTAAGACCGGAGATGTTGTGGATAAAAACAAGACTATAGCGTTGTCAGGCTCGACAGGGAGATCAACAGGTCCACATCTCCACTTTGAGGTGAGGAAAGGCGGGGTGCCTGTGGATCCTGCCAATATGATTGGTTAATTATGGTTGGTTAATTTTTAGCTAAATCCTCCGATATAATATATAGAACTATGTGCTAATAGCCATAGAAAGGAGGATTTAAAGATGAGGATAACGGATAAGATTGAAGTTGTCGGGTCTAATTTGCAGAAGCCTGACAGGGCTAAGGAAAAGGCAGGAGAAAGGTCTGAGGAGGTTTTATCCAAGGATCAGGTAACGGTCTCCGAAAAAGCCAAGGAGATTGGCAGACTTCAGATAGAGGTCAGCAAACTCCCTGAGATAAGGACAGACCGGGTGGATGAAATTAAAAATGCTATCAATGCCGGCACTTACAATGTCAAAGGTGAGGCGGTAGCAGGCAAACTTTTAGAGGAGGCTATAATTGACTCAATTATATGAGGACTTAATTAATGCGCTGGAGAAGGAGTTTTCCCTTTGTACACAGATGGTCGATCTATTACAGAAGGAAAAGGATGTGATAGTAAGTCTCGACCCAAGGGCACTTGAGTCGCTGTTGAGCGACAAGGAGGCAATAACGACCCAGATAAGGGTATGCGATGAGACTCGCGAGAGGATACTTGATGCACTTGGTTTTAAAAATAAAACCATATCAGAGGTTGCCAGAATGGCAGACAGCGGGTACAGGGAAAAACTGACAGCTATAGCATCCAAGTTTACATCCATAATACACAGCATATCCGAACTGAACAGATTCAACAGCGTATTGATTGAAAAGTCGCTCTATTACATAAAGACCTCATATAATTTTTTGAGCAGCTTTGATGTAAGTGCACGCCAGAAAATATCGGTGGAGGCATAAATGTCTGTATTGGGTCTGTTTGACATCGGCAAAACCGCCCTGCTGACGACAAGAAGGGCACTCGATACCACAGCCCATAATGTTGCCAATGCCTCAACACCTGGTTATACAAGACAGGATCTAATTTTAGAAAATATACCAACAGGAACAGTAACTTCCATTGGAATGACCGGTAGGGGGGTCAGGATTACAGAAATAAAGAGGATGTACGATGCCTTTACGACCCTTCAGGTGAGGACGGAAAAATCAAACCTTTCATACTGGGATGCTTACCAGAAAGGCATCTTAAAGATAGAGAATATTTTTAACGAGGCATCCGATACAGGCATAAGTCCAGCCATTACAGATTTTTTCAATGCATGGCAGGAGGTTTCCCAGAATCCCGAGGGGTATGCACAGAGAACGCTGTTAATTAAAAAGGCCGAATATCTTGCCTCACGACTAAACAGGGCTTATGTCTCTGTTGATGATGAACGCACAGAGTTATACAAGAGCAGCCAGAGCCTTGTAGATGAGGTAAAGAGCATTGCATCAAAAATTGCAGACTTAAATGAGAAGATTGCCACATCTCCCGGGGCTCTGGATCTAAAAGACCAAAGGGATTATCTCATCGAAAGATTGAATGAAATAGTTAAGGTTAGCACCTTTGAAGATAGTGTCGGAAGGTATTCTGTACTCATAGGCGGAACGCCTATTGTTGACGGCGGTAAGATATATGAGATGAGTGTTTCTACAGACACAGAGAACAATATGCACTTTTATGTAGATTTACCAGACGAAATAAAGGAGGTCACCAGTTATATAACAGGCGGCGAACTGAAGGCTAATATTGATTTAAGAGAGACAGAGACTACTTCCATTATGAACAGGCTGAATGCCTTTGCCCTTGAACTTACCTTAACAACAAATCAATATCATACAAGCGGTTATGGGCTCGATAACTCTACAGGAAATTATTTCTTCACTAATATAAGCTCACCTTTTACAACAAAGGACTCAAGCACATCCGGCGGGTCTATTACAGACGCTAATGTGACCATATCAAATCTCAGTCAGGTGAATTTCGAAAAGCAGTACCAGATAAATTATAACACCACTGGGGGAACTGGTTATCAACAGGAGGGGGCTACAGGCATATACTGGCGCATTCAGGAATCCACCGATGGGAAGACATGGACAACAATTGATCCCACAAAGATTAATATTGATACCACTGTAGCAAACACGAGGACACTTCAGTTTTCTGGTATAAATGTCAAGATAGACGGTGCGCAGGCTACTTTATTAGGTACCTCTCCAACCTTCGAAACCTTCACTGTGCGGCCTAATACGAATGCTGCAATGGGCATGGGTGTGGCGATCACCGATCCGAATAAAATAGCGGCAGCAGCAGGGGATCTGGATACGAAGTTTACGATTACCACAGGTGTAAATGACACAATTATTGTTAACGGGAATCCTGTTACGCTTTCCAACGGCAGCTATAACAGATTCGAACTCGCAAATGAACTCCAGACACAATTAAATGCCTTGCTTGGAGCCGGCGCTGCCACTGTAACATTCGACGCCCAGACAAATAAGTTTAAGGTTACAAACAACACAGTTGCAGGCGGCACTACCATTAGCTGGACGTCGCAAAATACAACAGCAGAAGACCTTTTCGGATTTACCTCCGATGCTGATTCCGTTATTCCGGTTAGCGGTTATGCGGAAAGTGTTAATGAAATCAAAGGCGGCTCAATCCTTATAGACAGTTCCAACAATACACTCAGATTCAGCGAAGACGGAGGGACTACATATACGACTGTTACCATACCCAGGGGGACATACACAAGGAGCGAGCTTGCAAAGGTATTGAAGAATGCTTTGGAAGGTGCTGATACAGGTACAAATTATGAATACGAGGTTAGCTATAACCCAACTACTAAAAAATATACAATTACCAATAATGATACTACGCCTCCTATTAATATAAATCCCAACAGCATTATTTTAGACTGGACCAATTCTACAACTACCGCAGAGAGTATTTTTGGATTCAGCTCCAATTCTGTTATTGCTTCAGGCAGTTCTGATGCGAGTGATTTTGCAGTTTATCCATTTTTACCTGGCGACAATATGAACGCAAAACTGATTGCCGCCCTTTCAGGCAGCGGTTTTATAAACGGCAGCAATCCTTCTGATTTTTACCGTTCGGTTGTCACCGGCGTCGGCGTTGAGGCAAATTCGGCGAAAATAAGCCAGAAATTCCATAACACCATGGTGGAAGAGCTGGAAAGGAAAAGACAGGAGACCTCCGGTGTGAATCTTGATGAAGAGGCTGCCAATCTTATCAAATATCAAAAGTCCTTTGAGGCTGCTGCAAAAATGATAAGCGTTGCTGATGAACTACTCTCGGCGCTTATAAATATGACAGGAAGATAATAGCGTTGTGCGTTAAGCGTCATGGAGGTATAAGATGAGAATTACTACAAAAATGTTTTACGATAGATTCCTTTCGGATATGCAGAAAAACATGGAAGCTATATTCAATGCCAGTGAGCAGATTTCCACCGGTAAGAAGATTAACCGTCCGTCCGATGATCCTACGGCAATGTCGAGGATTATCGGTTACACAACGCATATATCGGCAATCGGTGAGTACAAAAGGGCAATAGATTCAGCTAAAGGCTCTCTTGAGGCTGCAGATTCGTCCTTCTCAGGGTTAAATGATATCTTAATAAGGGCAAAGGAACTTGCATTGAGCGGAGCAACAGGGACTACGGATCCAAATTCGAGACTTATGATTGCACGGGAAGTGGGCGTTCTGTTTGAAAGCGCCGTTGGTATCGCCAATACGAAAGTCGGTGATAGATATATATTCTCAGGATTCAAATCGAATATTGCACCCATCGATGTCAACACAGGTGAGTTCGTTGCAGATACAAATATCTTTGAAATAAATATCAGCCAGAGCATAGAGATTGGACTCAACATCCCTGCAAGCGAACTGTTCAGCTTCAAACGCGTCAATTCAACAGACCCGTCAAATGCTGTCCTGCCGCCGTATAATTACAACTTCGACTCAACTAACGATCCTCTTACCGGAGAGCCTGAAACACCACCTGATGCAGACCCGTTATCTGCATTATATATTTCATCGGGCGTTGCTAACCCAGGTGCGCTAACATTTACAAATAACGGAGGTTCTTTAACTATTGCCGTTGGAGATAATGATACATCACCTGCAACCGTTACGATTGCTCAACCTCCTTTGGGCCATGCTGCTCCTTATTCTCTTAATGAAGTTCGTGATGCAATAAATAATCAAGCTGGATCAAAGGTAAAGGCAAATATTGTAAAGTTTGGAACCAACGACTACAGGCTTGTTATAAGGTCAGAGCCCGTTGGGCAATCCGATAAAATTAAAATAATTGTGAACACTACAGATGCTGCAGGAACAGGGCTTAACCTGCTTGCATATGACCCACAGGGAACGCAGAATATGACCCTCGGCACAAATATTACAAATTACAACTATATTACTGATAGAACCAATAATGACAACTACTACAGCTTTAACAACAACTACCTCAATGAAACCAATATCATGCGCGCAATGCATTTTTTAAAGGTTGCACTTGAAATGGATGATGTAGGCAGAATACAGAAGGCAATTGATTATGTCGGCAAGGTGGCTGAAAAGGTATTTCAACAGCAGGCAGAGGTGGGAGCCAGATTGAATAAACTCGATGCAGAAGGGAGATTCCAGGATAACAGGGAGTATGATATGAGTACATACATCTCCAATGACCAGGATGCCGATATTCCAAGACTGACATCGGAGCTGGTACAAAGTCAGGCTGCATTGCAGAGCCTCAGGACAGTATCTTCGGATTTTCTAAGAGCAAGTCTCTTTGACTTCATCAAATGAGGCCGAATATAAGGATAAAATGCTTGTTCTAACCCGAAAGGCCAACCAGACAATAAACATCGGTGACAATATACGAATCAAGATTGTCGAAATCGGCAACGGCTTTGTTAAGCTCGGAATTGAAGCGCCTCGCGAACTTCCTATTTACAGGGAAGAACTTTATGAAAAATTGAAACAGTTGAATGTGGAGTCGGCAAAATTAGATATGGACAAATTAAAGGATTTCCTTGGCATGAAGGAAGGGTAAAGAGAAAGTGGGAATCCAGTAAAAAATGAAAAGTCTGGATTCCTGCTTCCGCAGGAATGACATTAAAAAGAGGTGGAGGCACAGTGAAGATAAGCACGACAAGGTTTGGCGAAATAGATATAGAAGAGAATAAAATTATCAGTTTCCCGATGGGAATCCCCGGATTTCCACACTTAAAGAGATATGTTCTCTTAGACTATAAAGACCCGATTAAATGGCTTCATGCAGTGGACGATCCCGACACTGCGTTTATAGTTACAGAGCCATTTGGCCTGTTTCCAGATTATTCCCTTACAGTCGAAGATGATGTAGAGGAATTTCTGGAGATAAAGGATTTGGCAGATACCGCCATCCTTGTAATCCTGAATGTTGCTGACAATAGACTGAACGCAAACCTAAAAGCCCCGATAATCGTTAATTCTTCAAAATTAAAGGCAACACAGATAATCCTCGAAGACGACCGTTATTCCTTCAGAGTGCCGGTGCCGGCCTTTTCAAAAGAAGCAGAAAAGGCATAATTTTACCTTCCCATTTTGAAAAAATCATTATGAAAGTGTTATTTTAATAACAGTATTTAACCACAAGAAATACTAAAGGAGGGATGCATCGATAATGAACCGTGTTCCAATGACACCTGAAGGTTATCAGAAGCTTAAGGGCGAGCTTGACAGACTTCTAAAGGTCGAGAGGCCAAAGAACATACAGGATATAGCAGAGGCAAGGGCGCATGGCGACCTTTCTGAGAATGCGGAGTATCACGCTGCAAAGGAGAGGCAGTCCTTTATAGAAGGCCGCATTCAGGAGCTTCAGGCAAAACTGGCAATGGCTGATGTTATAGACCCTGCTAAAATAAATCAGTCAAGAATTGCCTTTGGAGCAAAGGTGAAGGTTGTTGACATAGAGGCAGATACGGAGTATGAATTTGCCCTTGTGGGGCCTGACGAGGCTGATGTCAAGAGCGGGAAGATATCTATAAGCTCGCCTGTTGGAAGGGCATTAATAGGGAAAGAGGTCGGCGATGTTGCAGTAGTAAAGGCCCCTGCAAGGACAATCGAATACGAAATTGTAGAGATTAACTTTGCCTAAGAACTTCAAAGCAAACATCACAGAAAACATCCTGTTAAATGAACATTTCAGATTATTAAATCTCAGCCCTTTATCGGATATCATAGTTCCTGAGCCCGGGCAGTTTTACATGCTTCGGACAGGAGATACCTACGACCCTCTTTTAAAAAGGCCATTCAGCATTTTCAGACACGAAGACAACACGCTGAAATTTCTATACAGGATAAGGGGCAAGGGCACATTGTCTCTTTCAAATCTTAAAAGTGGTGACATTATTGATGTAATCGGCCCTCTTGGCAACAGCTATTCAGCGCCGGAGGGAGATTTTATAGCAATTGCAGGCGGGATAGGCATTGCCTCATTATTGCCTCTTCTAAGGAGATTTAAGAAGAGGGCATATCTTTTCTATGGCGCACGGAATAAGGATGAGCTGATAATGCTGAATGAAGCCCGGTCATTATCAAAGGAAATATTTATAACAACGGATGACGGCTCTGAAGGTGAGAAAGGATTGATAACAGATTCTTTAAGCGATTTTCTTAACCCATCACGCATTACGCATTACGCATTACCGATTTATGCTTGCGGCCCTACCCCAATGCTGAAAGAACTTTCCAAGGTTGTCGCAGAATACCCCTCCTCACTCCTCCCCTTAAATAAGGGGAGGATGGGTGGGGTTAAGTGTTATGTTTCTCTGGAGGAACACATGGCATGCGGTGTGGGCGCATGCCTTGGCTGTGTTGTCAAAACTGTTTCAGGCTATAAAAGGGTGTGTAAAGAGGGGCCAGTTTTTGATATTGAGGAGATCGTATGGGAATAGAGAAGCCAGAAGACAGGAGTCAGAAGTCGGTTACCCCCCCTAATCCCCCCCTTGGTAAGGGGGGGCATGGGGGGGGTAACCTCTCAGTAAACATTGCGTCTCTTAAACTTAAGAATCCTGTGATGACTGCATCAGGCACATTCGGATACGGCGAGGAATATTCGGAATTTTTTGATCTGAACAGGCTTGGGGCTGTTGTAGTTAAAGGGCTTTCAATTACGCCGAGGCAAGGCAATCCAACCCCGCGAATTGTGGAGACGCCTGCAGGGATGCTCAATGCCATTGGTCTTCAGAATATAGGGGTTAGGGCATTCATAAAGGAAAAACTTCCATTTCTAAGGCAATTCAGAACTCCTGTTATTGTAAATTTCTTTGGAGACCGCATTGATGAATATATTCAGGCAGCAGAGGAATTAAGCAATGCAGATGGTGTTCATGCCATTGAGATGAATATATCATGTCCGAATAAGCAGGCAGGATGGATAGTCTTCGGTACAGATCCTAAAATAATGGAGCAGGTTGTCACTGCTGTTAGAAAGACAACAAATCTTCCTCTGATAGTCAAACTTTCGCCCAATGTCACGGATATTGGTCTTATGGCAAAGGTGGCGGAAAACTCCGGTGCAGATGCGGTATCTCTGATAAACACCATAACGGGTATGGTTGTGGATGTGAAAAGACGAAGGCCTGTACTCGCAAATAATACCGGCGGACTTTCAGGCCCTGCTGTGAGGCCCATTGCAGTCAGGATGGTATGGGAGGTATATAAGGCAGTAAAGATTCCGATTATAGGTATGGGCGGGATAATGAATGCCAGCGATGCCCTCGAATTTTTAATAGCAGGCGCAAGGGCTGTTGCTGTGGGCACTGCAAATTTCGTAAATCCAACTGCGACAATCGAAATAATAGAAGGGATGGAGAGATTTCTTAAAGAAGAAGGGCTGTCTGATATAAATGAAATAATTGGAAGCCTGAAAATTGGCTCATAGCTGATTGCTCATAGCAAAAAAACTATAAAACTATGAGCCATGATCCATGAGCCATGAGCGAATAATAACCCTAACTACAGACTTCGGATACAAAGACCCATTTGTGGGAGAGATGAAGGGCGTTATTTTATCCATAAACCCTTCTGTAACTCTTGTTGACATAACCCACGGAATAGAACCGCATAATATAGAAGAAGGGGCATTTGTTATAGGCTCAAGCTGTAAGTATTTCCCACCGGGCACAATCCATATTGCAGTTGTTGACCCGGGTGTCGGCTCTGAAAGGAGAGCGATTATTCTTGAGGCTGATGGCCATTATTTTGTAGGGCCTGATAACGGTATATTTTCATATGTAATGTCTTTTTCTCAGGAATTAAAAGTTATCCATATCGCCGAAGAGGAATATATGCTTTCCAAAGACAGTCCTACATTTCAGGGAAGGGATATCTTTGCCCCTGTTGCAGCATGGTTATCGAGAGTAGTTGAATTAGATAGATTCGGATGTGTAATTGATGATTTTAAAAGGTTCGAAATACCGCTGCCAAAGGTTAAGGGGGATATAATTTCAGGGGAAGTCATTTATATAGACAGGTTCGGCAATGCAATTACAAATATTAGAAAAACCGACCTCCAGAAATTCGGAGAACAGTTCTGTGTGGAGATAAAAGGAAGGGTCATCCAGCCTGTAAAAAATTATTCTCAGGCAGCGGGTAGAGGTCTTTACTGTCTTGTCAACAGCTCCAGCCACTTAGAGATATTTGTAAATATGGGCAGCGCTTCACAGCTCTTTGATATTAACAAGGACGAAAAAGTCACTGTTTTAAAGCAAATTTAATTGACAACACTACAGGCTTTTTTTATTATTAAAAGCTAATAATAAATTAGCCGAAAAATTATTCAAATGGAAAGATTATTGAGGATATTAGGCTCATGGGCGCTGTCCATGATAAGAAGAATGGGACATATGTTCACATTCCTAATGAATTCCTTTTATTTTGTATTTGTCCCTCCTTTTAAATTCAATCTGCTTTTAAGACAGATGAGGTTTTTCGGTAATAAATCAATGGCGATTATTCTCCTTACAGGCTCATTCACAGGAATGGTCCTTGCGCTCCAGTTGTATTATACACTCAGGAAATTCGGCTCGGATGCCCTGCTCGGTCCTGCCATCGCTTTAAGCCTCATAAGAGAATTAGGGCCTGTGCTGTCTGCCCTTATGGTTACAGGAAGGGCAGGCTCTGCCCTTACTGCCGAGATAGGAATAATGAGAATCAGCGAGCAGATAGACGCGCTTACAGCAATGGCGCTTAATCCAATGAGGTATCTTATCGTTCCGAATATAGTCGCTGCCATAATGGTGTTTCCATTACTCGCAGCAATATTCGATGTAATCGGCATATACGGCGGATATGCAATAGCAGTGAAGCTTCTTGGCATGAGCGAGGGGACATATTTCTCGCAGATGGAGGTTTTTGTCGATATGGAAGACATAATGCAGGGAATATACAAGTCTGTAAGTTTTGGTGTTATTGTCTCATGGGTATGCTGTTATAAAGGCTTTTATACGGGCTATGGCGCAGAAGGCGTCAGCAAGGCAACCACAGAGGCTGTTGTCATGTCTTCTGTATTGATTCTTATATGGGATTATTTCATTGGTTCGGTCTTACTATAGATATAGATATGGAGTACCGGAGCATTGGAGTGTTGGATAAAATATGATAGAAGTTATTGATCTTGAAAAGTCCTTTGATAGTCAGAAGGTTTTGGATGGTGTAAATCTGACGATCTTCGATAAAGAATTAATGGCTATAATAGGAAAGAGCGGCGGCGGCAAGAGTGTGTTTTTAAAGCACCTTATAGGTCTTCTCAAGCCTGATAAAGGAAGCGTGCTGGTTGATGGCGTCGATATTACAAGGCTCGGCACAAAGGAGCTTGACAGGATAAGGGAAAAGTTGGGAGTTGTTTTTCAGGGCGGTGCGCTGTTTGATTCCTTGACCGTATATGAAAATGTGGCCTTTCCGCTTAAGGAAAAGACAAAAGTTAGCAAAAAAGAGATTCAGGATAGGGTTATGCAGGCATTGGAGGATGTAGGGCTCTGGGGTATGGAAAAGAAGTACCCTGCTGAAATAAGCGGGGGCATGAAAAAAAGGGTTGCACTTGCGAGGGCATTGATAACAGAGCCGCAGATAGTATTTTTTGATGAACCTACAACAGGTCTTGACCCTATCATTTTGAATTCGATTCACAGGCTTATAGTTGATACACATAATAAGTATGGTTTTACAGGAGTAATTATAAGCCATGATATTCCTGAAATATTCGATGTTGCCGACAGGATTGCCATGCTGCACAATGGCGTGATTGTAGAGGTAGGAACGCCTGATGAAATTAAAAACTCTTTTAATCCGATAGTGAGACAGTTTATAATTGGTATGGAAGTTCCTTCATTCAAACCTTAAAGGAGTGGGGGCGCAGGAGGATATTGATGAAAAAGTTCGACCTTGAGCTTGCTGTAGGCCTCTTCGTCTTAATGGGCATTCTTGCCCTCGGATATATATCCATAAAGTTAGGAAAGCTTGAAGTCATAGGCGGAGGGGGATATACTGTATATGCCGAGTTTGAGAAGGCAGGCGGAATTAAATCAGGCTCTATAGTCGAAATAGCAGGAGTAGAGGTCGGAAAGGTAAAGAGCATAAGACTTAACGACTATCAGGCATTGGTTGAGCTCACAATTTATAAGGATGTAAAGATTCAAGAAGACGCCATTGCATCTATAAAGACAAAGGGGCTTATAGGCGAGAAGTATGTCCAGATAGCACCCGGAGGCTCTGAGAAGATAATACCCAATGGTGGAAGGATAAGGGAAACCGAGTCGGCAGTGGATCTGGAAGAACTCATATCAAAGTATGTGTTTGGAGAAGTTTAGGAGGGAAATTATGGTGAGATGCCTTTTATTGATTGCTTTCTGCTTACTCATTATATCACCAGCACATGGACAGGATACGAATCAGAAAGTTGTCTTAAACCTTGACCAATGCATTAAAAAAGCCATCGAGGTCAGTCCTGAGATAGGAGAATCACGCTATGAAGAAGAAGTGTATAAATCTAAAAAGCTGCAGGCGGATTCGGCAGTCTATCCGCAAATAGAGGTGCTTGCAATTACAGGACCCTCTCCAAGGGCAAAGAAGGAACAGATAAGTCCGACTGTCAATACATCTGTAGGAACAACCGTCAACGGGATATTCGGCAGTACAGATGCCACATTAATCCAGCCTATATACACATTCGGCAAGATAAGCAGTTATAAAGAAGCTGCTTCAAGCGGCATAAAAGTGGCAAAGGCAGGGGCGGATAAGAAGACATCTGATATAGTTTTAAGGACAAAAGAACTATATTACGGCTTCCTCCTTGCAAAGGATATGAGAAACCTTGTGCTGGAAGTCAAGGATGAGCTTGTCGAATCCATAAAAAAGGCAGAAAAGCAGATAGAGATAGGCTCTCCGTGGGCAGATGAAGTTAATTTATTTAAACTCAGGGCATTTTTAGGCGAGATTGATAAAAATCTGAACGAGACAGAAAAGGGAATTGCACTTGCAAAGGACGCCCTTGTTACCAGCATGGGTCTTCCGAGGGGGACAGAGTTTGATACTGCCGAGCCGTCCCTGACCCCTGAAAGCAAATTGCCGGAAGAACTCAACAATTACATAAAAAATGCCATAGAGTTAAGACCTGAATTTATTCAGCTCAAAGAGGGTCTGAATGCAAGAAATGCCCTTGTTAGTGTAGAAAAGAGCAGCTATTACCCTCAGTTGTTTTTAGGACTGAAGGCATCCGTAGCAGGCGCAACGAACAGAGATAAGGTGGATAATCCCTATATCTATGACTATTTTAACCATACCTATGGCGCTGCATTCATGGGGCTTAAATGGTCTATTGATTTCGGAATAACAGAGGGAAGGGTTAAGGAGGCTCAGGCCGAATACCACAAACTGCTGGAGAAAAAGAAGTTTGCTGATGAGGCTATACCGTTTCAGGTAAGAAAGGCATATCTCGACATGGAAGAGGCAAAGAAAAATATTATTGAAACAGAAAAGGCGTATAAGAATGCAAGAAAGTGGCTTGTTGCAGCAGTGGCAAACTTTGACCTTGGAATAGGTGATGCAAAGGAAGTAGCAGATGCTGCAATGGCTTATGCCCAGATGAAGGCAAATAATCTCCGTTCCATATATAACCACAGAATGTCGTTTGCGAATCTCTTATACGCAACAGGACTGGATATGAAAGAGATAAAGTAGGTTCTATGAGAATTATCAAGTTATTCTTTGTATTGTTTTTTATTTTTACATCGAGTTATTCATATGCAGCATACGCTGATAGTCCTACCCAGCAGGTCAAACAGACGGTTGATAAGGTGCTTGATATATTAAAGAATAAGGAGCTTAAAAGGCCTGAAAAAACAAAGGAGCGGAGAGCGTTAATACGCAAGACAATTTCAGAAAGGTTTGATTTTGAAGAGATGGCAAAGAGGTCGCTTGCCCTTCACTGGAGGAAAAGGACACCGGAGGAGAGAAAAGAGTTTGTGCCGTTATATACAGATCTCCTTGAAAGATCATATATCAAAAAGATTGAGAGCTATACGGATGAAAAGATTCTGTATATAAATGAAAAGGTAAACGGTGAGTATGCCGAGGTGGATAGCAAGATAATCACAAAGAGGAATGTTGAAATTCCCATGGAATACAGGCTTCTCAAGAAGAATGGCAAATGGGAAGTATATGATGTGGTAATAGAAGGAGTAAGTCTTGTTAATAACTATAGGACACAGTTCAATAAGATTATTCGCACCGATTCCTACGAAGAGCTTGTCAAGAGGATGAAGAACAAGCAGGAACAAGAGCTATTTGAGGAAAAGACGAAGTAGAGGCGATAGGTTTTCACCTATCGCCTGTTTTTAGTAGAAATACTTGACAAAAATGGTAGGGTATTATAGCATAATGTCATGCTGAGATTATCTACAAAAGGGCAGTATGGTGTCAGGGCTATGTATGAGATAGCAAGGGGGTATCCCGAGACCCCTGTAACCATTAAGGAGATATCCGAAAGGCAGGATGTCTCTGTTGCCTATCTCGAGCAGATACTTAATAAGCTCAGAAAGGCAGGGTTAATCAGGAGCATAAAGGGGCCGGGAGGCGGTTATATTTTAAATAAAAGCCCTGAAAAGGTAAGCATCGCTTCGATTTTAAATGAACTGGAAGGCCCTGTTGCTCTCACATCCTGTCTTGATCCGGAAGGAGGATGTGTGAGGGTTGACAGCTGTGTAACCCATCTTCTTTGGAAGGCGCTGGGCGAGCAGGTCGAAGCATTTCTGAAAACCATAACACTAAAGAATTTGATAACAGGAGACCTTTATAAATTAGGAGGTAAGGTTAAGACCGAGGTCAAGAGAACTCTAAGGCTGAAAACTCAACCTCAACCTCAACATTAACCGGTCTTTTATGAAATTTGTCCACGATGTAAAGGCGGATTTAACAGCCGATATTGTGTATATGATGTGTCCCATGCACCTTCTCAAGCTTGATGAGATGATAAAGAGGCTTGAAAAGGGGCAGGTGCTTGAGATACTTACGGATTATGACGGTGCGCTTGAAGACATACCCCAATGGTGTGAAAAGACAGGAAATGAGTTTATAGGAATGGATGAAGATGAGGATTATTATAAGTTTTATGTGAGAAAGACAGTTCAGTAAATGGGTGGATGGGTAAATGGGTGAATGAGATAATCTTTTATACCATTCACTCATTTACTCATTAACTCATAAACCGATAAAGGAGACAATATGAGGAAGTGTTATTTTGATCATGTTGCAACCAACCCATTGCACCCGGAGGTGCTCAATGCAATGATGCCGTATTTCAATGAGGATTTTGGCAATCCTCTAAGCGTCTATGATCTTGGAATGAGGGCAAGGGATGCAATAGAAAAGGCAAGAACAGAGGTAGCCTCCCTGATTAATGCAAAACCATCAACAATTGTCTTTACTGCAAGCGGCGCAGAGGCCAATAATTTTGCCCTCAGGGGAATAGCCATTGCAAAGCAAAGCCAGGGTAAGCATGTGATTGTATCCAAGGTTGAACACCATTCCATACTTAATTCTGCAAGGTTTCTTGAAAAAAGCGGTTTTACAGTTACGTACCTGCCTGTTGACAAGCACGGAATTGTTGACCCTGATGTAATAAAAAACTCCATCACAAAAGAGACAATCCTCATCTCGGTAGCACATGCAAGCAGTGAAATAGGCTCTATCGAGCCTATAAAAGAGATAGCAGTCATAGCAAAGGAAAGGAATATAATATTTCACACAGATGCAGTTGCAACAACAGGCAATATCCCTGTTGATGTGAAAGAGCTGGGTGTTGACCTTCTGAGCATGGCAGCACACCAGTTTTATGGACCCAAGGGGGCAGGCGCCCTCTATGTAAGGGAGGGATTAAGAATAGTCCCCCTTATCTACGGAGGCATTCAGGAGGGAGGCAGGAGGGCAGGCACAGAAAATGTCCCTGCCATAGTTGGAATGGGCAAGGCTGCTGAACTTGCAAAAAATGAGATGGGAGACAGGATGCAGCACTGTAGAAAACTTCGCGACAGAATTGTAGAGAGCGTGCTCAAAATACCAAATGTATATCTCACAGGGCATCCTGCCAATAATCTTAATAAAAGGCTGCCTCATCATGCGAGCTTTGTTGTTGAATTTATCGAAGGAGAGGCTATGTTGTTAATGCTCGCAATGAAGGGCATATATGCAGCGAGCGGCTCTGCATGTTCTTCAAGGGCACTTAAGTCTTCACCAGTATTGCTATCCCTCGGAATTCCATCTGCCCTTGCACAGGGTTCTATCGTATTCAGCCTTGGAATGGACAATACGGAAGAAGATGTGGACTATTTCATCAACGAGTTTCCGCAGATTATTAACAGGCTGAGGGAGATGTCTCCGTTTGCAAAGGGATGGGGCGAGGCAGGTGAAGGAGAAAAATGTTACACAGGATAAAATCAATTACCAATAATCAAATTTTATGTCATTCCTGCGTAAGCAGGAATCATAAAAAACAAATGACTGGATTCCGCATCAAGTGCGGAATGACGAATAAGATAACCGTGTAGGAGGATAAAGATGTATTCTGAAAAGGTAATGGACCATTTTATGAATCCGAGAAATGTGGGCGAAATCAACGATGCAGACGGTGTAGGCATGGAGGGTAATCCCACATGCGGCGATGCAATGCAGCTATTCATAAAGGTCGAAAATGATGTGATTGTTGATGCAAAATTCAGGACATTCGGATGCGGCGCTGCAATTGCTGTAAGCAGCATGATTACAGAGATGATAAAAGGCAAGACCCTTGATGAGGCCTTAAGCATATCCAAAGAGGCGGTTGCGCAGGAGTTGGGCGGACTTCCGCCCCAGAAGATGCACTGTTCCAATCTCGGCGCCGATGCCTTGAGAAAGGCCATAGAGGATTACAGAAGCAAGAAAAAATCTTGACAAAGAGCGTTATAGCATTATAGAGTTTATAACCTATACGACAGAGGGGAAATATGCCTTATAAATTATTGTTAGCAGATGACAGCCTCACTATACAGAAGGTTGTTGAGCTTGTCCTTGCACCTGAGAATTTCGAGATAAGGGCATTTAATGATGGAGAACAGGCCTTGCAGGCATTGGAGTCATTTGTCCCCGATATTGTGCTTGCTGACATTGAGATGCCTAAATTAAACGGCTATCAGCTCTGCGAAAAGGTTAAAAATAATATGGCTACTGCTACTATTCCTGTTATTCTTCTCGCGGGCGCCTTTGAGCCTTTTGACGAAGAGTATGCAAAATCGGTTTTTGCAGACGATTTTATCATTAAACCATTTGAATCTCAGGAGCTGATAAGTAAGGTAAAGGCATTGCTTAAGAGTTTTGAGCCTGCAAAAAAGACCGAAACCGAAGAGGTATACGAGGAAGAACCTGTATCTGCCGGCGTCCCGGAGGTTTCTGCTGAATTGTCCGAATCAGTCTCAACTCCTGCTCAGGAACAGCCCGTCTCAGGCGGATGGGACGAAGAAATCCCTGTGGAGGAAAAGATCGAAGATCAGCAAATGTTAGATGAGGAGTATGAGGCAAAGATTGCATTCTCATCAGAGGGTTTGGCATCTGCCGTTGAATCTGAGGCTTCTGTCGAAATAAAGGGATTTGAGGAAGAGCTTGCCGAGGCAATGAAAGAAGAGGTATCCGGCGAACTGCCTCAAAAGGAAATCCCAGAGGAATCGAAAGAGCAATTAGAAGAAAAGGTTTCATTTGTGATAGGCAGTGAAATGCTGCCCCATATTTCTTCGGCAATAAAGAGTTCTATCGAGCAGGCAGTATCAACAGTTGCGCCCGGTGTTATTGAGAATGTAACGAGGGAACTGATGAAGGACTTGATCGAATCATTGCGTGGCGAGATTGATGCTGCAATTAAGAGAATTGTTCCAGAGGTTGCTGAGGCATTAATAAAAAAAGAGATAGAAAAGATTACTTCGGAAATAAATTAGTAAATGAGTTGATGTGTGGATGAGTAGATGAGTATGAGTTTTTTACTCATTTACCCATTTGTCCATTTACTCATCAACCCATCAACCAAATCATGATTGAATTAAAAAAGAGCTACAGCCCGGAAGATATAGAAGACAAGTGGTATGCTTTTTGGGAAGAAGAGGGGTATTTCAAACCCGACCCAAATGCTGTCATGTCGCCTTTTTGCATAGTCATACCTCCGCCTAATGTTACAGGCTCCCTTCACATGGGTCATGCTCTCAACGCCACTGTTCAGGATATTCTTTCGAGATGGAAAAGGATGTCAGGACATAAAGTCCTGTGGCTTCCCGGAACAGACCATGCAGGAATAGCGACCCAAAATGTTGTTGAAAGGGAGCTCTCAAAAGAGGGAATTGACAGGCATAAACTGGGAAGGGATGCATTTATCGAAAGGGTATGGAGATGGAAGGCAGAGTACGGCGGCAGGATCATACATCAGCTTAAGAAGCTCGGCTCATCGTGCGACTGGTCGAGGGAAAGATTCACCTTGGACGAAGGCTTGTCAATGGCCGTGAGGGAGGTCTTTGTGAGGCTCTTTGAAGAGGGTCTTGTATACAGGGACAATCGTCTAATCAACTGGTGTCCGAGATGTCATACAGCCCTGTCCGACCTTGAAGTCGAATACGAAGAAATAGACGGCAAACTATATAACATAAAATATCCCCTTACCCCCCCAACTCCCCCCCTTGTTAAGGGGGGGTATATAACTGTTGCTACTACAAGACCTGAGACAATGCTTGGCGATATGGCAGTTGCGGTGCACCCTGAAGACGAGAGATATAAAAACATTATCGGTAAAACTCTCGATTTGCCTTTAACCGGCAGAAAGATTTCTGTAATAGCAGATGCAGCAGTCGACCCTGCCTTTGGAACAGGGGCAGTAAAGGTAACGCCTGCCCACGACTTCAATGATGAGGCCATTGGCAAACGGCACAATCTTAAATCAATCAGCGTAATCGCAGAAGACGGCCGTATGTCTGCCGATGCAGGGGAAAGGTACAGCGGGCTTGATAGATACCAGTGCAGAAAAAAGATAATAGAAGATTTGAAAGAGCTTGGTTTGCTGGAAGGCGAAAAAAAATACCTTCATTCTGTCGGCCATTGTTACAGGTGCAAGACTATAATAGAGCCACTTCTCACGATTCAGTGGTATGTGAAGATAGAATCCTTGGCATCGGAGGCTGTAAAGGCAGTGCAGGATAAGAGAATAAGGCTTATCCCTGACTCATGGGATAACAACTATTTTGCGTGGATGAGAGATATAAAGGACTGGTGCATATCCCGGCAGATATGGTGGGGGCATCAGATACCTGTCTGGTACTGTCCTGACTGCAAGGGCGAGGATGGAATGCCTCCTCAGGGAGAAATGATGGAGCATATATTCTTTGAGCCGATAGAGATTCCTAATCCCCCCACTCCCCCTTTAGAAAAGGGGGGCAAGGGGGGATTTGTGTCCGGCGGCATATATTCTGAATTGAAAAAACTGGGCATGAGCCATGCCGATATAGTCAGAAATTCAAAGATTATAAGGATATCAAAGAGTATCAAACCAATCTGCCGGAGGGAGGATTTAAAGGAGTGCCCTAAATGCGGGAGCAAAAACATAATCCGCGATCCCGATGTGCTTGATACGTGGTTCTCATCAGCATTGTGGCCTTTTTCAACCCTCGGCTGGCCTGCCGCTGATATTAAAGGTTCTGAGGATTTAAAGACATTCTATCCGACGAGTGTCCTTGTCACAGGCTTTGACATACTATTTTTCTGGGTTGCCCGCATGATTATGATGGGACTAAAATTCATGGGCGATGTGCCTTTTAAAGATGTTTATATACATGCCCTTGTCCGCGACTCGAAGGGGCAGAAGATGTCCAAATCAAAGGGCAATGTTATAGACCCGCTTGTGATGATAGACAAATACGGTGCAGATGCATTTAGATTCACGCTTGCTGCATTTGCCGCACAGGGAAGGGATGTGAGATTTTCTGAGGACAGGGTTGAGGGTTACAGGTACTTCATAAATAAATTGTGGAATGCCGCGAAATTCATAGTTATTAATGAAGAGTCTTGGACAAGGCAGCCATTGAACGATAAGGACTTAGACCTGCCGAGCAGATGGATAATTAGCAGACTGGCATCTACATTAGAAGAGGTGAACAGGCATCTGACGAACTACAGATTTAACGATGCTGCAAACAGCATATACCAGTTTGTATGGCACGAATTCTGCGATTGGTATATCGAGCTTACAAAGCCTGTTCTGTATCACGGCAGTGCCGGAGAGAAGGAGGCAGTTGTAAACTGCCTGTTTTTTGTCCTTGAGAAAACCATTCAAATGCTGCATCCATTCATGCCGTATGTTACAGAGGAGCTTTGGAACAGCGTATTTAAGAAGAGCGAAAGCATCATGATATCACCATATCCTTTAGAGTTGCCAAAATCCACTGATGCAGAAGAGAAAATGAATTATATAATAGATGCGGTCACAGGCATAAGAAGCATAAGAGGCGAATTGAATATTGCACTGTCTCTCGAAATAAAGGCCGATATAAAAACCACATCAAAAGATGCAGAAAGTATCCTTAAAAATAATCTGACCGCTATAATGAAATTGACACGGTGCAAAGAGATAAGTATAGGAGCTGATATTAAGAGAATAAAAGGCTCTGCAGTGTCTGTAAAGGATAAAATGGAGATATACATCCCAATAGAAGGACTTCTGGATATAAAATCTGAAGTAGATAGACTCCAGAAAGAGAAGTCAAAGATAGATGATGCAATAGCGGTTTTAGATAAAAAACTCTTAAATGAAGATTTTCTGAAAAATGCTCCAAAGGCTGTGGTAGAAAAAGAGAAGACAAAGTTTGACGACCTTGTTCATAAAAAGAAAAAGATAGAGGAAAATATGAAGCTTTTAGAGACAGTTCAACACTAAAAAGGGGGTATGAGATGGAAAAAGAGATAATAGAGATGGAAAATAAAAACCTCGGTATGGTTGAGGCAGAGTTCATGAACATAAGACAGAGCACTGTCAGGTCGGTGGAGGGGGGGCATATCGAGCTGCAGCAGGTTGGCGCATTGAGCATAGACGGTGAGCGTGTCGAGGTAACACAGGGAGCCGCAGTATTAATGAGGGGGGCTAATCTCTCTTTAAACCAGAGCATAGGAGTTTTTACGGCAGGCAATACCACAAACCTGAACTTTTCTTTTACCCCTGTTTCTGTTTCTGCTGACGAAACAACCATGAATAAGAGCGCTGCAGGCGTTATTGCTGCAAAGGAGATAAATTCGAACAACAGCACTTCAATCCTTATGATAGGAAAAAACATAAACGGCAATGTGACCACACTCCTTGACTGGCGTTCTGCCCTTGCAATAGGCGCTGTTGCAGGAGGCATATTCGG
>JAJYXI010000049.1:0-31876 GCA_021791055.1 Nitrospirota bacterium | reverse complement strand
GCGTTAAAAAGGGCGATATAATAGCTAAAATTTCAGGGAGTGCAAGAAGCCTCCTTGCAGGAGAGAGGATTTCATTGAACATCCTTCAGCGCATATCAGGGATTGCTACCATGACAAATCAATATGTGAAAAAAGTTAACGGATTACCCGTGAAGATTGCCGATACGAGAAAGACAATACCCGGAATGCGTCTTATGGAAAAATATGGTGTGAGGATCGGCGGAGGAGTAAATCACAGGTTCGGGCTTTATGACGGGATTTTGATTAAAGACAATCACATAAAAGTTGCAGGCGGTGTAAAAAGGGCTATTGAGCTTGCAAAGAAGGGACACCATCTTTTAAAAATAGAAGTCGAAGTAAAAAATCTCGATGAGCTTAAAGAGGCATTGGACGCAGGAGCTGATGTCATTATGCTCGATAACATGTCTATCACCGATATGAAAAAAGCGGTAAAGATTGCAAAGGGTAAGGCCATTCTTGAGGCATCGGGAAATGTGAATCTTGAAAATATCAGAAGCATTGCAGAGACAGGAGTTGATATAATATCCATCGGCGCATTGACGCACTCTGCAAGGGCTGTTGATACAAGTATGAAGATTGTTTAGAGGTGATATGGAAGAGTTAACATATAAAAAAGCAGGCGTTGATATAGACGAAGGCGACAGGTTTGTAAGCCTCATTGCGCCTATGGTGAAAAAGACATTCAGGCCGGAGGTTATGACCGACATAGGCTCATTCGGCGCATTATTTAAACTGGATATTAAAAAATACAAAGAGCCTGTGCTTGTAAGCGGAACCGACGGCGTTGGAACAAAATTAAAGATAGCATTCATGATGGATAAACATGATACTGTTGGCATTGACCTCGTGGCAATGTGTGTTAATGATATTCTTACGCTCGGTGCAGAGCCTCTATTCTTCCTCGATTATTTTGCAACAGGAAGACTCAAATCAGAAAAGGCGAGCGATGTTGTAAAGGGCATTGCAGAAGGCTGCAGAGAATCGGGATGTTCTCTGATAGGCGGAGAAACAGCAGAGATGCCAGGATTTTACGAAGAGAATGAATACGACCTTGCAGGCTTTGCAGTCGGCGTTGTGGATAAGGATAGAATTATTGACGGTTCGAAGATAAATGAAGGAGATGCCGTTATAGGCATAGCATCCAGCGGCTTGCACAGTAATGGCTATTCCCTTGCAAGGAAGGTCTTTTTTGATGCAGCAAAATTCAGCATCGATAAATATATTCCTGAACTTAATACAACTATCGGAGAAGAGTTGCTTAAACCGACAAGGATATATGTAAAGGCATTTAATGCATTGAAAGGCAAAATAGATATTCATGGAATGGCGCATATAACAGGCGGAGGTATTGTCGGTAATGTGCCGAGGATAATAAGAGATGGGCTGATTGCAGTAATCAAAGAAAATTCATGGCCGGTACCTCCTGTCTTTAGCCTTATCAAGAAACTGGGCAATGTCCCTGACGACGATATGAAAAAAACCTTTAATATGGGGATAGGATATGTTATAGTATTACCTAAAAAATATTCTGACCCCTCTATTGACACTCTGAGGCAATATGGTTTTGATGCTTACCGTATTGGATTTGTAGAGAAAGGAGGCAAGGAAAAGATCCGTTATGTATAAACTCAAAAGATTTTTTAGAAGGCTTTTTACTCCTGTCACTATAATGCTTATTCCTCATGACAGCAAGCGGACAATCAATCTAAAACTCCCATCCATCGGCGTTGTAACATCTGTTATAGTATGGCTGGTCGGCTCTGTTTATGTTGTCTCGGCAGCCATTGATACAATCGAGTACTATCATATGAAGAGCAGACTGAACTTTTACATGAGCCAGTTTGTTGAACTAAAGTCAACCATATCAACGCTCGAAAAGGCAGAGGCCGAGTTTAAAAGACTGTTATCCTTTAAGAGCAAAGACAGGATTTTGGAGAATGTTGATACCAGGGTTAATCTGCACGATGCAGGCTCCCTTGATATGGAGTTGTTGAAAGACCAGATAAAGAATACCATCGAAAAAGTGACCGATATTAGAGATTTTCTGAAAAACCAGAAGGACATTTATATGGCAACTCCAAAGGGCTGGCCTATTATCGGAAGGACAACATCCGAATTCGGCAGCAGGGAAAATCCAATGCACGGAGGACAGGAGTTCCATTCCGGGCTTGATATTTCGGTGGGTACGGGAAATTCTGTAAAGGTGACTGCTGACGGAATAGTCAGCTTTGCAGGATGGAGCGCAGGCAATGGTAACCTTGTTGTTGTAGAGCATGGATTTGGATATTCCACATTTTATGCCCATAATAGTTCAATTAATGTAAGGGTGGGTCAGAAGGTGAAAAGAGGCGAAGTTATTTCCCATTCAGGCTCTACAGGGAATTCCACCGGGCCGCATCTTCATTATGAGGTATGGCACAACGGCAAGGCCGTGAATCCCATGATGTTTATCAAGGAGGCAAAAAATGTTTCTTAAGAAAAATAATAAACTCGAGGCATTAATCGGCCCTAATTCAGAATTCAAGGGAGATATAACTGCCAATGGAACCTTGAGAATAGACGGCAAAATAACAGGTAATATCACTGCTGATTCGGTTATCCTTGGAGATGATGCTTATGCTGCAGGAGATATAAAAGCGAGGTGTGTGGTAATCGGCGGCAGGGTGGACGGCAGTGTTAATGCTGATGAGCTTGTAGAGATTAAGCATACCGGCAAGTTATTTGGAGACATCCATACGATTAAGTTATCCGTTGCAGAAGGCGGCATATTTGAAGGACGCTCCATTATTCAGAAGGACGAGATAAAGGTAATAGACTTTCCTAATAAAGAGGCAGCCCTGCATTAAACTTCAGAGAACTATTTCAAATGAATTGCTTGTGCAGCGATTCTTCGAGAAAGCCTTTTCCTATCTGTCAATTGTTTGCGCATAAAAACTTGACAACACTTCTTTATGGAGCTATTATTTCCCCATGTATTAATGATTCAATAAAAAATTTTAATACTTCTAAAACAGGAGGCTTGTCATGGGGGTATCAAGACGGGACTTTCTTAAGATTTCAGGCGGGTCGCTGCTCATAGGCTCTCTCGGCATTAATCTCGATCCTGTAAAGGCATATGCGCAGGGACTCAGGATTAAGAGTGCTAAGGAAACGCAGACCATATGCCCGTACTGCTCTGTCGGATGCGGTATGATTGTGCATACGGTTAACGGCAAAGTGGTAAATGCAGAGGGAGACCCTGACCATCCGATCAGCGAGGGAACCCTTTGCTCTAAGGGAGCATCGTTGTACCAGATTGTCAATAATCCTGCGCGTCTTACAAAGCCCAGATACCGCGCTCCGGGCGCAACTGAATGGAAAGAGGTTGAATGGGGCTGGGCGCTCGATGAGATTGCAAAGAGAATAAAGACTACGCGCGACAAAACTTTTAAGATTACCTCAAAATCAAAGGTAAAAGAGAAACAGCCTGACGGCACAGAGAAAGATGTGGAAAAAGAATTTGTCGTCAACAGGACAGATGGTATTGCCCATATCGGCAGCGCAAATATTGATAATGAAGAATGCTATATGCTTCAGAAACTACTCCGCTCATGGGGTCTTGTATATATAGAGCATCAGGCTCGAATATGACACTCTCCAACTGTAGCGGCTCTGGCAGAGTCGTTTGGTCGCGGCGCAATGACAAACCACTGGATTGATTTTAAGAACGCTGATGTTATTCTTGTAATGGGCGCAAACCCTGCTGAAAATCACCCTATCTCAATGAAATGGATAATGAAGGCGAGGGAAAAAGGCGCAAAACTCATAGTTGTCGACCCCCGTTTTACAAGGACTGCTGCAAAGGCTGATATATATGCTCAGATGCGTTCCGGCACCGACATAGCATTCCTCGGCGGGATGATTAACTACATACTCAAGAATAATCTCTATTTCAGGGAATATGTTGTCAATTATACAAATGCAACTTTCCTTGTAACCCCAGATTTCAAAGGCCCCGGCGAGTTCAACGGCGTATTTTCCGGTTACGATGAAAAGACGAGGAAGTATGATAAGAAAACATGGTCTATTCAGATGGATGATAAGGGCGTACCTAAAAAAGACCCGATGCTGAAAGACCCCAACTCTGTCTTTCAGCTTCTCAAGAAACACTATTCGCGTTATACCCTCGATAAGGTTTCGAGCATCACCGGAACGCCTAAAGAAAAACTTATTGAGGTTTATAAGACATATGCGTCAACAGGAAAGCCGAACAGGGCCGGGACCGAACTTTATGCAATGGGCTGGACGCAGCATACGGTAGGGACACAGAACATAAGGGCAATGTCTATAATACAGCTTCTACTCGGAAACATGGGAATGGCCGGCGGCGGCATAAATGCACTTAGAGGCGCATCAAATGTTCAGGGCTCAACAGACCATGGACTTCTTTTCCATATCCTGCCGGGTTATCTCCCTGTGCCAAGCGCTGCTGTTGTTGATCTTAAGACATATATCGAGAAATTTACTCCGAAGACAAAAGACCCGAAGAGTGTTAACTGGGGGGGAAACAGACCTAAATATATTACAAGTTATCTCAAGGCCATCTATGGAGATAAAGCTACAAAGGAAAATGACTTCGGCTATTCGTATCTCCCAAAGATCGATGAAGGCATGAACTGCTCATGGCTCATGCTTTTTGACCAGATGTTTAAAGGAAAGTTTGAGGGATTCTTTGTATGGGGACAGAATCCTGCATGTTCAAGCGGTAATGCCGGGAAGGTAAGAAAGGCACTGTCAAAATTGAAATGGATGGTGAATGTAACTTTATTTGATGATGAAACAGGTTCTTTCTGGAAGGGCCCTGATACGGATCCAAAAGAGATACAAACAGAGGTATTCCAACTCCCTGTTACTACTATTGTGGAAAAAGAAGGGAGTATTACCAATTCAGGTCGTCTTGCACAGTGGAGATACAGGACGATAGAGCCTATCGGAGAATCAAAACCCGATTCAGAGATAATGAATGAGCTTTATTTCAGGATAAAGAGGCTTTATCAAAAACAGGGCGGCAAATTCCCTGAGCCTATACTTAACCTCACATGGGACTATGGGAAGAAAGGCGCTGACGGCAAAATCAAGAAGCTTGATATTCACAGTGTTGCAAAAGAGATAAACGGCTATTACCTTGAAGACCTCTTTGATAAAAAAGTTACTCCTCCAAAGCAGCTTGGTAAGAAGGGCGATCTCTGCACAAACTTTGTCACTTTACAGGCAGACGGCACAACCTCATGCGGAAACTGGATATACAGCGGAAGTTACACACAGGCAGACGGCAGGGTTGTAAATATGATGGCAAGAAGGGGCAAGAAGGATATCGGCGGTCTCGGGCTTTATCCTGAATGGGGATGGGCATGGCCTTTAAACAGAAGGATAATCTATAACCGCGCATCGGTTGATTTAAACGGAAATCCATGGGATCCAAAGAGAGCCGTTATCAAATGGAATCCCAATAAACTGGATCCGAAGACAAAAAAGACTGCACCGGGATGGGATGGAGATGTGCCTGACGGGCCTGCGCCGCCATTGGCAGATGAAAAGGCTGGAAAATATCCTTTCATCATGAGACCGGACGGAATGGGCGCTATATTCGGGCCCGGCCTTGCAGACGGGCCTTTCCCGGAGCACTACGAACCTCTGGAATGCCCTCTTTCAGAAAATCCAATGTCCAAAAAGCAGAGGATAAACCCGACAATAAAACTCTTTTATACAAAGGAGGGCGGTTTGCCGGAGGATATATTCCTCAGTGGCGATACACGCTATCCGTATGTTGCTACAACATACAGGGTCACCGAACACTGGCAGACAGGGGTTTTAACAAGACACGAACCCTGGCAGATGGAGATGATGCCGCAGCAGTTCGTGGAGATAAGCAAGGAGCTTGCCGCGGAAAAGGGAATAAAGAACGGCGATAAAGTAACAGTATCCTCAGCGAGAGGCAAAGTGTGGGCAATAGCATGGGTTACGGACAGGTTTAAACCGTTTAAGGTTATGAATACTACCGTACATCAGATCGGCCTGCCGTGGTGTTTCGGCTGGCAGCATCCGGAGGACGGAAGCGGCGGTGACAGCTCAAATCTTCTAACACCGACCATTGGCGATGCAAATACAATGATACCTGAATCAAAGGCCTTTATGGTCAATGTTGAAAGGGCATAGGGGGTGATAACATGGCAAGAAAGGCATTACTGATTTCACCGGAATTATGTATAGGTTGCAGGGGCTGTCAGACTGCATGCAAGGCATGGAACCAGCTTCCTGCCACAAAGACTGCAAACAAGGGAAGCGCAGAGAATCCCCCTGACCTCACGCCGAATTTATATAACAAGATAAGATATGTCGAGATGCCTTCCGAGACCAATACAGTGCGGTGGCTCTTTGTCAGCCAGAGGTGTATGCACTGTGACGATGCAGGATGCATCAAGATATGCCCGGCACCTGGGGCCTTATTCAAAACGAAGGAGGGCGCTACTGCATTTAACAAAGACAATTGCATCGGCTGTAAACTCTGCGTTGCAGCATGTCCTTTTAATGTCCCGCGATACGACGAGAAGGAAAAAATATCCAAATGTAATTTATGCTCGGATAGAATTGCAGATGGACTTGCACCTGCCTGTGCAAAGACATGCCCTACAGGCGCCATTAGATACGGCGATAGGGACGAAATAATAGGAAAGACGCAGAAGGCTGGCTACCAGAAGCTTTACGGCCAGATGGACCTCGGAGGGCTTGGTGTGCTTTATGCCTTCAAGGATTCTCCAAAGATCTACGGTATGGATGAGCATCCACAAATCCCTGAAACGGTTGTGTTCTGGCATAAGGTATTAAAACCCCTTGCATATTTGGGCCTCGGAGGCGCGGTGGCTGCATCGCTTCTGCATTATATCGCCATCGGGCCGAAGAAAGATGAGGAGGTGAAATAAGATGGGCAATCAGATGATTAAAAAGGCGAATGCCTTTGAGATATTGAACCACTGGCTTCTGGCAGGAAGCTTCCTTATCCTTACACTGAGCGGTTTCGGTTTTTTATTCCATCTCCAGCAGGTTGTCGCAATTTTCGGAAGCGCCAATACAATGAAGATCTGGCATAACTACGCAGGGATTGTGTTTTCCATCTCACTCTTTTTGACGATATTCAATTACCTGCCTGTGTCCCTGAAATTCGGCTCTGACGACATGGGATGGATAATGAAGGCAGGCGGATATTTTGCGAAAAAGGCGGCTATTCCTCCTCAGGATGTAATCAATGCGGGTCAGAAACTATATTATCTCTTTATCCTATTTGCAGGTATAGCTATTGCGGCTTCCGGTTTCTTTATATGGTTAAGACCGCAGGTTGACGACATAAGGAAATGGATTTTACTTTCCCATCTTGTTCATAACATTGCCTTTGATTTATTTATGATAGCCGTTCCACTGCATATCTATCTTGGAACACTCGCAAATCCCGGCACATTCAGGATTATGGTGTACGGCACTGTTCCTCTCGAATGGGCGAAGAAGAGACATGCAAAATGGGTTCAGAAGATGGGATATTAAGGTGGTGAATGAAAGGGAGTATTAATGCAGAGATTGAAAAAATCATAGAAAAAAGGCCTCATTTGAAAGAGACTTTAAGGCTTTATGAAAAGGTTATGGAGTTTAACAATATCGTCCATAATCTCTGGAGAGATACAATTTCCCTTAAAGAGCCGGTATACCCTTCTGATGCGGTAGACCCTGTTTTTGAGGTCTTTTCATCCATCTTTGATGTGCCGCTTGAAAATCTTGAGCCTTTAAAAGAGGCGATGAAATTCGGCCGTATAGATTTTACAAGGCTTCCCCTGAATGAATTGCCCTCTTTTTCTCTGCCTTATCACGAAGATGAGCTTGCTTCTATCCTTTTTCTCATAAGCAGGCCTTATTTTCTGAGGTTGAAGGATTCATTTAAAGGCGATGATAAATTCGGTGAAGACGGCAGATGTCAGGTATGCAATGCAAAACCATCCATCGCGTCAATAGACGAAGAAAACAGGAGGAAACTGTACTGTTCGTTCTGCGGGACATCGGGATATTTTAAGCGCATAGGCTGTCCGGTCTGTCTTAATGCAGACACATCGAAACTAAATATTATTACAGTTGAAGGAGAAAAGGGTTTCAGGATAGACACCTGTGATGCATGCGGCTCTTATATAAAGACAATAGAGGCAGGTTTGATGAGTGAACTTAGTCCCGACCCTGCTGATCTCATAAGTCTGCCGCTGGATATAATTGCACAAAGCAAAAGTTACAGAAGGAATTCGCCGAATCCTTTGGGAATGATAAGGATATTGAATACTTAAGGAAGATTTGAATATTATAAATATATGAAACAGGTATTTCTTGATAGCCTTTCCCTTGAAGAAGCCATTAAAGTCCTTTTTGATAATCTTGATGCAAAAGACTTATATCGTCTTTCTCCCGAGATTATAAATGTTACTGATTCTATTGGACGGGTTACTTCAAAGCCTGTGTTTGCAAGGTATTCGTCTCCGTTTTATCATTCTGCTGCAATGGACGGCTATGCGGTGAGGTTTGCGGATACATTCACGGCATCAGAGACATCCCCATGCCTGCTTAAAATAGGATACGATGCCGTTTATGTGGATACAGGAGACCCCATGCCTGAAGGATTTAATGCGGTCATAATGATCGAGGATGTGAATATAATCAAGAGTCAAGGGTCAGAAGACAGAAGTCAGAATAAAAAAACTCCTAACTCTGAACTCTTAACTCCAAACTCTGATTGCATTGAGATTTATCAGTCTGTTACGCCTTATCAGCATGTGAGGACTATCGGAGAGGATATCGTTGCAACGGAACTGATAATTCCCGAGAACCATAAAATAAGACCCATGGACATTGGGGCCATGCTCGCAAGCGGCCATGTGGAGGTGTCTGTGAGGAAAAGGCCGAGGGTTGCGATAATTCCCACAGGCACAGAGATTATCGAGCCTGAGACAGTAAAGAACAGGCCGCCTGAGCCGCCTGAAATAATCGAGTATAATTCTGCAGTGCTTTCAGGACTTGCAAAGGAATCAGGCGCAGAGACCGTAAGATTTAATATTGTCAAGGATGATTTGGAAGAGATCAAAAAGGCAATAGAGGAGGCATCAGAAATATCGGACATTGTTTTGATAAATGCTGGCTCGGGAAGGGGCTCCGAGGATTATACATTAACTGCGATAAAAGAGCTTGGGGAGGTGATTGTCAACGGCATTTCCATAAAGCCCGGTAAGCCTTTGATTGCAGGCTTTGTGAACAATAAGCCTGTATTCGGCATCCCTGGCTATCCTGTCTCTGCATATCTCACATTTCAGTTGTTTGTAAAGCCTGTGATTGCGAGATTTTTAGGCATCGCAATTGAAAAGGGCGAGAAGGTAAAGGCCACAATCTCACGCCAGATTGCTTCTCCTTTGGGTGTAGATGAGTTCATCAGGGTGAAGGTCGGCGTTGTTTATGACAAACATATCGCTACTCCTGTGGGCAGGGGTGCGGGATTATTGATGTCCCTTGTGAGGGCAGACGGAATTATAAGGATTCCCGCGCATGCAGAGGCATTAAGCGCAGGCACAGAAGTCGAGGTCGAACTGATCAGGAATAAAAATGAAATAAAAAATACAATCGTGTGCATAGGAAGTCATGACAATACGCTGGATATACTCGCAAATACAATAAAGAAGAACTATCCGGAATTTTCATTATCATCCGCACATGTAGGCTCAATGGGCGGTCTGATGGCATTAAAGAGAGGCGAGGCTCATTTTGCAGGCACGCATCTTCTCGATGAACAGTCAGGTGAATATAATATATCGTTCATAAAAAGATTGCTGTCAGATAAAAAGATTGTCCTTGTGAATCTCGTTTACCGCCAGCAGGGACTTCTGGTAAAAAAAGGCAATCCGAAGAGTATCAAGGGTTTTGAAGACCTCATAAGGGATGATGTTATTTTCATTAACAGGCAGGGAGGTTCGGGCACAAGGCTTCTGCTGGACAAACATTTAAAAGAGCTCGGAATCAATCCATACATGGTGAAGGGGTACGACAGGGAGGAATATACACACATGGCCGTTGCATCAGCAGTGCTCACAGGCCTTGCAGATACCGGCCTTGCCGTCTATTCCTCTGCAAAGGCCCTCGATCTCGATTTTATTCCGGTTGCCAATGAACGCTATGATTTAGCCATACCATATGAGTTTATGGATACAGAAATGGTACAGATTATTCTTAATATAATCAGAAATAACGAAGAATTCAGACAAACTGTCGAATCCCTTGGAGGGTATGATACAAGGGATATGGGGAAAGTGGTTTTTGAGGGGTAAAAAAACTATTCCCCCAGATAAGCCTTTTTCACATCCTCATTATGCAAAAGTTCTTCGCCGCTTCCGTGCAGTTTGATCGTGCCGTTTTCGAGGACATAACCGCAGTGGGAAAGCCTCAATGCCGCCTTTGCATTCTGCTCAACGAGGAGAATGGTAACACCTTCTTCATTTATCTCTTTAATTGTCTTGAATATCTTGCTCACCATTATGGGTGCAAGTCCCAATGACGGCTCATCGAGGAGAAGAAGCTTCGGGTTCGCCATCAATGCCCTTCCTATGGCCAGCATCTGCTGCTCTCCTCCGCTCAGTGTCCCCCCCATCTGGTTTTTACGCTCTTTGAGGATGGGAAATAATAAGAAAATCTTTTCAAGATTTCTGTGAAAGTTTTTACCCTTTGCTCCAAATGCGCCCATTTCAATGTTTTCGAGCACAGTGAGCCTTGGGAAAACCCTTCTTCCTTCAGGTACCTGACATATACCTTTATTTACAATATTGTGAGGGGATATATTTTTCAAGGGTTCCCCTTCAAAGGTTATCTCTCCCGAATCGGGTTTTAATATTCCCGATATTGTGAGGAGTGTAGTAGTCTTTCCTGCTCCGTTACTGCCAATGAGGCAGGCTATTTCGCCTTTATCGACCTCAATATCTATTCCCTTTAATGCCTTTATATGATCGTATGATGTATGTACAGATGTCAGCTTTAACATATTAGTGAGTTGTTTCCCTTCCCATGTATGCCTCTATTACAAGTGGATCGTTCTTCACCTTTTCCGGAAGACCCTCTGCAATCTTAACGCCGTGGTCAAGTACGATAATCCAGTCGGATACGCCCATAACCAGACGCATGTCATGCTCGATAAGAATTAATGTCTTGCCGAGTTCCTGAATCTTTTTTATTAAAGACATCACCTCCGAAGTCTCTATGGGATTCATGCCTGCTGTTGGTTCGTCAAGGAGAATAATCTTTGCCTCTGTTGCCAGAGCCCTTGCAATCTCAAGCCTTCTCTGACTGCCGTAGGGAAGATTGTTTGCCATAGTGTCGGCATAATCTTCGAGTCCCACAAGCTCTAAATACTCAAAGGCCTTTTCTTTTATAATCTGTTCCTTCTTTCTGAAATTACTCCCCTGCAAAACTGAGCTCAGAAAGCCGTATCTCATCCTCGTATGCTGTGAGACCATGACATTTTCCATTACTGTCATTTCAGAGAAAAGTCTTATATTCTGGAAGGTCCTTGCAATGCCGAGTTCAGAGACCTTGTGAGCAGGGAACTTTGAGATATCATTTTCCATAAAATATATGCTTCCCTTTGTGGGTTTTGTTATTCCTGTGAGACAGTTGAAGAGGGTGGTCTTTCCTGCGCCGTTAGGGCCTATGATGCTGACGATGCCGCCGTCCTTTACCTTGAAACTCACATCCTCGACAGCCCTTATGCCGCCGAAGTGTTTGGTCAGTTCCCTAACTTCTAAAATGTACACCTTTTACTCCTCCTAAGATTCCATGAGGCCTGAATACCATGAGCAGTACCAGGCCTATTCCTAAAATAAGCATCCTGTACAACTGGACTTCACGCAATACTTCTGGCAGAAGAACGAGGATGAAAGCGCCAATAATAGCACCGTATATATTTCCAAGACCTCCGAGAATAATCATGCTCAGGATTAAAATAGATTCCATGAATGTAAAACTTTCCGGTGAAACGAACTGCATCTTTGCAGAGAATAATATTCCTGCCACTCCTGCCCAGAATGTTCCGAATGCAAAGGCATACAGTTTGTATTTTGTTGTGTTTATTCCCATGGATGATGCAGCGATTTCGTTTTCCTTTATGGCGATCCACGCCCTGCCGATTCTTGAGGATTCAACCCTTCTTATTATTATTACGGCGAGGAGGACAAGTAGAAACACGAGGTAGTAATAAAGATTCAGTTTTCCGAGGGAAACGCCAAATAACGAAGGAGGAGCGATTCCTGTTATTCCGTTTGGGCCGTTTGTAAGGCTGTCCCAGTTATTGAGGACAAGCCGGACAATCTCTCCAAAACCGAGGGTTACAATGGCGAGGTAATCGCCTCTAAGCCTCAGTGCCGGTATTGCAAGGAGGAGTCCTGCCAGGGCGGCAAATCCGGCAGAAATGGGCAAGGATGTCCAGAAGCCGAGACCCAGCTTTGTATTAAGAAGCGCATAGGTATATGCTCCTATGGCATAAAAAGCAGCAAAGCCCAGATTCAAAAGACCGGTAAAACCGACAATAATATTGAGACCGAGGGCAAGGAGGGTGTATATTCCCGACATTATTAAAACATCAATGTAGTAATCCTTTAACATGAGAGGAAATGCGAGGAATGAAATCAGCAAGGCAGGGATGAGAAATGCCTTGAATCTACCGGCTTCAGGAATGCGAATGGCTTTTATTGCATCGATAACTTTTGTTTTTTTCAAAATAGAGACAGCAGACAATAAGATAAGAATGCTTATAAACATTATGCCTGCAGCCTTTAAGCCTTTAAACGGAAGAAATAATATGGCTGCAAACAGGGAGATAAGAATCGGTTTCATACCTTTTCTTCTGTAGTCTTTCCAAGTATTCCCGAAGGCTTTATGAGCAAGATGACGATAAGTATGATGAATGCATAGGCATCTTTGTATTCACTGGATATATATGCTGCGCCTGTGCTCTCGACAAGGCCGAGGATTATGCCGCCTAACATTGCACCGGGTATATTTCCGATTCCACCCAGAACCGCTGCTGTAAAAGCCTTAATCCCTGCGATATATCCGATGAAGTAATTTACAAGACCGTAGTATGATGCAACCATGATGCCTGCCACTGCTGCAAGACCGGCGCCGATGATGAATGTAACGGATATGATGCTGTCCACATTTATTCCCACAAGGGCTGCCATTGTCTTGTCCTGCGCAGTTGCCCTCATTGCCTTGCCCATGCGTGTCTTGTGAATGAATAGATGAAGGAAAAACATTAATAACCCTGAGACTAAGATTATCATTGCCTGAAGATAAGTCACATTGACATTCATAAACTGAAAGCCTGCTTCTCCGAAGCGCTGAGGAAAGACCTTATCTGTCGCTCCCTGTGTGAGCATCACATAGTTTTGGAGGAAAATTGATACTCCTATGGCGCTTATTAAAGGGCTGAGCCTTGGTGCATTCCGCAATGGCTTATATGCAACCTTTTCCATAGTGAAGCCATAAGCAGAGCAGAAGATTATTGTAAGGATGGCAGTTAAAATCAGTGCAAGTGGAAGGCTTGTTGCTGTTAGACCCATTGCGGTAAAAAGACCCAAAAATATTATTGCGAGATATGCGCCGAGCATGTATATCTCGCCGTGGGCGAAATTGATGAGTTCGAGTATTCCATAGACCATCGTATAGCCGATGGCTATGATGGCATACACCCCGCCCAGTGTCAGACCGTTTATCAACTGCTGCAATAACATGGCAGAAAATTTTAGCAGAAATGGTAATATATTGTCATGGCTAAATCGATATTAACTGGACTGGATAGAATTGAGAAACATTGGCTCAAAAAGCTGAAAGGCGCAAGGGTGGGGCTTGTGGTGCACCCTGCGTCTGTTGATAAAAGACTTGAACACGCCGCTGATATTGCCCTTAGATCGAAGAAATTCAAACTGAAGGTATTCTTCGGCCCTCAGCATGGAATCAGGGGTGAAACTCAGGACAATATGATTGAATGGGAAGGTTTTACAGATAAAAAAACAGGGCTTCCTGTTTACAGCCTTTATGGCCGTACAAGAAAACCTGATCCCGAAATGCTGAAGGATATTGATGTTATGGCAATAGACATGCAGGATGTGGGCTCACGCTATTACACCTTTATATGGACAATGGAACTCTGCATGCAGGCATGTCTTGATAATAATAAGTCGGTTGTTATCCTTGACAGGCCAAATCCTATAGGAAGTCATATTATTGAAGGCCCTGTGCTTGATATGAACTATACATCCTTTGTTGGACAAAGGCCGCTTCCGGTGAGGCATGGTATGACAATAGGAGAAATAGGAAGTTATTTGAAAAATGAGTTTTATCCATCCCTTGATTTTCATGTTATACCAATGAAGGGATGGAAACGGAAAATGTTTTTCGACGATACTAAACTGCCATGGGTTTTGCCATCACCAAATATGCCGACGCTCGATACTGCGATTGTTTATCCGGGCATGTGCCTTCTTGAAGGTACAATGCTGAGCGAAGGACGGGGAACAACAAGGCCATTCGAGATTTTTGGCGCACCTTTTATTGACCCTGAAACTCTTGTAAAACGACTTGATCAGTTCAAACTCACGGGAGTGATTTTCAGGCCTATGTATTTTCAACCCACATTCCAGAAGCATGCAGGCAAACTATGCGGAGGCGCGCAAATTCATGTTACAAACAGAGAAAAATTTAAGCCCTTTAAAACAGGCGTTGCAATAATCAAGGCTGTGCATGAGATATATGCGAAAGAGGATTTATGGAAGCAGCCTCCTTATGAGTATGAGACAGAAAAAATGCCAATAGACATCCTTGCAGGAAGTGACGGGCTCAGGAATGATATAGAGAATGGTGTAAGCCTCGATAAGATGGAGAAGTGGTGGAGCGAGGAATGCTCGTCATTTACAAAAAATGTGAGAAAGCACTATCTGCTTTATAGGTAAATGTGATTTTTATGACATTGATAAAATCTTTGATATAATAATAAAAAATGAGGGTGCAAGTATGAAAAAGACACTTGAGGAGATTAAAGAAATTCTGGACAAACACAGGGACGAGTTGAGGGATAAGTATAAAATTACCGAGATAGGTGTTTTTGGCTCTTATGTGCGGGGTGAACAGAAAAAGAAAAGCGATATAGATATTCTTGCAACATTCGGAGAGGAGGTAAGCCTGCTTGACCTTGTAGGGGCTGAGCTTTATCTGAAAAAGATATTGAAGATGAAAGTTGACCTTGTTCCAAAAGAAGATTTGCGCCCTGAGCTAAAAGACAGAATCCTTAAAGAGACAGTTCTGGTATGACGAGAGATATCACGCTATACATTAAAGACATGCTTGATAATATGGACAAGTCTGCAACATTTATAGAGGGAATGTCTTACAAGGAATTTCTAACCGATGAGAAAACCTCCTATGCGGTTGTTCGCTGTATTGAAATAATAGGCGAAGCTGCAAAAAATGTCCCTTACGATGTAAGGCGCAAATATCCCAAGATACCATGGCAAAAGATGGCAGGGATGAGGGATAAAATAGCCCACTTCTATTTCGGAATTGATTTTAAGAAGGTCTGGCTTGTGGTAAAGAAGGATATTCCTGTCCTAAAGCCCCAAATCAAAAAGGTTCTTGAGGATATGAAAAGCAGTAAAATGCTTGCTCAACTGGGTGGAGATGAAAAGGAATTGAAAACAATTCCTCGCAGAAGGACTCGATGATTGCTGCCTTTATTCTCGCTGCGGGTCTCGGAGAAAGGCTGAGACCCATCACCAATCACATCCCCAAGCCGCTCCTTCCTATACTCGGAAAGCCATTATTAGAGAGCATCATCGAAAAATTCTCTCTAATATCCTCCGGCAAAATAGGGATAAACCTCCACTATAAAGCCGATATGTTGAGAGACTGGGCCAGAAATTCAGCATTCTCGGATCGCATTGAATTGTTTTATGAAGACCCGATACTCGGCACAGGCGGTGCTCTGAAAAATGCCGAAGGCTTTCTTTCAGTAGGACACTTTCTTGCGCACAATTCCGATATTGTCTCTGACATCGATTTTTCGCTCCTGATAGAAACACATCTTTCCGAAGGCAATATCGCAACTCTTGCCACACATAATTATCCAAAATACAACAATGTTCTTTTGGATGATAAAGGATATGTTATAGATGTTGAAAATCCCGGGACTTCGACGCCAAATCACAACACAATAGGCAGAAAAGCCGCATATACAGGAATTGCGGTCTACTCTCCGGAGATTCTGAAGTTTCTGCCAGAAGGAGCTTCTCACGCAACGGTTGCATGGCTTGCGGCAGCAAAGGCAAGGCATAAGGTAAAAGCCCTCGATTTTACCGGATGCTACTGGAATGACATAGGAACACCTTCTGCATATGCGTCTGCAATAATCGATGCATTAAGGGCTGACGGCGAAACAATATACATTCATCCATCGATGGGAGATTGCCCGGATATCGAAATTGACGGCTATGTCGCAATAGAGAAAGGCTGCATCCTTGATGATGCATCTTCTTTCAGGAACTGCATCGTGCTTGAGGGCAGCAGCATAAATCCCCCCTCACCCCCCTTTGCCAAAGGGGGTAAGGGGGGATTTTATTACGAGAACTGTATAATCGGGCCTGATTTTGAGATTAGGCTCAATGAGGCAGAGACGCTTGGTGCTTCGGAAGATAATGGATTAATTCTTATCGGCACAGGAGGCTCTGACAGGAAGTATTACAGACAGAAGACAGAACACAGAACACAGAACACAGAAGTCAAAATAAAGGGAAAAGACACAGTAGTTATTGTCAAATATTCTCAAAGTGACCCTGATTTTCATCGGCATATAGAGTACACAAAATTCTTCAGGAAGCATAATATACCTGTCCCTGAATTGCTTGATGTCAATTTTGAAGAAATGACTTCTGTATTTGAAGACCTCGGAGATGTTTCTCTTTACAGTTGGCTGAAATGTCCGCGGGGATCAGAGCAGATAGAAGAGATGTTCAGGAAGGTCATGGATATAGCCATATGTATTCATACCAATGCCACAAGATATGTCTCTGAATGTCCGATGCTTCAGGAGAGAATTTTTGATTATGAGCACTTCAGATGGGAGTCTGATTACTTTATCGAAAGGTTTGTGAAATTAGTAAAAGGGATAACGATTGGAAACATGTCTGCATTAAATGAAGAACTGCATAGATTGGCGCAAAAGGCGGATTCTTATCCGAAAACAATAATCCACCGCGACTTCCAGTCACAGAATATTATGATTACAAAAGGCATTCCAAGATTGATTGATTATCAGGGAGCAAGAATAGGGCCTCCGGCATACGACATTGCATCAATGCTCTGGGACCCTTATTTCAGGCTCGATGATGACATGAGGGAAAGGCTGCTTGAGTATTATGTTAATCAAAGGGCAGGGATTTCATTAAATGAATTTGATAAAGACGACTTTCTAAAATCACTGCTTTTATGCCGTCTCCAGAGGCATATGCAGGCCCTTGGCGCCTATGGTTTTCTGTCTTCTGTAAGAATGAAGAGATATTTCCTGAAACATGCTGTTGAAGGGTTACGGCTGCTTAATGAAGATGCAATGCTTGCGAGACAGGAATATCCCGAATTGTATAAGCTCGTTATGAAGCTTGGTGAAGACAGTAAGATTAAGGTAAAATAGTATTATATGAAAAAAGAACAGAAACCGGTTGTGGAGATTTATGCGGACGGCGCATGCAGCGGAAATCCGGGCATCGGCGGCTTCGGTGCGATACTGCGGTCGGGTGGTAAAGAAAAGGAGATTTCCGGCTACGATGAGATGACTACGAATAACAGGATGGAGCTCCTCGCCGTAATCTCCGCGCTTGAAGCGCTCAAAAAGCCCTGCAAGGCAACCATAACTACAGACTCAAACTATGTAGTAAAAGGCATGACCGAGTGGATACATGGCTGGATAAAAAACAACTGGAAAAACTCACAGAAAAAAGATGTATTGAACAGGGATCTGTGGGAGAGGCTTCTAAAGGCTTCAAGCCGGCATGATGTAAATTGGGTCTGGATAAAGGGACACAACGGACACATTGAAAACGAACGGTGCGATGCGCTTGCGAGAGAAGCGATAAAAAAGTGCAGAAAGAGGATGGGCAGTGAAAAGGCCTGAGTTGCTTGCACCTGCCGGCGATTTTGAAAAATTGACGACAGCGATTCATTACGGCGCTGATGCCGTCTATATGGGAGATTCGAGGTTTAGTCTAAGGGGCAAGGCAGGGAATTTCGATGCAGCAGAGCTGAAAGCTGCCATAGATCATGCCCGTGAGCGCGGTGTCAAGGCATATGTGACAACCAATATCTTTCCTCATAACAGGGATTTGCCTCATATTGAGCAGCATATAGCGCTTCTCAAGGATATAAAACCTGATGCGGTTATACTTTCAGACCCGGGCGTATTTACCATGTTCAGAAAAACCGCTCCTGAGATAGATATCCACATCAGCACGCAGGCTAATATCACGAATGCCGAATCGGCACTGTTCTGGGAGAGACTCGGAGCAAAGAGGCTTGTTCTCTCAAGAGAGCTCACCATTGACGAAATAAGGGATATACGGGATAAGACAACGATAGAGCTTGAGGTCTTTGTTCACGGGTCGATCTGCATATCATACTCAGGCAGGTGTTACATGAGCAGCTTCCTTACTTCACGAAGCGCCAATAGAGGAGAGTGCACAAATTCATGCAGATGGAACTATGCTCTCATGGAGGAGAAAAGGCCCGGAGAATACTTCGCCGTGTATGAAAACGATAGGGGAACTTACATAATGAGTTCAAAAGACCTCTGCATGATTGAACACCTGCACCTGCTTGCTGAGGCCGGGATAGACAGCTTCAAGATCGAAGGCAGGATGAAGGGAATAAATTATGTTGCCGGCGTAGTAAAGACTTACCGGGAGGCAGTGGATTCCATCGAAAAAGGGAAACCTTACATCGTGAACCAGCGGTGGCTCAGGGAGCTTTCAATGTTCAGCAGCAGGGGATACACTACAGGTATGTTTTTCGGAAGACAGCCTGACAATGACTATAACTTTGACGGAGAGGCTTACCGGATGAGCCACGAGCTCGTGGGTGTTGTTCTTGATGTGAATGGTGATACCGCAACGGTTGCCTTGAGAAACAGGCTTGATGTCGGTGATTCGGTAGAATTTCTCACCCCGGGGCTTGAGGGAAAGCTCTTTGAAATACAATCCATGAGCGATGAAGGGCATGGTAATATCACATCAGCGAGGAATGAAGACATAATCTGCATTAATATTTCTGAAGGAGTCAGGCCGAACGACCTCATCAGAAGGGAAAAGAATTTCAGGCCTTTAGCGCATAGCAACTAATATCTTCTTATCCTCGACCCCTCAAGGATAAGCCTCAATACACCAACCCTCGATGCTGCATGCCTGCCCATCTCATTGGTCGGATTGACCTTGAGCTGCATGACATATTCCTCGTAGGCTGAATAGAGGTCAGTTATATTTTCATAACAGATACCCAATATGCCGTGAATTTCCGGATGCTTTGGCTGTGCCTCTGAAAAGAGCTTTAAATGCGGTATGGCTGTTTTATACATTCTCATTTTGTAATAACTCATCCCTAAAAAGTAATGGGCTGATATATCTTGAGGGAAGATGGATATGCCCCTTTTCAGATAGCCTATGCCTTCTGAGTATTCCCCTCTGAAATATCCGATTGCACCCATGCCTCTCAGCGCAGGCTCGTAATCTCTGTCGATATTGAGAGAAGCAGTAAAATATTTTTCAGCCTCATGATAGTCTTTTCTTTTAAGCATTACGAAGCCCTTTAGCGCATGGAAGGCAGGCTGGCTCCCGTCTGCCTTTATTGCCTTTGATACGAGATAATCTGCCTCATCTAAATTATTTTTTCCAAATGCCCTGACTGCCTTGTCATAGTATTCAAGATAAATCTTATTTGCGCTTTTCAGGTCTGAAATCATCCTCTGGAATCTTTCCCTGTTGGCTCCATCCCCTAAAATTGTAAATGGCCTTGTCTCATTTATTATGTGCTGTATCTCTTCAATTCTCACAGATGTCCTCGGATGCGTGGATAACAGGTCTTCAAAGAATCCTCTCTCTTCGGCGTTTTTGCCCAATGATTTCATGTATTCCTGCGATATTTTTTCTAAATTTCTGTGAGCACTTACAGCATTTTCTGGATTATAGCCGAGTCTTGTCATATATAGAATGCCAAGTCTGTCTGCTTCCAGTTCATGGTCTCTGCTGTATTTTAAGAGCAAAAGGCTGCCTCCTATTGAGCCGACATTTAAAGCTGTATCGGAATAATCTTTCCCGCTCATAGCAATCCCTGCAGCAGCGAGTCCTGCCTGAAGCAGCATTCCGGATGTTATCTGTTTTGCCGAATGTCTTGCAGATACATGTCCCATTTCATGCCCCATGACAAATGTGAATTCTGCCTCGCTGTCGAGGGCTGCAAGAAGTCCTCTTGTAATTACAACATACCCCGGTATCGCCCATGCATTGGGTATTGAACTGTTCTGGATAGCGAATCGAACGGGCAGGTTGGGTCTGTGCGATACACTGTGTATTCTTAGAACAATATCCCTTAGATAAGCTTTAAGTTTCTCATCTTTATATTCTCCGCCGCCCCCCAGATCACCCCACAGGGCATTGGGATAAAGCTCTTTGCCCATCTCCATTTCCTGACTTTCGGATACGAACATCAATTCCCTCTGTCCTGTTACAGGATTGATGGCGCAACCGAAGGCAGTGAATAGTAGACAGTGAATAGTGAACAGTGATAGGAGTTTTTTTGATGTCGATAATACAATTCTTATTTTCAACTCATTACCCATTACTCATCACCCATCACTATATTTAGATACCTTTCAGGATTTCCGCTTATACACTTCATTATAATATTTTCATCAAATCCAATTTCAATAAGCCTTTTAGAGGATTCTGCGGTTGTCATGCAGCCTCCTAAGAGCTTGCCGTGGGCATCAGTAACACCCAGGCTTTTTGTAAATGGTGTTGCCTCTTTTACCGAATCAGAGACAATAATAATTCTGTCAGGATTTTTTGTTTTAAATATCAATTCAAGCGTCTTTTGGTGTAAATGATAAGGATCAGCAATAACCTCGATATAAATATCCTGGTTCAAAAGTCCAAAGCCTGCAATTCCTAGTTCTCTATGATGAAACCCTCTCATTGCATTGAATATATGCGTAATGCCCTTTGCCCCTGCATGAAAACCAGCCTCTGCCTCGGCATAAGTTGCCTCGGAATGCCCCATACTCGCAATTATGCCCGTGTCAGTTATTTTTTTTATCAGTTTTGTTGCTCCGTTTATCTCAGGCGCAATGGTTATTATCTTTACCATATCCTCAAAGCCTTCTATAAGTTCTTTAAGATTGTCTTCTGTCGGATCTATAAAGGTTATTGCGTTTAAAGCTCCGCACTTTGAGGGATTCAAAAACGGTCCTTCAAGGTGAACCCCGATGATTCTTGATTCTGCCTTCTGGCTTCTGTCCTCTGTCTTCTGAAGTTCCATTGCCTTTTTAACCATCATCATATTTTCTCTCATTACCTTTATAGTGGCGGGATATATGGTGGGAATGATTTCAGAAATACCATAAGAGCCATTTATCTCGGCTATTTTGAGGATATGATCTTCAACAGTTGTCCTCGTATCATATCCGCCTATGCCATGTGTGTGAATGTCTATGATTTTCTGCATAACCATATTTTAGGGCATTTTTCTGGGCATTTTTTGATATTATAGCATCTATGGACAAAACCGAAAAAATAAGGGAATCCATACTTTTAGGAAGATGGACGGAGGGCGCGCTGCAATCTGTTCTGAGCGAGGCTTCTCAAATTCAGGATGTTGGTGAACGGATAGCATTCCTTTCCGGACATTTCCTCGAAACACCGTATAAAGAATCCACATTAATCGGAGACAAAAATACACCGGAAGTTTTTGTGATAAATTTTGAAGGCGTTGACTGTTTTACTTTTATCGATTACATAGAGGCGATGAGGCTGTCCGCTTCTTTTTCTGAATTCAAGGAGAATTTGAGAAGGGTGAGGTATAAAACAGGAAGTGTTGCATTTGAAAATAGAAATCACTTCTTTACTGATTGGGTGGAATTAAATTTAGAGTTTGTAGAGGATGTTACAGAAGGAATAGGCGGCAAAAGCGCAATAAAAGTTGAAAAGATGATTAATGTAAAAGAAGATGGGACTTATTTTTTAAATGGCATTAATCCCAAACAGCGTATTGTTAAATATATACACTCAGTCGCCATCGATGATTCCATTATAAGTAAATTAAACACAGGAGATTATGCGGGAATATATTCGGATATTAAGGGATTGGATGTCTCGCATGTAGGGATTATCATCAAGGATAGCGATAAAGTCTATCTGAGGCATGCCTCGTCTGTAAAGAGAAAGGTAGTGGATGAGGATTTTGGAACCTATATGTCCGACAAGCCGGGGTTGGTTATATTGAGGCCAAAGGATTAGCTTGTATGTTTTAAATCCGATATCGCATCACGCATCCGCCACAAGAGCCATAATCCGGGAAGGGCGGCAAGGGCAGTGATGAAAAAGAAACTTGCCCAGCCCATTGATGCCACTATGAATCCTGATGTTGGTGCAATGAAGATCCTTCCAAGTGCAGCAAGGGACGACAAAAGGGCATACTGTGTTGCGCTGTAACGGCTATTGCACATTGTCATAAGCAGTGCCACAAAGGAAGCTGTCCCCATGCCGCCGCTCAAATTTTCGAAGGCCACTGCAAAAATCAGCATCCCGTAGTTTTTGCCCAGCCATGCCAAAACCATGAAAGAAAGATTTGACACTGCCTGAAGCACGCCGAATAACAACAGCGAGCGGAAAAGGCCGAGCCTTGCCATTAATGCCCCTCCGAACATTGCCCCCACAATGAGCGATACGAGGCCGAGTCCTTTATTGATAGTGCCCACATCTGTAGGTGTAAAGCCCACTCCTTTAATGAGGAATGCTGTGGTTAATGACCCGGCATATGCGTCTCCGAGCTTGTACAGGATGATTAGAAGCAGCAGCATGACAGCGGAACGCCTCGAAAAATAGTCCTTCAAGGGCCCCCAAATCGCTTCTTGAAGACTTTTGGGAGGAATAATTTTTTGTTCTGGCTCAGGACCGAAAAATGCCGATATTACGCCGATTGCCATTAACCCAGCCATGAGCAGATAAGTATTATGCCAGCCGATATTATCTGAAAGTATAAGAGCCAGCGCGCCTGATACGAGCATCGCAATGCGGTAACCCATGACAAAAACTGCGGCGCCTGCGCCCCGCTCCTTTTCTCTGAGAACATCGGTTCGATATGCGTCAACAACAATATCCTGAGATGCTGAGGAGAAGGCTACTGTTAATGCAAATGCAGCTATTAGCAACGGTGCTTGTTTTGGTGAATTAAAGGCCATTGCAGCTATGCCCAATATTAATGCAATTTGTGTAATGATCATCCATCCCCTGCGCCTTCCTAAAAGCGGCGGGACAAATCTGTCCATCATCGGAGACCAGAGGAATTTCACGGTATAAGGAAGTCCGACAAGGGCAAAGATGCCGATGGTCTTTATATCCACTCCATCCACCGCCATCCATGCCTGAAGCGTCCCGCTCGTGAGCGCAAGCGGAAGGCCGGAAGCGAATCCGAGGAGCGTAACTGTCGCAATCCGCCTGCTGGTGAATACCTGTAGGTAAGGGGTTAATTTGCTCAAATGTTGTCCTTTATTCAGAAGAGACGTATTTTACCGTATTATACGGAGTCCATATTACCATAAAATACGAAATTATAAAAATATCCCGCAATTGATTTTGTGTGATTTTTTTTATTTTAAAAATTTTTAAGGTGTGCTATATTTTAGACGGTTTTAGGGGAATACGACAGTTCGTATAGTAAATGTTAACAGCTAAATAAAGGCAATATTAATGAACGAACTAACACAGAAGATTCTACTAATTCTGCTTATTATTGTGCTTTCTCCGTTGTCATATATTTACGCTTACTTCATAGTGGAACTGCCGAAGAAATACGGGTATTGGAAATTTTCATTAATTGTTCTTTGCTACTTGCTGATAATTGCTATTGATACATATTTGCTTTCTATAGGGATCCTCGGCTTACTGATTTTTTTTCTTGTCCCGACACTCATTCAAATAATTGGGGCATATTATTTTAGAAACGAAATAATGGAAGACCTGAAAAGAGCTTGGAAAAATTTAAAGAACAGCTAAGAATAATAGGAGAAAACGATTTTAATAGTTTTATTAGTAGTTTAATTAGGGACACATCCCAAAGAGTTAAATAGGGGATGTGTCCCTAATTAAAACTGGTGTCGTGTATCTCAAAAGACTTAAATGGGACGGTTCTATTTATTTTTGCACGATTTATTAAACGGCGCGATATAACTGCTCTGCTCGCCAGCAATAACGCAACAAAAGAACATTTCTGTTGACTACAGGTATATTTAAGGTATAATATTTATACATGGAATTTGAATTCGACCCCAAGAAGAGCGACATCAACAAGTCAAAGCATGGGATTGATTTTTATGAAGTACAAGCTCTTTGGGATGACCCTGATTTGATTGAGATTCCTTTAAGAACAAGCGATGAACCAAGATTTTTGGTAATAGGAAAGATTTCAGAAAAATATTGGTCAGGAATTATAACTTACAGGAGCAGCAAGACAAGGATTATTTCGGTGCGCCGTTCGAGAAAAGAGGAGGTTGATATATATGAAGGCTATCAAGGCTAAAGAAATTGAAAAGAAATTTGATGAAGGCGAGGATATTTCCAAATATCTCGATTTATCAAAAGCGAGGAGACCCGAACAGGAACAGAAAAGGGTAAATGTTGATTTTCCATTGTGGATGATTCATTTATTGGATAAGGAAGCAAGACGGTTGGGTGTGCCTCGACAATCCATAATCAAGGTCTGGGTAGCAGAACGTCTTGAAAAGGCACTTTGATAATATCTGATTTTAACACTTCGCTCATGCGGAGGCTGATAGCAGTCGCACAGTTAAGGCGTTGGACTTACGAAGCAATTGAACGAATTCAAAAAATCTTCACCGGCAGTTTCCCGCTGAATTCTATTTCTCCCTTCAGGCATTTTATTACAGCCATTTGAGCCTGCTCTGAAGGCTCATAGGCTGCAATGAGTATATCGGCTTCTTCGAAGTGCCTTAAAACATAAGGGCTTCCGAATGAGATGACTATTGAGCTTTTTGCCTGCTTAATCAGTTCTATGATCTTCCGCTTTTCTTCGTCGCTTATCCCTGAGCTTCCCTTCCATGCGGCAACGCTTGTGAATATTGCGATGATTAACAGTTCAGAGTTCAGAGTTTGGCCAATGGCCACTTTGTGGAATTCAGAGTTGAAATGATTTTTCAATAGCGATGATTTATAAATATCATCGTCGCCTGCAAATACAATATTCGCATCCTTATCGCTCGAAAGCGGCAATATATCCGGCTTGCTCTTTACCAGAGTTATTGACATATCGGAGATTTGTTCTGAGATGAATGCATGGGCTTTATAATTTACATCCGGCTTCTTGATATTGCTAAACCTCTCCTTTGCTTTGATTATGCGCTCTAATGTGCTGTCAATCTGATCTTCGATAATCTCTTTTGACTCAATGGCTGATAATAGCTCCTTAACTGTCATATCAGCGTCCACAGGATGAAGCAGGATATCAACGCCTGCCTTTATGCATTCAACAGGGACATTGCCGAAGTCTTTGAGGGCGCTCATGTTCAGGGCATCTGTGATTATGAGGCCGTTAAAGCCCAATTCCTTTTTTAACAAATCTGTGATTATCTTTCTGGACAGGCTTGCGGGCTTTGAATCCAACGCCGGCACTTTAAGATGTCCGATCATGATGCTGCCAGCGCCTGCTTCGATGGATTTAACGAAAGGCATGAGGTCTGTTTTCATCAGATCATCTTTGGATTTAGAGATAACAGGAAGGGAGATGTGAGAATCAATAGCAGTATCGCCATGTCCGGGAAAATGTTTTGCACAGCTTATAAGCCCTGAATCCTCAAGTATTCTTATATATTTTGAGCCAAACCATGCCACATCTTCAGGATTGTCCGAAAACGCCCTTGTGCATATAATGGGATTGTCCGGATTTTGATTTACATCCAAAACTGGAATCAGAGGCATATTTATTCCAATATCAATAGCCTCATCCGCTACGGCTTTTATTGCATTTTCGAGGATTGAAACATCTTCAGGTTTATTCCTATTAATGGCTGCTGCCACTGCCATCTGACATGGGAAATTTGTTGTGCCCTGAATTTGTTGTCCAACTCCCCGTTCTATATCTGATGCTATAAACAAAGGGATTTCTGCTATTGTCTGAATTTTGTTGATAAAACTTTGAATTTCATCCTTTGCCCCGCCGAAGATTATGAATCCGCCGATGCCCTTTTCAACAAGGTTAAATATTTTATTTTGATATTCTTTCGATTGAATGTTATCCCCATCGAGTCTGATGATGATGATCTGATAAAGTTTTCTTTCAAGAGAATTTAAGGCATTGAGCATATGGGAGTTTATCAGATTAGCAAACATGGAGACAATATGGTTAAAATAAACCATGAGGTATTATCTTTCAGACGGTTTTGCCCTGAAATGGCTCGAAACGCCTTCTGTTTATGACATAAAGGAAGACGAGCTTTATGAATTAGATAATGATGCCTTTGAATTTCTTAAGAGGTGTAGCGGTACTGATGGGTGCAGTGATATTGCAGATGCTGAATTTATAGAGTACTGCATATCAGAAGGTATACTAAACACAGAAGTCATTGATACAAAGAGGCCGCCGCTTTTTAAATCACCTGTCCCATCGTTAAGGTATCTCGAACTCCAGATTACCGACAAATGCAATCTTAAATGCAGGCACTGTTATATAGGCAAACCAGAGAATAATGAGATCTCTGTCCATGAAATAAAGGCCGTATTGAGCGAATTTGAAGAGATGCAGGGGCTGCGCCTTTTATTAACAGGAGGAGAGCCTTTGATGCACAGCTATTTTGATGAAATCAATCTGTTGCTGCCTGAATATAATTTCAGAAAGATACTTTTCACAAACGGCCTCCTGTTAAATAAAAAAATTTTTAAAGAACTTAATGTGGATGAGATACAGTTCAGTGTTGACGGGATGGAACACGGTCATGAGGCGATAAGAGGAAAAGGCACATATAAGATTGTAATGCAGAGAATAAATGATGCAGTGGAGGCAGGGATTGCGGTTTCGGTTGCTACAATGGTCCACAGAGAAAATCTCGGTGAATTTGGCGAAATGGACAGATTGTTCAGAGAAATCGGGGTCAAGGACTGGACGGTTGATGTGCCATGCGTCGCAGGCAATTTAAAGGATAATCCAGTTTTTCAGGTTTCTCCTGAGATAACAGGCAGATATCTGAACTATGGCTTTGGAGGAGGGCTGCATGGAGGGGGAGAAGGCTTTGCATGCGGTCTGCATCTTGTCTCTGTGCTTGCCAACGGGAATATATGCAAATGCGCCTTTTATTCAAGCGACCCTGTCGGAAATGTAAAGGAAGGGTTAAGGAATTCATGGGAAAAAACAAGACCTATAAAATTGAAAGAGCTCGAATGTTTTAATTTATTTGATGGTTTGGCCTGCCGGTTTATCGATATATGCAGGGGTGGATGCAGATTTCGTGCTGAAGACGCATATAAAAAAGACCTTTACAAATGCTATGGCTATGGTATAATGGAACATCAGGGCATGAAGCCTTGAATTAACCCTATGAAAGGGAGGTGCGCAATATGGTTATAAGGAAGGTCTCAAAGAAGGGGTCAACCACCTGCAAGTGCAAAGGTTCCTGCTAAGTAATAATCAACATCTTAAATGAGATTCGTTATGGGGTCGATTCAGACCCCATTTCTTTATTTTTTACTTTATATTTAAAAGTGTTTTGTGAGATAATAAACCATGTTAATCAATAGAGCAAAGAAAGTCGGTATTTTATGTTCTGTTATCTGTGTCCTTCTGTTTACTGCTTCCTGCTCGGCATTCTCAAAGAATCGGGATAAAGAGGCAGTTAATACCCCGCCACCGGCAGAAAGCGAGATGCTGCCACATTCAGAGAAGGCATACCTTGAGTATATACTTGGATATGAAGCTGAAATAAGCGGCAAATGGGAAGAAGCCTTAAGTCGCTATACCAATGCCCTGAATTATGATCCAAAATCTGCACACCTAAAGACACAGATAAGCTATATGCTTGTCAGGCTTGGGAGGATTCGAGAAGCACTGACAAGGTTGGAGGAAATTGCCGCTGCACATCCTGATTATGTGCCTGCCCTTTTATTGCTTGGCGAGGTTTATAATTCACAGAGACGGATTGACGATGCCATAAGGGTGTATGAGAATATCCTGAAAATAGCTCCTGAAAAGAATGAGGCATCGCTCTTCTTGGGAGTCCTTTATGCCACAAAAGGTGAATTTCAAAAGGCACTTGATCTCTTTGAAGCCCTGCTAAAGAGAGACCCTGGAAATATAATGGCCATGCATTACATAGGCTCAATTTATATGGAAAAGAAGGATTATGCCAAGGCTGAAGAACTGTTTAAGAAAATCGTGGATATAAATCCATCTTTTGACGCGGCTTATCTCAACTTAGGCCTTGTAAATGAGGCGAGGGGAGATTTGAAGGCTGCCGAGGGTTATTATAAAAAAGTCATGGAGCTTAATCCGCATAATCTTTTTGCAAGGGAAAGGCTTGCGCAGTTGTATCTTACAGAAAAGTCTTTTGAAAAGGCTATCAAAGAGCTTGAAGATATTTCTAAAGAAGTGCCAAAGAATATTGATATACACCAGCGGCTCGGCCTTCTGTACCTTCAGGAGAGGCAGTACGACAAGGCTGTATCCGAATTTAGAATAGTACTCGAGGCGAGACCTGATGACATTACATCAAGGTATTACCTGTCGCTTGTTCTTGCAGAGCTTAAGAGATACGATGAAGCCGTAGGTGAACTCAAGAAGGTAATATCATCCGACCCCAAAAATATAAATGCATTTTTAAATCTTGCCCTTATTTATTCACGGCAGAACCGGCATGCGGATGCCATTAAAATATACGAGGAGATATTGAGTTTTGAGAAAGAAAAACCCGAGATATATGCCTATCTCGGCAACGCATATATTCAGACTAAAGAGTATGCAAAGGCAGAGACTGTATTACAGGAAGGGCTGAAACGCTTTAGCGGCAGTGATGAATTGCATTTCAGCACGGCGGTCGTATATGAGAAAATGGGGCGGTTCGATGATATGGTGGCACACCTGAAACGCACAATCCAGATAAATCCAAATCATGCCGATGCCCTTAACTACCTCGGATACAGTTATGCCGACAAGGGAATAAATCTTGAAGAGGCATTGTCTCTTATAAAAAAAGCACTGGAGCTAAAACCCGACAGTGGATACATAATCGACAGTCTCGGCTGGGTTTACTTCAGGCTTGGCAAGTTGGAAGAAGCGCTAAATACTCTTAAAAAGGCACTTGGTCTTGTAAAGGACGACCCTATTTTGCACGAACATATCGGTGATGTCTATGAAGCAATGGGCAATCATAAAGATGCCGTCAATGCATGGACCGAGGCATTAAAGTTCCATGAGAAGGAAGAAGGACTGAAGGATAGGGTCGAGAAAAAGATAGAATCGGTGAAACGGAGAATGGGTGAATCGGTGAAGTAAAGATGCACGCCCATTCACCCATTCACCCATTCACCCATTCTCCTGTCGTTTTAAAGGCTCCTGCCAAGATAAACTGGTCTCTTTATGTCCTGAATAAAAGGGATGACGGCTATCACAATATCCTTTCATTAATGCACTGCATAGGGCTTTACGATACCCTGACATTTGAGGCCTCGGATAGTATCGAGCTGATCTCGGACATGGATATTCCGTGTAGTCAAAATCTTGTTTATAAGGCAGCGCAGAGTCTTCAATCTTACATAGGGACAGAAACGGGAGCTAAAATTGTCCTTCAAAAAGATATACCGTCAGGCGCAGGTCTCGGCGGAGGAAGCAGTGATGCTGCATATACCCTGATTGGACTGAATAAACTATGGGGGCTTGAATTGAGCGTAGATGAGATGAAGAATATTGGCAGCAGGCTCGGCTCTGATGTCCCTTTTTTCTTTAGCTGTCCGATGGCTATTGCTGAGGGAAGAGGAGAGATTCTGACGCCGTTAGAAATAGATGTGTCTTATACACTGCTGCTGATAAAGCCTTCGGTATCTGTCTCAACATCATGGGCATATGGCGCTGTAAAGGCAGAAAATGAATTGACAAAAACAGGGTATAAGATTAATAATATCAAGTTAATTTATAAAGCCCTTAAGACAGGGGAGATTGCTCCCCTTAAGTATAATATTTGTAATGACTTTGAGAGTGCTGTAATAGAGAAATATCCTGTTATCGGCGATATAAAGGAAAAATTGCTTGATGCAGGGGCATCAATGGCGATTATGAGCGGAAGCGGCTCAACGGTTTTTGGTCTTTTTGATGATAGGGATAGGGCGGTCGAAGCATCCGAAAAATTTTCGTCATACTGGAATAGAGTTATAGAGACGCTGGTTTAGTATTGTTGGGGCGTCGACAAGCGGTAAGTCAGCAGATTTTGGATCTGCCATTCCCAGGTTCGAATCCTGGCGCCCCAGGAAATAGCCACGAAACAGTATATGTGGAGGAAAGATGACTAACGGAGTCAAGCTTATTACAGGCAATGCAAATAGGCCCCTCGCTGTTAAGGTAAGCGAACATTTCGGCATGCCTTTAACGGATACCACAGTGACCGCATTCAGCGACGGCGAGATAATGGTGCAAATCAATGAAAATGTAAGAGGCTATGATGTCTTTGTAATACAGCCCACATGCGCTCCTGTAAACCATAACATAATGGAGTTACTTCTTTTGATAGATGCACTGAAAAGGGCATCGGCGAGGAGAATAGCAGCAGTCATACCATATTACGGTTATGCACGGCAGGACAGGAAAGTGCAGCCCCGTGTCCCCATATCTTCAAAGCTTGTGGCTGACCTGCTCACCGCAGCAGGAACAAACAGGATCCTCACTATAGACCTCCACGCAGCACAGATACAGGGCTTTTTCAATATCCCTGTTGATCACCTGTATGCTGCGCCTGTTTTGCTCGATTACATCAAAAAGTGCGACTTCGAAAACCTTGTTATAGTCTCGCCTGATGCAGGAGGCGTTGAAAGGGCACGCGCCTTTGCAAAGAGGCTGGATGCCTCTTTGGCTATTGTTGACAAGAGACGCGAGGCTGCAAATGTCTCAAAGGTTATGCATGTAATAGGAGATGTGAAGGGAAAGGATGCGATTATACTCGATGACATGATAGATACTGCCGGCACAACTACGCAGGCAGCGCAGGCGCTGAAGGATAACGGGGCAAAGAGGGTGTTTGCAGCTTGCTCGCACGCTGTATTGTCAGGTCCTGCAATTGATAGAATAAGCAGCTCTGTGCTTGAAGAGGTTATAACAACAGATACAGTTTCTCTGGATGACAAAACCAGTGTATGTAAAAAGTTAAAGGTATTAAGCGTATCATCTCTTTTGGCAGAGGCCATAAAGAGGATTCACGAAGAAACTTCAGTAAGTTCACTGTTTGTATAAAAAGGAG
>JAJYXI010000065.1 GCA_021791055.1 Nitrospirota bacterium | reverse complement strand
TGGCCTCTTATAATTCACAAGGAAAGGAGGTCGTCAATAAGAACAAGAAAGCTGCCTGATATCTAATAGCTGCAGACCGGACAGTTTATTTGCTCTATAATCGGACAATTCTATTTGTTGACAACAGCGACTATAGAAGTTGTAAAATTACTGAGTCTATTTTATTCAGGTATAATATAACTTATGGATAGCAATATGAGCCTCGATTATCTTTTTAACCCCAAATCCATCGCCCTCATTGGCGCTGCGCACAGCGAAGAAAAGCTGGGTGGAGTAATACTTAAAAACCTCCTTAAATTCAGGGGCAGGGTTTATCCTGTCAACCCGAATTATCCCGAACTCATGGGCTTAAAGACTTATTCTTCTGCCCAAGACATCCCTGAGTCTGTTGATTTGACAATAATCATGAGGCCTGCATCAGAGGTTCCTGAAATACTCAAGGGACTCCAGGATAAAACCATGTGCGTAATAATTGCCAGCTCAGGCTTTGCAGAGATAGGTCAGAGTGAGCTTCAGGATGAGGTAAAAAAGATAGGAAAAGAAATTGGCGTGAGGATATTAGGTCCGAACTGCATGGGATTATACAATCCATACCAAAGGCTCGATACATTTTTTCTCCCATACGAAAGGTTGAAAAGGCCAAGAAAAGGCAATGTTGCTGTTGTATCCCAGAGCGGTGCGATTCTAAGCTGCCTTCTCGGCGCTGTTAGAGAGGCAAATACAGGCATATCAAAGGCTATAGGTTATGGAAATGCCATAGATATAGATGAGTCTGACTTATATGAATATCTTGCAGAAAATGAGGAGACACAGGTTGTAATCTCCTATATCGAATCAGTGGGTGATGGGAGAAAATTCATAGAAAGGGCAAAAATGTTATCTGAGAAAAAGCCATTCATTATCCTCAAGGCAGGAAAGGGCCTGAGCGGGCAGGCAGCAGCCTTTTCCCATACAGGAAGGCTTGCTGGTAAATACGAGGTCTTCCATTCGATCCTCAGGCAGTTCGGGATAAATGAGGCAGGGGATTTTGATGAATTGATCGATGCCACAAAGGCGCTTTCGTATTACCCCTCCATACCCCCCCTTGCTAAGGTGGGGATAAGGGGGGTTGGCAATCGCGTCTGCATAATAACAAACGGCGGGGGCTCAGGCGTGCTGGCTGCTGATGAGTGCATGAGACAGGGGCTTGAGGTTACAAAATTACCGGATGATAAGGCAGAAAAACTCAGACATGTATTCCCATATTTTTACGGGATCAATAATCCCATTGACCTGACTGCACAGGTAAAAGACGAAGACTATATCATAGCACTGAACGAACTCAGGGATGATTATGACGGCTTTGTAATCATTGCCCTGCCCAATGTTATGGGTATAACAGAGGGGCTTGCAGGTATGATTAAGCGTGCTATGACGGATATAAACAAACCGGTAGTGTTTCATATCCCTGCCAATGGCGTTGCGAGAAGGCTTATCTCACTTCTTGAGAAAATGAAAATACCTGTTTATCCCTCACCCGAAAGGGCAGTGAAGGGATTAAAGGCAATTTTGAAATAATAAAAAATCTCCCTCTCAGACCACAAAATGTAATATGACCTGAGAGGGAGATTTTTTTTAAGACAGAGAATGTCTACTTTTTTTTTGCTGTCTTTTTTGCGGTTGTCTTTTTCGCAGTTGCCTTCTTGGCTGTGCCGCAGGGTCCCTTTGACTTACATGCCATCAGATAATCACCCCCTTCTATCGATTTATATTTTCAAATATATCACTTTTTAAAAAGTATTTGAAGTGTTCAGTCTAATCCATATATTATGCATAGGCTTTGTTATGTGGCAGACAAAGTATTTCCGCTTCATTTTCGGAAGGCATCCGGATATCCGGATGCCTTGGCTCCGAAGCTACGCCAGCAAGCAATCCACATAAACAAAAAAATGATCCGAGGCGAGGCGTGCGAGCTTCCACCAGTCTGCATCTTCAGGCCGGAAGACCCCTTGCTCCATGACAACGAAATCATGAGAGGGCAGGATGTAATCGAGTCTCAGGCTGAATCCTTCGGTATCCAGAGGCGGTGACTCCACCCCTCCCCCTTCAAGGAATGTAGGCCCTGGGGGCACAAGGCCGCTGAGGGCCGGATTTGAGAGAAGCCTCCTTATGGCTTCTCTTATGCCCGCTCCCTTTTCAGGGTCTGCGTTTAGGTCTCCTATCACGACAAAGGGCTCCACAGCCTTAAAGGGCTCCATATCAGGAAGCGCCCTTCCACTTATGTACTCGTTTAGAAAGTTCAATTGATCTCCATTCCTTTCCCTGTTTAATAGTCCCCTCACAGGTATGGAGGCGTGAAGAAGGACTGCATGCACAGATCTTCCGTCTATATTTAAAGGCACGTCCAGGAGATTGGTGCTGAAAAGGGGAAAGCTCTCGTGGACCTCTCCTGCCCGCTCGTCAAGGCAACTCAGGTCACCAGGCAGGGACCTCCATGGGAAGCCCTCAAAGCTCCTTATTCCCTCTTTGAGCATCGGGAACCGGCTAAAAAGGGCAATGCCGTACTGGCCCTCAAAAAGCCCGAATCCCTTAAGATCAAAGGGTTGAGGGAGGCCCGTGGGCATCCCTGAGTTCGTGGGCCCCATGTAATGGTAAGGGTAGTAAAGAGGAGCATCGCTCCTTTGAAGAAAATTTTCAAGAAACAACTGAGGGGCCTCCTGGCGGGCTTCTATCTCGTTTATGGAAAGGACATCCGGCCTCAATTTTTTTATAATGGCAGATGCGGATAAAACCTGAGGGTGCTCTGGCTCAAGGAGCTTTCTCACAGTGAGATCTCTTATATTGAAATGGCCGAACCTTATGCGCATCATTTTAAAGTATACCCGTTTTATCCCTTCAGGTTAACCGCTTCCCAAATATCTCAATGCTGGATCAATAAATAAAACTAATAAATTTTATTAGAAAGTCTTAGTAGACGCATGGCTCCTTTTGTGATAAAGATAAAGTATAGATAGATGGTAATATCCCGATAAAGCCAAACCCTCCGTGAGGAGGGGACGGAAAGCGGCGGGTGCTGAGTTTATCGAAGCATGGCCGAGCTGCCGAAGGATGACTTTGGTATGCTCGGCCTTTTTGTTGGGCATGCGAGGATGGGGATGTCTCGAAGCCCGAGAAGGGAGGATTTAAAATGAGAAACATTTTATTTATGCTGTTTTTAGTATTGGTGATGCTCGGTAGTGGCTATGCTTCTGATAAAGATAAACCTCCGACAGACTACCAGGGTCCAATCGCGGAAAGGCCTAAACTTGTTAAGGGTGACCGTTGGGAATATACGAGACGTGATCAGGTCATCTCTTTTGAATTTGCCGGAGAAGAAAATGGAAATCTGGTCTTTTATGTGCAATGGAATGGTGGGGGAAAAATGAAAAACATTCGCACACCAGATTTAAATTTTATTAAAGAATTTAATAAAAAAGGAGAAATAGTAGAAGAGTGTAATCCATATAAAGGGGCATTGAGGTTCCCGCTTTGGATAGGCAAGAAATGGAGTTACACATTTACGACAACAAAACTTGCTGAGCATGGTGGGGCGGGCGAATTGGCTGACAGGGATTCAGACGTCAAAGTGGTATCCTATGAACAGATTAAGGTGCCTGCCGGAACATTCTGGGCATTCAAAATTGAAGAACATAGAGTTACAAGAGGTGCAAGGGGCCCGAAGGCAAGACTTGGATATAATTCGACTGTTTGGTACAGTCCTGAGGTAAAAAATATAATCAAAGTCGAAGAAGATAAGGAAGTTTATAATAGGGATTTAATTAAATATATCCCTGCTAAATAAGTTGTAAGGGATGTTTCGGACGGAGGAAAAGAGGGACATGTGTACCTTATAAAAGTATTGCACAGCGTCGATGGGAGGACTTGAGGGAACGTGTGTGCGGCAAACTCAGGGGTGAACGACACAAGGTTTGACGATCTCCCGTGTCGAGGGAGAAGGAGGTGGATTATGAATGATGGGATGGACCGTAGAGAGTTTCTGAAGTATTCCGTGGCAACACGTATGCTCATCAATTAAAGAAACCAAAGAAAGGAGAATTAGTCATGAAAAAGTTAAATTATCTTATTATGAGTGTTTTTTTGTCCGTCTTGGCATTGGTCTTTGCCGTGCAGACGGCAATGGCGCAAGACTTGGGTGGTGGCGCCGGATGATGTCAAAGTGCTAATAGATAATGATAGAGTACGCGTGCTTGAAGTTCGGCACAAACCTGGCGCGAAAGAGCCGATGCATTCGCATCCGGCTTATGTCGCCGTTTTCTTGAACGCTACCAGGCTGAAGGTTACCACGCCTGATGGGAAAACCACGGAGAAAGACCGCAAGGCTGGAGAGGTGTTGTGGAGTGGCCCGGTGACGCACGCTGTTGAGAACGTGGGAACTGCTGACCAACATGTTATTGTCATCGAATTGAAAAAGTAGAGGGCCGCACAACCGAAGCCCCTATAGCGAGATGGAAGCCGCGGCACGTACCGCCAAAACGGCAGGGATCAAGCCCCAATAGTTTGCAGGCCCAACCCGCTATTCGAGGGGGACTGATGCAAACAGTACTGCGCTTGCTTGCATCCGGTCCCTCAATAGCATCATTGTGCGCATTTCTCCTTTGAATCTTCAGTTTTCATCTGCGCTTCATTCTGTCTCTTTGTAGGTGTTAAAAGAATTTCAAGTGGTGAAGGTGCTGAGACCAGAGGTGTTCCTGAGTGCCTTGAGAAGAGAGGTTTTTGTAGGCACATATATTTGGAAAATGTGGGATGTGTCCCTTCCCGATGCTATATTTTTCACCATCTGTTTTATATTAAAATATTCGTGAGGATACCTGAAACCATGGCAAGGTTACCGGACATTAACACCCTCTCAGAAAACTATCCGGTAACATACGATAGGTTGAAAACTAAATAACGATAAGGAGTATTGTCAATTGCCTACGGTCATTTCCCATTCAGTTGTAGGGCTCGCGGCTGCAAGTGTGTTTCCGGCGGAGGGTCATCTACTGCGGTTCTGGCTGCTGTCAGCCATCTGCCCTGTCATACCCGATTTAGATTCTATCGCTTTTAAATTGGGCATCCCCTATTCCCACTTCTTCGGGCACAGGGGATTCTTCCACTCATTGCTCTTTGCCCTTATCGTTGGCATTTTTGTTACTACGGTTTTTTTCAGGGATAAACCGCCATTTACGAAAGACTGGGTTCTGCTGTGCGGATATTTCTCTCTTATCACCGCAACCCACGGCATTCTTGATGCCCTTACGAGCGGTGGCCTCGGCATTGCATTGCTCTCCCCCTTTGACAATACAAGATACTTCTTTCCATGGAGTCCCATTAAGGTTTCACCCATCGATGTAAGGTCGTTTTTCAGCGCCTGGGGAATGAGGGTAATCCTGAACGAGCTTATCTGGATATGGATTCCTTCAGCAGTCATCTTTATCGTCGGCAGAATACTTTTCCATGGAAAGGCATTGCTTCATAGATAACTTCCTGAAATACACACAATCAGAATCTGTCAGAGAGATACGGACTACAATTGGAATGCCTGAACTCAAAGCAGGCGGAGCATCCCGCCGATCCCGTAAGTTGTTAGGGTTTTATTTCAATGCCGTCAATAGGTCCACCAACGCTTTTCTGCTTAGCATATTTTTCATGGAGGTAGAAAAGGGGACGGTTCTATTTTTGGGAATGTCGTAACGGCAGATAACAGAGTACTTGAGGTTAACACCTAAAGGCTATGCCCTTCTCAAGCACTCGAAACGTTGAGGCTGTAGAAAAAGTCCCGAAAGGCTTATAATAGAACCATTCATCTTGTTTGAAGATGGAATCACACCGCTGAGTAGGGGGATAGATGGCGCGATACAAACACTGCGACTATTCACAGGG
>JAJYXI010000019.1 GCA_021791055.1 Nitrospirota bacterium | reverse complement strand
TCCTTCAATATCCCTATGATCTGTTCCTCCGTGTACTTCGTCTTCTTCATTCTTGCCTCCTTGTTTAGAGTGTTATTTTATCCCAAAACTCTAATTACAAGTGGCACTGTTTTAGGGGGACAGGTCATATGGTGCGGATGGGAAAGGTTGCAAGTTCGTTTACTTTAAATTGAGGGAAAATGGCTCTTTGGAATTTTTCAAACTTAAAGTCAAACCATATGGTAAGTAATTTAGAATTTATGATTCCAAGGATGTATTTCAAAGAATATGCACTGGTTTTTTTCACAACCATACTATTTATGTCGTTCAATTCTTCCCCGAAAACAATTGTTGCATTAATTGAATATGGTGGTCGGGATGGAATCTGACGAACCAGGATGCGTTCACCCTCAAATAATTGAGAATCACGTGGTGCAGCAAGATTTTGTCCATATTTAAGATATTCTCCCGACCACGTAGTTGCGTATCTTCTTACATCTTGGCCATCTAAATATATACGATAACTGCTATTGAGTTTTTTTCGAGAATGATAGATGCGATCTCTCTTCATAGCATCTGTTTGTTTTGGCTTGCCTTTGCCGGTCTCGTAAGCTTTTAACCCTGCTTTTACAAGAGTAATTTCTCCTAATTCCATAAAGTTTGTTTCGATTTTTTTAAGTAAGTTTTTTGCTTCTTGGTTTTTATATAGACGATACTGGATAATAGGCTCGCTTAAAACATCAGATGGTTTGGCTTTAGCAATAATATCTATTTTGCTGGGTTCCGTTGATTCAGTTAAGTACACATAAGTTGGTTTTGCTTTTTTAAAAATAATTATAGAAGTATCAACATTAGCATCTTGGAAAACTTTAAACAAATTGTTCGTGATAATTAGTTCCCCTGTAGACCCAATGATAAAATCTCTAAACGGCTTCATTGTGCTGATGGTAAGCCAATTGTTAGGAATTATGTAACCAAGATAACCGCTTCTTTTTAGCAAATTAAACCCTTGTTCCGTAAAAAGAGTGAAGGTATTTAGTTGGTAGTTACTATGTTTGAATTTTTTGAAATAATTTTTTTCTAATTCAGTAAATCCTTTATCTCTGGTGAAAACATAAGGCGGATTGCCTATCACGCAATCAAAACCGCCGTTTTCCATTATTTCACCGAATCCAGCAGTCTTTGAGTTCCAGTCAAATGGATTGATGCGGCTTTTATCTTCATCAGACAGTCCAGCCACAGGAACAGTCCCGAATCTACGGCCTTCGGCCCGTAATTCTGGGACAGTCCCTTCGTAAAGTTGCCCTTGTTCTAATATGTCATATCCAATAAGACTATTCCCGCATTTGACATTGCTGCTCAAAGACGGCAGAAGATGCTGTTTTCTCGGCAGCAGCCCCCTCTCGCCTTCAAGCGCCTTTAAATAAAGGCTCATCATTGTTATCTCTACTGCCTGAGGGTCTATATCAACTCCGAAGATGTTATTTCTCACTTTGCCTTTTCATGTATCGGAAGGGAGAGTTCTTCCGGTGATATTTTCCAATAAGGGAATAGATGCAGTGTCTGAGCCTCCTTCGGATGTTCACGATAGTATTTAAGATGGTAGTCAATCAGATATTGATAAGCCCCGAGCAGAAATGAACCGGAGCCGCAGGCAGGATCAAGGATTTTTATCTTTTCTATCTGTTTTGGGGTCTTGCCCTCAATTAGTCTGCCGACGGTGTTTTTAACGATATAATCGACAATATATTTCGGAGTATAATAAACGCCTCCTGCCTTTCTTACCTCGGGCTTCTCCTCGACCTTGACCCTTTGAGGAGTCGCTCGTATTGTGCTTCCGAGATAGCGTTCATAAATGCTTCCAAGAAGTTCAACTCCAATAGCGTCAAACCTGTATCTGCTTTGGGGAAAGTAAAGACTTTCTATGATTTCTGCAAAGAGACTTGAATCCACATCTGCTGTTTCACATGCATGGGGCTTGAATATGTCTCCGTTTAAATCGTCATTAACTTCTTTGAAAAGGTCTCTTAAATGGCTCATAATGAGCTTGCGTTTGCCTTCCTCTTTCCACTGAGCAACTATCTCCCAAAGTTCTCTGTCAGGTCTGATTTTCCTGTCCTCTGCTATTCTGATGAATACAATTCGGTCAAGCAGTCTCTGAACAACATCATTCAGGAGCCTTACATCAAACTCAGGATTTCTTTTGTGGACATCCTTTGCAAGCTCTGTGCGCCATGCAGTCAGGTCTTCAAGGAATGATTTGTCCGGCGGTATTCTAAGTCTTTTGCTCTTTGTATCTTTTGGAAGGAGCGATTCTAAGGAGCCCTGTTCTACCCTATCTTTGGAGAGTTCCCAGAGCTGTTCAATGTTATCAAGGTAATCGGTGTATTTAAAGTCAAAGACAAGCCCTTCATTGGGGAATCTTGGATTTGGTTTTAGAGAAGCATCATAGAGTCTGAATTCTTCAAAATCTGTAAGCACAACAAAATAGACTTCTTTAGTTGACCATGCGTAGCTCTTGGCTTGAAGGATGTGGTTTATATCATCGAGGGCAACTGAAGGGGCCTTTGCCTCAATAAAGAATTTTGTTGAGCCGTTTATCCTGAAATTGTAATCGGGTCTTCCTGTGGTTTCGGGTGAAAGTTCGACTATAACATCCCTTTCATGGGGAGGCTTGTGCGCCTTGTTTTCTATATCCCAGCCAAGGGCCTTGAATAATGGATTTATGAAGTCTATTCTTACCTGAGCCTCAAGATAGCCTTTTGAGAGGTAGTGGGTTTTGTCCTTTTCAAACTTTGAAATTAGGGTCTGTAATTTTTCTCTAAATGTTTCTATGGGCTGCACAGACTGATTATATCATGGAATATAAGGTAATGTGGCCGGAAGACTTTATGTTAGATCCTTTGCCTATGCAGCATTTGCTGTTTTTTTATCTGATAATTTATCAGGCTGTATTCTGAAAGAATCGAGAATGCCGTTTGTGGCAGGAGTCGTCTGAATCTTAAATTCTGAGCCTTTTCCAACAACCGTAACTTCTACAACAGGCAATCGCTTCGCATCGGAATATCTTGCACATATTGATGCAGCAAGCTTTAAATCCTCATCAGTTGGGTCACCATCTGCATTGGCGCAAACGATTGTCAAAGGACTCCCGTATCCGTCAACATGCAACAGATAATTGTCAGCATCTGCCAATGATTGAATTGCAGTATTGTCATTCTCATCCCTTCCGACAACTATCTTGCAATCCTTTGAAATCCTGAAATGACGTCCTGCTCTCAAAAGATTTATATCCTTAGCAGAAGGCAAAGAATTATGCACCAGCAATTCCTTAAGGCGATGGGAGTATATGGGGTCTGTCAGAAGGCAACCGCCTGCAGGCGCTGGATATTCTGTTAATTCCATTTCCTTTGCCAGGGCCATCTGTGGTTTTCTTGACCTCCCGTGAAAGTTACAAAGAAGTTCTCTGTTCACAATCCCCATCTGCTCCGGGATGGTTGGTTTTAAAAGCCTTGCGCTGAGGGGTCTTAATACATAACCCCCTAACCCGGACTCCCTGTCTATTTTTGGAAATGTATCCCTTCTCTGGCTCATGGGTCTCTGGTAGAGCACTTCTCCTGTAATGATAAAATCAGCTCCGACCATTTTCATAAATTCCTTTGCCTCTTTAAGCATTAATATTCTGCAGTCGATGCATGGATTCATATTTTTGCCGTGTCCGAATTTAGGGTTCTTTACTATCTCTATGAATTTGTCCGATAGATGGCAGAGCTTTACATTGAAGCCAAACTTTTCAGAGGCTGCAAATGGATTTTTTGAGCATGAGGATTTATCGGAGATGTCACAGCCGAAATGGGTGAGGAATGTGATTGCTGTAACCTCTATCCCCTGCCTCATTGCAACGAGTATGGCAAGGGTGCTGTCAAGACCTCCTGAATATAATGCGATTGCTTTAGACATACTTGTGTATTTCCCCTTTGTGGTGTGTTTCTTATTCTTGTAAAGAGCTTATAAGTCTTTCCGGGGTTACTACTGCTGTCCCCACTTCGCCCACAACTATTCCAGCAGCGTGATTTGCTATTACTGCTGCTTCTTCAAGGGATGCTCCTGAGGCGTGTGCAAGGGTAATTGTTGCGATTACTGTATCGCCTGCTCCGGTAACATCAAAGACCTTTTTGGCCACAGTTGGAATGTGTGTTACCTTAAATTTTTTTGATGCATCCCTTTCGAATAAACTCATGCCATCCTCACTGCGTGTAATAAGCACTGACTTGCATGATAATCTGTTCATCAAGGTCTTTCCTGCCTTTAAAAGGCTCTGTTCGTCTTTTATCTCGACGCCGGAGCCCTGAGATGCCTCTAAAAGATTTGGAGTTATTAATGACACATTTTTGTAAAAGTGAAAGTGACCAACCTTAGGGTCTACTGCAACAAAGGTGTTATTTGGTTTTGCATACCTGACAATGCCCTTTATCAGGGATGAAGATATGACGCCCTTTTTGTAATCAGAAATAATTACAGCATCATGTTCTTCTATTGCCTTTTTAATATAGTTTGTGAGATTTGCAAGGTTTTTCCCCTCAAGCCTCTTTCTGTCTTCCCTGTCAAAGCGCACCACCTGCTGATTATGTGCAATAACCCTTGTCTTGACTGTGGTAGGGCGCTTGTCCTCGATTATTCCTTCGATGTTTATATTCTTCTCTTCGAACAATTCCTTTAGTATTCTTCCTGCAGTGTCCTTTCCGGCAATTCCAGCAATTGATACCTTTCCGCCAAGCGCTATAATATTGTTTGCGACATTTGCAGCACCGCCGAGGAGGAATGACTCGCTCACCACATCAACCACGGGTACAGGCGCTTCAGGGGAAATCCTGTTTACCTTCCCATAGATGAAGCGGTCGAGGATCAGGTCTCCGATGATTAATATTTTTTTGTTTTTGAAGGAATTGATGATCTGCGTAAAGCCCATTATTGAAAAATAACCCACCGAGGGCAAAAAAATCAAATGGATTTGACATTTTATATGGATATTATATAAAGTTAAAAAATTTGGGAGGCGTATGGAGCACTCGGCAATTCAATTAATCCTTCAGGCAGGGTATGTGGTAAAGGCAGTCCTTGCTATTCTCATCATCTTCTCCCTTGTGTCATGGACCATCATATTCCAGAAGTGGAGGCACTTTGCCAATGCGGACAAGGAGACATACAATTTTCTGCGGGTATATGAGGCAACACAAAATCCCAGGGACCTTTTTGCTTCGTCAAAAAAATTCTCTGTAAGCCCGCTGTCCAATTTATTCAGGTCCGTCTATTCGGAAAAGAGCTATACAGACAGGGATGAGTTGAAAAGGATGCTCAAGAGATACAGCGCCCTCGAGTCTGCAAAACTTGAGAGGTATCTGAACTTTTTGGCTACAACAGGCTCCTCAACGCCATTCATCGGTCTTTTCGGAACAGTGTGGGGAATAATGAATGCATTCAGAGGGATCGGCAGCGCCGGTTCAGCATCCCTCGCAGTGGTTGCCCCCCATATTGCTGAGGCACTGATAGCAACTGCCATAGGCCTTGCTGCTGCCATACCTGCGGTCATTGCGTATAACTATTACCTCAGCAGGGCGAACCGCATGATAATAGAGATGGAAGATTTTTCAGAGGAACTGGTTGATTATATCCTGAAGTATTGACGATGGCATTCAGACCTACCAGACATAGAACAGCCCTATCAGAGATAAATGTTACCCCCCTTGTTGATGTAATGCTGGTGCTTCTAATCATATTTATGGTTACTGCTCCGCTGCTCCAACAGGGCGTTGATGTAAATCTTCCAAAGGCAAAAGGAAAAGACCTGCCTCCGGAGGAGAGGATTACCATTGTTATAAAAAAGGGCGGAGTCATTTATATGAATGACAACCCTGTATCAATGAATGATGTAGTAAAAAAGCTTTCTGCAATCAGCAAATTAAACCCAAATGTCTTTCTCAAGGCAGACAAGGATGTTCCTTATGGAATGGTTGTAGAGGTAATGGGTGAGATAAAGGAGGCGGGGATAGAGAAACTCGGGATGATAACCGAGCCAAAGATAACCCTACCGTAAATTTTGTGACATGAAGACTGCCGGCATTTATAGTGCCTTTACCTTCTCAATCTTTTTACATGCCTTGATAGTTGCTACTACATTTATCATTGCAAGACATTCGAATTTATACAAAATGCCCCCGGCATATATAGTAACAATAGTGGACAGCGCAACAGTTAGCAGCCAGCAATCAGCAGTCATCAGTCAGCCTCCCGAAACAGAAGTCCGTGATTCGAAGCCTCAGAAATCAAAACCTAAAACTCAAGGCATGGATGCATCACCCCCCCCTATCCCCCCCTTGACAAGGGGGGGACGGGGGGGTGTCATTTCAAAAAAGGATGAGATGACCGTCAAAGAGCGGATAGAGGCGCTTCAGGCCAAGAAAAGAATAGAAAAGATGGCAGCCCTTAGAAAAATGGTGGATATCGGAGGAATGAAGTCAGAAGTCAGAAGTCAGAAGCCAGAAGCACAGACTAAAGGCTCAACAGCCGGAAATCAGAACTACGGAGGAGACTATTATTCCATGGTTATAAATAAAATAAGGCAGCAATGGATCTTCCCTGAAAGCATTGACAGGGATTTGCTTGCAATAATCACAATCAAAATAGCAAAGGATGGAAATGTAACAATTGGCAGAATGGAGCAAAGCTCCGGGAATGCTCTTTTTGACCGCTCTGCTTTAAGGGCAATAAGCAAGGCAAGCCCGTTGCCTCCGCCGCCGCAGGAAATGGAGATAGGAGTGAGGTTCAGGCCATGAATAAAAGTCAGAAGTCAGAAAAAAAACGGTTTCTATTTTTTATAGTCTGTGTTCTGTGTTCTGTGTTCTGTGTTCTGAATTTCGCCCATGCCGAGAAGGTCTACATTGACATAACATCTCCCGGAATGAGAAAACTTCCCGTTGCTGTTCAGGGTTTTATCGGCGGGGATGAGATATCGGATATTGTGAAGAATGATTTAACATTCACAGGACTCTTTGACTGCATTGATGAAGCTGCCCATATAGAAAAGCCGGAGCAACCCTTTAATTCCAACAACTGGAAGGGGCTCGGTGTTGAACTGGTTGTTAAGGGAAGGGTCGTGACAGGTAAAGGCTTAAGCGTCGTTGTCTCTGCCTATGATGTTTCAGAAGGAAGGGAGGTATTGAAAAAAGAATACTCTGCCTCTGCAGAACTATTGAGACTCCTTTCCCATTCCATAGCAAATGATATATATAAAATCCTCACGGGGCAGAACGGAATATTCAGGACGAGGATAGCCTTTGTGGGTAAAAGATCAAAGGCCGAACTCTTTATTATGGATTGGGACGGACATCGTATGCACGGGCTTGGCGTAACTGGAGGTATATTGCTATCTCCGCGCTGGTCTTCAGATGGAACAAAGATGATTTATTCTGCCGAAAGAAATAGAAGCTGGGATATTTATCTTCTTGATATGAATACTATGAGAGAAAAGAATGTCGTCAGGATTGGCGGATTAAATATGGCAGGGAATTTTTTCCCGAATAATAAGGAGTTTGTATTTTCGTCATCCAAAGACGGAAAATCAAATATTCATATAGGAGATATTTTAAGCATGAAGGGATGGAAACTTATATCCTCCCCGTGGATCGATGTATCTCCTGCTGTTTCACCTGACGGGAATTATGTGTTGTTCGTATCCAACAGGTCTGGAAGCCCACAGATATATATTGCCGATAAAGACGGCAATGGAATAAGAAGGCTTACCTTTGAAGGCTCATACAACACATCTCCAGTATGGTCTCCAAAGGGAGACAGGATTGCATTTGTAAGGATGATAAATGGAAAAAATCAGATATTCGTTATGAAGCCTGATGGAACGGGAATGACGCATCTAACTGATAGGGGAAATAATGAAGACCCATCTTTTTCACCTGACGGAAGATATATAGTTTTTACCTCTGACAGAGACGGCTCAAAGGGGATATATCTAATGAGGGCTAATGGCGAGGATCAGAAAAAAATAACACCAAAGGGATTTAGGGCGACCGGCCCTGGCTGGTCCCCCTTATGAAAACCCCCTTTTTGAAAAAGCAAGCTGTTTCTTGATGCTTAGCAGCCTTCTGCCTTTCTAAAGTCTGTGGCTACATTCTTGCCGCCTTTGCTTTCGTATTTGCCTTTTATCCTATCTCCTACGCTGTATTTATTCAGTTTCCCTTTATCCTCTAAAGTAAGTGTTACATCTTTGCCGGCGCTGTCTGTAACAACAACCGTTCCTGCGCCTGAGTCGATGCTCTTTATGGTACCCTTAACTTTTTCTGCTGCGATTGCAAGCCCTATAAGCAGTGCAACGCACATGATTGATACTAACAGAACCGTTACAAATCTTGTCTGCATCTTTTCCCCCTTTGAGTTAGAGTTTTTGTTTTATAGACTCCAAGGGCAAGGCCCTTTGAGATATTTATTTTAAAATTTAAACCATCCGATAGATTTCTGAATCTTCGAACTTATTTTTGCAAGTCCGCTCGCAGCATCTTTTACCTGACCTATAGCCTCTGAGGTATGGCCAATGGATGACGAGATGCGGGTCATGTTCTGAGTGATCTCCTCGGATGCTGCCGACTGCTCTTCGGTTGCAGCAGCAATCCTCTGAACCATATCCATTGCATTGGAGGATGCTGATACAATTGAGTCAAGAGACTGACTTGCCGTCTTTGAAAGCTCAAGCCCTTTGCCTGTCTCTTCGCTTCCTCCTTTCATCGCCTCTACCGATCTTTTTGCCTCCGCCTGAATCATGGATATTCTTTGAGTAATATCCTGGGTTGCCTTTCCTGTCCTTTCCGCCAGTTTTCTAACCTCATCAGCAACAACGGCAAAGCCCCTTCCCTGCTCTCCTGCCCGTGCTGCTTCTATGGCAGCATTTAAGGCCAAAAGATTGGTCTGATCTGCAATGTCGCTGATGATTGCTGCTATTTCGCTTATTTGTGCGGAACTTGCATCAAGCTCTTCGATAATCCTTGTAGTCTCTTTAACATTATCTACAATCCTGTACATGCCCTGAGTGGTCTTTTCTACGACCTCTTTCCCATTTATGGCTTCAGCGGATGAGTTCTTTGAAGCCTCTGCCGCCTGTGCAGCATTCTTCGCCACATCCATTATTGTCTGGCTCATTTCCTCTGCTGCTGCCGCAACCTGCTGTGTCTGCATTGACTGCTCATTTGCGGATTTGTTCAGGTCTTCAGCAGTAGCAGAAAGCTCATCTGCAGAGGATAAGAGATTCTGCATATCTGTCTTTATATCGCTTATTATTGTGGTTATTTTTTGGGACATGGTTGTAAAATCTTTCAGCATCAGTCCTATCTCATCCCTGCTGCTGATTTTTATGTCAGCAGTGCTGAGGTCTCCGTCAGCCATTTCCCTTGATTTCTGCGAGACCATTACTATTGGCGAGATTATGGATGAAGACAGGAACCTTGCAATCACCGCGAGAAAACCAATAAAGATACCGCCTCCGGCTATAAAGCTCGCTCCAAGGATCCTCGATTCCTTTTTGATTTGTTCTACTTTTTTAGGGATATCGCCTCTTACCTTATCAACAGCAGCGCTCGTGGCGCTGAGGAAGTCGCTATATCGCTCGGACTGAATTCCTGTGGCAAGCTCCCTTGCCCTTTCTATCTTGCCTTCCATTATGAGGGGAATCAATTCTTTGTCCCTCGTATCCCTAAAGGCATTCCACGATTCCTTTGCCTTTGCTACTAAAGAAGCTGCCTCTGTAAGATTGCCTTCTTTCACGGCCTTTTCTACTTTGGCAAAAATTTCGCCTATTCTTTCTGTTAAATCAGAAATAGTATCCTTGTGGTCTTCCAGCTTTTCTTTATCTTTTTCCAACATCATTGTCAAAAGATGAGCCCTCACAAGGGTAAGGTTGACCCTTAGCTTTGCTATGTCGTCCGCTATTACCATGTTTCTCTCTATCTGGGCATAAAATTTCCCTCCCACCTGTACCCTTTGAAAGAATATCTGGCCCATGAGTATCCCGATTACCGCAGATGCAATAAGAACACCGAAAATAATGTACACCTTTTTTTTAAGGCTCACATCCTTAAACCCTTGAAACATTACACACCCCCGTGTGAAATTTTTTAATTATACAGCAGGCTTATATTTGTTATATTTGAGAGATATCGACTACAAGTTTATGGCGGAAATATTTAAATTGTCAAGAGATTTTTAAACTTTTAAACAATCTATCTATCGGGTTGTTTATGATAGTCTTATTTGGTTAGAATTGAGGCGTGACTTTCAAAGTTATACGGAGGATTTTATGGAACTTACCCATTTTGATGAGGAAGGCAAGGCGAGGATGGTGGATGTTTCGGAAAAGAAACCGACCCTGCGTGAGGCCGTAGCAGCAGGCTCGGTTTATATGAAGCAGGAAACAATCAGGCTCATAAAGGACAGGCAGATATCAAAGGGCGATGTGCTTGGCGTTGCAAGGGTTGCAGGGATTATGGCTGCAAAGAAGACATCGGGGTTGATACCCATGTGTCATCCTTTGAATATAACATCAGTGAACATTGATTTTGATATTGATGAGGAGAAAAATAAGGTTGACATAAAAGCGACCGTAAGGATTGTAGGACAGACAGGCGTTGAGATGGAGGCGCTTACAGCAGTATCCGTCACTGCATTAACTATTTATGACATGTGCAAGGCTGCGGACAAGGAGATGACAATTTCTGGCATAACACTTTTGGAAAAACGAGGGGGAAAAAGCGGGGAATTCAAACGCGGAGAGTTTAAGCGCAGTAAATAGATTACATTGCCTGTAATCTTGAGATGGCGGTTATAAGCTGTTTCAGCTCCTTGTTTTTTTCTTCCGGAAGCTGTTCTAAAAACTTAACGCCAATCTTTATTTCGTCTGTATCTATAAATGCCTGCGCTGCCTGCACCCTGATTACAAACCCGTCAATCCCGTTTGCCTTCAGATTGTTCTCCGTCTTGATGTCTATCAGAACATTTTCGAGAATATTCGGAAGGCTCTTGTTTCTGTCGAACAATCCGAGGATTCCTCCCATGCTCAGGTCTAAAAGCCTTCCGTGAGATACGGAATTCGAGAAATGCATGATAATCTCGCCGTCAACGGCGTACCTTTCAAACCTTCTCCTGTCAAACTTGGCATCTACTGCCGACATCTTTTGTATCAGCAGCTCAATAGAGAATGGCTTTACTATGTATGCATTTGCTCCTTCTTTTATTGCCTGCAGAACGCTTTCTTTGTCATTCCTTGCTGTCAGCATTATAAATGGCGTGGAACCTAATGTGGGATGGTTTCGGACCCATTGCAATAATTCGATTCCTTTGAGGGCCGGCATTTCCCAGTCGCATATAATCAGGTCAAAGGACTCGGTTTCTAATTTTGACTGAGCCTCTTTGCCGTTGCTCGCCTCGTCAATTTCCATGCTGGTATGATTTTTTTCAAGACCGCTTTTTACGAATTTTCTAACAGACGCCATATCGTCAATTATCAGCACCCTTTGTTTTGTCATGCTCTTTATTTATACCTCTCAACAGTGAATCTTAATATTTCCACATCTTTGTCCGATGGGTCTATGCCTGCCTTCATCTTTGTAATCATCAGTTGTTCTTCCACCGTATTTACCCCTTCAAGGTCCGGCAGCAAGAGTCCTTTTTTATAGCCTTTAACAACGATTATACCATACCGTTTTGGATCGAGCTCAGAGATATCCTTTATCTTTTCCGGCTCTGATAAAACATCCACAGAATATGTTATATCTCCAATCTCGTCTGCCTGAACAGGATAGAATCTCGGGTCTTCCGTGGCAGCAGAAATGGCATTCCTTACTATCTCCTTATAAATATTCTCCTCGCATGGAAGAAAAGTGCCGATGCATCCCCTTAATTCCCCGTGCTTTTTTAGAGACACGAAGACACCTGCCCTTCTTTTCATGTCCGGCGGCAATTCTTTTGGAGGAGTGAGGACTTTTCCACTGCTTATGTATTCCTCAATGGCCTTTTTAGCAAGCTCTACATAGGGATGCATTACTTTTCCCTCTGCATTGCGTATTCAGCCATGACAAGAAGGGAGTCTTTCTCTTTGGATGCAGGGAAGATATTCAGTTCCGACTTTGCCTCCTCTACCAGAGAGAGCGCTACCTTTAACGATTCATCTATTGCATTGTATTTCGAGAATAACTCAAGTATCCTTTTTAGCCCTGAGTTTGAACTGTCTTTTGATCCCTGTTGTTCGCATGCTTCTTTAATAATATTTTCTATTTCATCCCTCTCTGCGCCAGAGACTGCCTTCAGAAGATAGATTAAAGGCATTGTAATCTTGCCTTCTTCGAGGTCTTTTCCGAGTCTTTTCCCGAGTTCTTTCTGCTCAGCCACATAATCGAGCACATCATCTGCAAGCTGAAACGCAATTCCTGTCTTCATCCCGAATCTGGAAAGGGACATTTCTTTTTCTTCGGGCTGGTTTGATAGTATTCCGGCTATCCTGCATGCGGCTGATATGAGCACGCCTGTCTTGGCAGATATGATCTCAAAGTATTCCTCTCTCGTTATATCGGGGTCTCCTGTCTTATTAAGCTGGAGTATTTCTCCTTCTGTCATCCTCGTTGTGGCCTCTGAGAGTGCCTCCATTATCTTCTGATTCTTCTGAGCTACGGCAAGCTTCAGTGCCTTTGAATACAGGAAGTCACCGGTCAATATTACTATCTGATTTCCCCAGAAGGAATGAGCTGTCGGCCTGCCTCTCCTTGTCTCTGCACCGTCAATTACATCATCATGCAATAAAGACGCTGTGTGTATTGCCTCTATGATAGCTGCGAGGAGTGTACGGTTTGCACCCTTATAGCCGCAGAGGTCAGCGCTGAGTAAAAGGAACAGAGGTCTTATCCTTTTGCCTCCGCTGCTCAGGATGTGTTTGCCTACCATCGGTATCAGAAAGACATTGCTCTCGAATATCCCGAGCAGTTGACGGTCAACGGTTTTCAGTTCTTCAGAGTAATCAGAAAAAATGTCTTGTATGTTCATGACCTTATTCTTATGGATTCGATATCCACATCGTCCCTCATTATTTTCTTTATGTCCTGCGGCCTGAATGCTCCTTTTTCGGTAAAAAAGGCAGTGACATATTTTGCCGGCGTAACATCAAAGGCCAAGTTTATTACATTTACCCCTTCAGGCGCAACCCTATGCCCCCAGATTGTTGTTACCTCTTCAGGCTGGCGCTCTTCGATTGGGATAAGCTCTCCTGAGTTCATGCTGAAATCTATACTGCTTATGGGTGCTGCAACATAAAAGGGTATGCCGTGCTCTTTGCACAGCACAGCAACCGTATATGTCCCTATCTTATTTGCCATATCCCCATTCCTTGTTGTCCTGTCTGTTCCCACAATGGCAAGGTCTATAACGCCCTTTTTCATTAATGCGCCTGCTGTATTGTCAGTTATCAATGTCACAGAGATACCTGCCTGCATCAACTCCCATGCGGTAAGCCGTGCTCCCTGAAGGACAGGCCTTGTCTCATCAGCAATAACATGAATCCTCTTGCCCTGTTCCTTTGCAATGAGCATCGGAGCTGTTGCTGTTCCGTAGCCTCCTGTAGCTAAACTTCCTGCATTGCAGTGGGTGAGAATAGTATCTCCATCCTTTATAAATTCTGCGCCAAATCTGCCTATTGCCTTATTTATTTCGATATCCTCCTGAAGGATCTTTTTTGCCTCATCTATAAGAATCTTTTTTAAGCTGCTGACAGACTCTTCTCTTTTTTCAGATAGCAGTCTCTTTATCCTCTCGACCGCCCACTTTATATTTACGGCAGTAGGCCTTGTGTCGAGCATTGTCTGCATAATAGGCTCAAGCCTTTCGATGAAGTCGTCATAACTCCCGGCTTTTATGTCCTGCGCGCCGAGGGCAATTCCCATGGCTGCTGCGATTCCTATAGCAGGAGCTCCCCTTATCCAGAGCTTTTTTATCCCCTCTGCAACCATCTGGTAATCGGTGCATTCGATAAACCTCACCTCGAGGGGAAGCCTGCTCTGATCCAGCATTACAACTTTATTATTTTTCCATTCTATGGTACTAATCATAGTATTGGCCATGGTATTTGGCATCAAATTTTTCCTCCAGCAGGTATTATTGTCGTAACAACTAAAAATGCGGTAAGACAGATTATCACAATAACAGTACCCCACGATATATAGTTATAGCTCTTGGGGTTTGTATGCTCTCCCATCAACTTTTTATTGTTAACGAGCAATAAGGCGTAAACAAGAACAAAAGGCAAAAGCAGTCCGTTGATTACAGCAGACAGCACCATCAGAAATACGAGCGGCGCCCCCGGAATCATTATGACCATTGCAGCCAGAGCTATTATAAGGGTATAAATCCACATGAACTGCGGGGCGTCCTTAAATGTCTTGTTTATCCCTGCCTCCCATCCCATTGCCTCGCATATGTAGTATGCTGTTGCAAGGGGCACTATTATTGCGCCTAAGAGCGATGCGTTTGCAAGGCTTAATGCGAATATGAGGGATGCGTAATCGCCTGCAAGCGGTTTTAGTGCAAGGGCAGCTTCTGATGCCTCGTTTACTCTTATCCCGTGAGGGAAGAGTAATGTGCCGCAGGTGACGATTATGAAAAAGCTGATGATGTCTGTTATGGAGCATCCGATTATAACATCGAGCCTCGATGCCTTATAGTTTTCCTTTTTTATGCCTTTTTCTGCAATGGAAGACTGCAGATAGAACTGCATCCACGGCGTTATTGTTGTTCCTATCATCGCTATGCTAAGCATTATATATTCAGAATCCCAGCGGATCTGTGGGATTATTGTGTTTTTCATGACCGGCGTCCAGTCCGGTTTTGCCATAATCCCTGATATAACATAGCCGAAATATATGAGACATGCGAGCAAGAGTATCTTCTCCACAAATCGGTAGCTTCCTTTAGTGACCAGCATCCATATAAGTATGGCTCCCATAGGGACCATTAGATATTTGCTAAATCCCAGCATCTCCATGCTTGCTGCCCAGCCTGCAAGATTCGCAATAGTATTTCCAAAATTCGCAATCAGAAGACCCATCATCATAAAGAATGCAGTCTTTACTCCGTAATTTTCCCTTATAAGGTCGGAAAGTCCCTTGCCGGTTATGACACCCATGCGGGCCACCATCTCCTGAATTACGACAAGTGCAATGGTTATGGGTATCAGCGTCCAGAGCAGCCCGTATCCGAAGCGGGCTCCTGCAACAGAGTATGTTGTTATGCCGCTCGCGTCATTATCTATATTTGCCGTGATTATGCCGGGACCCATTACGGAGAGAAATAGTAAAAATTTTCCCCAGCGGTTCATACCTTCCTCCTCTTCCTCTTTGCAGCAGGCGGGAGTATCCTGTCTATGATGTCGTCAATGGTGACTATTCCGAGCAGGACGCCTTCATTGTCAACAACAGGCAGGGCGACGATGTTGTATTTCGAGATAATCTCAGCAACCACCATCTCATCTGCATCTGGCGTGACTGTCTTGAGTTTTGTCTCCATGACTTCAGAAAGTTGTGCTGCCGACTCTGCCAATAATAACTCTCTCAGGGATGTGACCCCTATGAGCTTTTCGTTCTCATCAACAACATAGATATAATAAACAGTCTCGATCTCTTCAGCATCTTTTTTAAAGCCCTCGATCGCTTCCTTTATGGTTATGTTTGGCAAATATGCGATAAATTCATTGGTCATCAGGCCGCCTGCACTATCTTCTTCATGCCCGAGTAATTCCTGAATGTCTTCGGCCTCTTCCTTTTCTATATGCTCGAGAATCTCCTTTGCCTTTTCAGCAGGGAGGTCGCTCAGGACATCAGCGGCCTCGTCAGGCGGCATCTCCTCGATGATGTCAGCAGCCTTTTCGGTCTCCATTGCATTTATTATCTCTGCCTGCATTGCTGGTTTTAACTCAGAGAGGGCCTCTGCAGCGGTTTCTATATCGAGGTCCTTGAAGAGATGGGCGCCTTCATCCCTTGATACCTGACTGATTATCTCTGCAATGTCCGCAGGATGGAGTTCAGATACCATCTGTCTCGGCACAGTAAGGGCTATGGTCTTCAGCTTCGGTTTTAGGGGCTGGAGGTAGTTCCAGCTTATCAGGTTATAGGGCATGTTTGTCTGGAATAGCTTTAAGAATCCCTCGCTGCCACGCTCTATGCCGAGCCTTCTTAAGATGCCCCGCATACCAACATCGACAGCTATAAGTATTGCCTCTCCGTCATAGCCTTCGAGTTTGATGTCGTTTGCCCTTACTACCTTTGCCCCATTGGCATCCACTATCTGTTTGTCAAGGATATCCCGAACTGCAAGGAGGTCGTCTTCGCCGAGGCTATAGGGTTCTATGAGACTTGCGGTCAAGTAAGTGGAGATTATTCTTTTGTTGAATAAATTGATGCTCTCCCATTTGATTTTGAATAACTGGCTTTTCCTTTCTATGATGATGGCAGATACCTTTGGAAGGGGGTCTCCTTTGACTACGATAATATCCTTTACCCTTCCGGTAACCTCTCCTTTAGGGTCAAAAACAGGCTTTTTAATAACCTCGCTTAGGAATAACTCACCAAACAGGGGCATAATGAATTAGTATACATTAATTCAAAAAAAATCTTGATTACTTTTTTAGACAGGAGTATAATTGTTAATTAAAATTTATATGAAACAGGCACTTAAAAAACTTATAAACCTTCTGACATTTACTGACCTTCCTGTTAGAAAAAAGTTCCTTTTATTTTCTCTCGGCTCTCTTTTCTGGCTCGCGGTGATTTCCGCAATCGGCTTGATTACAATGTTTGACATGAGCGACAAGTCCAAACAGATGGTTGATGTCATCGGCCCTCAAGAAAAGGTTGCAAATATCGTTGTAAGGAAGTTGAGGGGCGCAAGTATTTCGGCGCATAAGATAGTCATTTATAAAAACACGGAAAGGATCAACAATAATTATCTCAGCGGTAAGGCAAGGCTGGAGGATTGCCGCTCCTATCTCAAGGTATTGCTGAGCGGAGGACGAATAAAGGACTACTCAAGGGGCACAGGCCAGTTTTACAACGAGTTTGTTGTTGTCGCGGTAAAAGATGCTGAAAAGAGAAAGTTTGTAGAAGAAGGTGTTGTTAAAATTGATCAGCTCGAAGGAATTCTTGCCGAGATGGCAGAGAAAAAGCTTAGCGGTACAAATGGAGACGCACTGCTCGAAAAGCTGTCGGAATATGACCTCCTTACAAGGGATACCGTAACTGTCCTGAGCGAATATGCCATAAGCACAGGCAAGGCGTGGGGTACATTTACGGCTGTGATAAAAACAAGATTCAACATAGCCATAATCCTTATAAGTCTTGCCTTTGGTATTGCAGCAATGCTTTCGGGTGTTTTCGGGGTGCTCATATCCCGCTCGCTGGCAAAACCGATTAAGGCAATTATCGGGCAGATTAAGGCATTGTCAGCAGGAGAGATAAACCTGACCAGGAAGCTTGATGTGGCTTCAAAAGATGAACTCGGGGTGCTTTCCAACGAATTTAACAAGCTGATGGATACAATAGGGCATGTGACATCCTTCAAGAAGATAATAGAAGAGGATGAATCTATAGAAGACATTTATATGCGCCTCGGAAAGATATTTATAGAGGACCTTGGATTTGATAATTGTGTTATGTATGAAGTATCGAGCAGTAAAAATAATATGAAGATAGTATATCCGCCAGAGGCAGAGGGCATCGAGTTGCATTGTAAAAGGGACATTCAACTGGATTGTGAATTGTGCAGGGTAAAGAGGACAGGACACACGGTTTCATCGGCAGATTATTCTAATATATGCAAATATTACACAGAGGGTGTAAATGATATTCACTACTGTGTTCCCATAATGATTGGGGGCAATGTTGGTGGGGTTGTTCAGTTTGTATGCGGTAAACGAGGCACATGCGATATAGACGATATAAAGAAGAAGATAAGCAGGGCACAGCAATATATAACAGATGCCCAGCCTGTCCTTGAGGCAAAGCGTCTTATGAAGACATTAAAGGAATCAGCCTTTAAAGACGCATTGACAGGCCTTTATAACAGGAGATTCCTCGAGGAGAGCTTTGAGAACCTGGTTGCGGGCGTCCTGAGAAGGGGAACTGCCCTCGGTCTTTTGATGTGCGATCTGGACTTCTTTAAACAGACAAACGATGTTTATGGGCATGATGTTGGCGATATGGTCCTGAAGGAGGCTGCAAGCAATATAAGAAAGAGCGTAAGGACCTCCGACCTTGTTATTCGTTTTGGAGGAGAGGAGTTTCTTGTATTGCTGATCGATACAAAGCCCGGAGATTCTTTCGAGGTAGCTGAGAAGATAAGGGAAAAGATAGAGGAGTCAAAGGTTAAGATAGCAGGCGGCTTTATACAGAAGACCATCAGCATAGGCGTCAGCGAATTCCCGACAGATACGCAGAATTTCTGGGAGGCGATAAAGTTCGCCGATGTTGCCCTCTATAAGGCAAAGGAAAGAGGCAGAAACAGGGTCTTGAAATTTGCCATGGATATGTGGGCGGAGGAGAAGTATTAAGATTTCAGATTGCGGAAAAGCACTCCTGTTTAAATCTTGCATAACGACTGAAATAGCGGGCGGGGCAATCAACCCAATGCGCAAAACCGCGCCATGCATAGCTTGATTGCCATGTTCAGTTCACATATTACTTTTTAAGTAATAACAGGACATTTCTAACAAAATCCAATGTATCCTCAGTCTTCGACCAATATTTTCCTACTCTCTGCCAATACTCATAGGCTTCATCAGCGCCACCATGAGTTATTGTTCCCGGCATACTGCCATAAACAGGCGTATGCTGTCTCTTGATAAGCTCTTTTGCTACAAGGGGTAAGTACGTTATTGCTTCTTTTAAAGCCTCTTCCGCTTCTTGCAACTTTCCAATTCTGTAAAGCGCCAATGCCCTGCCGTATAACGTGTCTGTCATCGTATCATCAGGATATTCAGCGCAAATTGATAAGACTTCGGAATATTGTTCCAAAGCAAGATTGCTTTGAATTTCCAATGCACGTATTCCCTGATTGTCATTGGGATTATAGTGAAGCATTGTTAAAAATATATCCTTCGCCGCTTTTAGCTCACCCGTTTCTAAGTAGCATACTCCTAAGCCATGCATTGCTCTCAAAAAAGGACGATTATCAAGCACTCCCCAAATTAGTCTTCCCGTAAAATCTTCAGGAATTACATTTTTACCTATTTTATAAGCCTGCTGAAAAAGCTTCAGGGCCTTATCATACCGATTACGGCTAATTTCCAGAAAACCAAGACTGTTGTAAGCATCGATAAACTCTGGATCTTCCTCGATGATTCTTTTCAGTTCGGATTTACCCCTCTTCTCAAAACCTTGATTAAGAGCTTCTTCAGCATCATAAAATCTGTCAAACAGATCGTCCCTTTCATTACCCCATATAAACCGTCCTTCTACAGTGTCGTATGTATCAACTTCAAAGCTCAACTTGGGATATATTTTTCTCACTTTTTCAGAAATCTCCTTGGAGTAGTACTCCTTAAAGGCTTTCAAATCTGTTGGCAAATAAACCTTTTCAATTAGTGCACTCCATTTTGAAATCTTTGATTTCTGCCCTCCGCTGCTATTCAGATTCCGAACAATCTCTAAAGTAGAGTTCTTGAGAGCATCAAAAGATTTCAGCATCGGTTTAAAAGCGGGAGCGATTCTTATTTCATTCTCCCAAGTTCTAATTTCACGTACGCCGGCTTGATAGCCGCTTGTCGGCTCTACTATGCTAATTTGAAGAGCATTAAGTAGGGAAATCAATCCCGGTGCAAAGTCAATGACGCTCTTTGGCACTGTGAGTAAAACCGGCATACCACAAAAAGCAAAATTATCTTTCTTCGACCATGCTCGAAATAAGAATTCTTCTATAGATATCAAATCATGCTGGGTGCATAATTCGGCGTAAAACAGACCACTATAATGATCTTTTAGGATATAATGGACTATATGAACTTTGGATGACTTAATTACGTTTTTCAGGTCGACTTCAAAAGGTTTTTTCTGATAATGCACTTCGCCATTTTTTAAGACATATAAGTGGCGAGATACAGTTATCAACAATTGATGAACCTGATTGGGAAAATCTGTGCTATAACGCTGGGTTGGCATTTATTTTATCTCCCTTGCTTGGCTGAACAAACGATGGCAATAGCGGCAGAGTGAAACGAAGCCCATAATTGAATTATTATACACTAATTATTCCTTACCATCGGTTCAAGCATAGATTCAATATCACAAATCATTCTACTAACATCCAAACGTTTATTACTTTTGGGGCGAGTTCGATATTCGCTCCATATATTTTCATCATAGCAGTCATTTTCTATAAGGTAAGTGTTAATTGATTTCTTGCCCAAAGGTATCGGCATAGGATTATCAGAGGTAAAAAAGCACATTTTTATGGGGTAAAGATCAAACAATTCCATCAAGTCGTTATCACATGATAACGCAAACGGGACAAAATATCGTGCGTTCAGTCCCATGCCTGTTTCCGATATTTTCTCTAAAAACCGCATATATGTTAAATCCCACGCCATGTTACTTAATGCTTTCAAGGCGTTTACTTCACCGCATTTGCGTTGAATTCGCGAAAAAAAACTAAGATTTTGCCCAGATTTGAAGAATTCAACAGCGATGACCAGTTCCCTAACAAAAATAGTTTTTAATTCAGTCATCATGAACTCAATAAATTCGGCAGCTTTCTTTCGATAGTTCCTATTTGAAGAGAGATGAATTATGGACATTTTCAATAGCAATAAGTACATTGTTTCATGTACCTTTTGAAAAGGAGCGTCTTCCTGTATTAGAACTGAGCTAATACTATTACATGCCTCCCTTGCCAAAGTTTCATCATCGAAGATTGAACAAAATATTCCTTCCTTTAAATATTTATCTCTATTAAGGGTACGAAAGAGTTCCATTGCCTTTACCTTGGCAAAGGTTGATGCAGTTTCATTTTCATTATTACAAACCTTGCTAAATTTCTTTGCATTCTCAATTAGATAAAAAGCATAATCGTAATGGTAGTCTTTTCTAATAATCTCATCGATCGCTTCAGCTAATTTAGTAATTATCTTATCTCTACTGCCCTCCATTAAAGCCTTAAGGTGGCTCGCGCTATTTGTCTCAAAGCAGATTGAATAATCGATAGGAATTTCTATTTGTTTGCTTTTCTCGTGTTGCTTCAAAATAGAATTGTCAATGAAGAATATCTTATCACTATGAAAAAGGCTCCTTAAATGTACAGATTTGCCAAAATTACGATAAGCGTCTAAACCTTGAAAATGGTTTTTACCCTCTCCGGCGAATATTAACCTGCAGCCTGATATATCATCAGAATAATAACGCCATTTATCCAAAACCTCACTTAATGTTTCTGCCAAGGAAATATCTGAAATGATTTTATTATATCTCATAAATTATTCTTTACGAATACATTATATAATATGCCAGCATGGTATTTTCTTTCTTATATGACAAAAATATTAGCATATGCGGAGTCTTTTGAGAATAAAAAAAATTTCTCGCTTCTGATATTTTGATAGACAGAAAGCGCATCTCTGAAAACAAAACGACAGAGGGTGTTTGCAATTTGTAACACAAAGTGTTATCTTAAATATAAAGTGTTTATTGCTTATGAGGAGATAAAGATATGAGCGCTACATTAACTATAAGGATTAATGACGAGACAAAAAAACGGCTCGACAATCTTGCAAAGGCTACTGCGCGAACAAAGTCCTATATTGTCGCAAATGCAATTGAAGATTTTCTCCGTACGAATGAATGGCAGGTTCAGGCCATTAAAAAATCGGTTAAAGCGGCTGATCGGCCTGATGCAAAATTTGTGGATCATGAAAAAGTTGCCGAGTGGCTCAATAGTTGGGGGACAGAAAATGAGCTGGAGCCCCCGAGATAATGCAAATAAAATGGTTTGGCGATGCCATAGCAGACTTAGTCGAGATAAGAAATTATATAGCGAATGATAAACCTCAAACGGCTAAAGACGTTGCTAATCGTATCAGAATATCCGTGGATATGTTGAAAGACAATCCCGGAATTGGAAGAGCAGGGAGGGTTCCCAACACAAAAGAGTTAGTCGTAGCCGGTTTGCCTTATATTGTTCCTTATAGAGTAAAGGGAAATGTGATTCAGATACTTAGAGTGCTTCATGGGGCATTGGAATGGCCTGAAGGTTTTAAAGAGTAGGCCAAATTCGGAGAAATATTAATGGTGCCGAAGGCGGGATTCGAACCCGCACAGGTTGCCCCACACGCCCCTCAAACGTGCGTGTCTACCAGTTCCACCACTTCGGCATCCTATCAATATACCAGTAAAGAGATAATCTTTTCAAGTATTCTGCCTCGGCATTGACCTTGCCAGCGCAACAACATTAACGCTCTCTGCGCCGGCATTCATTAATACCTTGGCACACTCTCTTATCGTAGCGCCTGTAGTTATGACATCATCAACGAGCAATAAATTTAATCCTTCCACCATAGAAGATACTTTAAAGGCATTTTTTACATTTTTCAGTCTTTCTTTTCCTGTGACATCTGTCTGTGGAAGAGTGTCTTTAGTTTTTTTGAGGACGTTTAGCATTAATGGAATTTTTAATTCTTTTGACAGATGACGACTGATGGAGGCTGTCTGATTGAATTCGCGCTGTTTGAGATTTTTATGATTCAAGGGAACAGGCACTATTCCGTCGGCATTAGGGATTTGCAACTCAGAAAGCATAAGGCCAAGCGGTTTTGAGAGGCTTTTCACGCCATTGAATTTCAGAAGGTGAATTGCCTCTTTCAATGTCCCTTCATAAATTCCGTAATATAATACCTTTGAAAATGGAGGTCCTTCTTTTAAACATAATTCACAGGTTGCTGTATGAGCAGATACGGTTGGCATGCCGCATATTTTACATGCCGGGCCTGAATATCTCTTGATTTCTTTCCAGCAGCTTGCGCAGATGGGGTTATGAAGGTAGCTGTCTGATCTGTTTCCGCAGATAGGGCATTTTGAGGGGAAGAAGATATTTAATAGATTGCCGAAAAGTCTCATTTGCCGGTAAGTTTTAATGGGGGATTTCATAAGGGGGACAAAGTCCCCCTTATGCGCTAAAACTGCTCCTTCAGCACTATTATCTCGTCCCTTTTCTGTCCTGTGGAGATTATCTGTATTTCTGTTTTTAACATCTCCTCTATTTTCTTGATATACCTCTTTGCATTTGCAGGCAGTCTGTCGAACTCTTTTATTCCGAGGGTGCTCTCCATCCATCCATCCACTTCTTCGTAAACAGGCTCACAGTTTTCGAGAATCTCTATCTCCTTTGGAAACTCCTCGCATAAATTGCCGTTGTATTTATAGCCAATACAGATCTTAAGCTTATCCATTCCGTCGAGGATGTCGAGCTTTGTCAAAGCAATGCCTGTGAGTCCGTTTATGCGGATGGCATGTTTCAGGATTAGCATGTCGAGCCAGCCGCATCTCCTCGGCCTTCCGGTAGTTGCGCCGAATTCTCCGCCCTTCTGCCTTATTGACTCTCCGAGCTCATCCTTTAGCTCTGTCGGGAAAGGCCCTTCTCCGACCCTTGTGGTATAAGCTTTTGCTATGCCCAATACCTTGTTTATTTTTGTCGGACCAACGCCAAGGCCTGTACATGCGCCTCCTGCTATGGTATTTGAAGATGTGACAAACGGATATGTCCCGTGGTCTATATCTAAGAGCGTTCCCTGTGCGCCTTCAAAGAGGACATTTTTTCCTGAGTCTATCTGTTTGTTTATTATGACATCGGTATCTGCTATGTATCTGGAGAGTCTTTCAGCATATCTCATATACTCGTCATATATTTCATCTGCCTTTAATGGTGCGGTCTTATAGAGGCTTTCCAACAGAAAATTTATTGTCGAGAGATTTGCTGAAATCTTTTCCTTGAATGCATTAGGAGATAATAAATCCATAACCCTTATGCCATGCCGTGCAATCTTGTCCGTATAAGACGGGCCTATGCCCCTGCCTGTTGTGCCTATCTTTTTATTGCCCTTTCTGTTTTCATTCTCTTTTTCAATTGCCATGTGATAGGGCATTATTACATGCGCATTCTTTGATATTAAGAGGTTGTCATCAACATCGATCCCCTTTCCCTTAAGATCATCAATCTCTTTAATCAGTGCAGGAGGTGCGATGACAACACCGTTTCCTATAATGCATCTCTTCCCTTTGTGGAGGATGCCTGAAGGAATCAGGTGAAGTATATATTTTTCATTATTTATGACAACGGTGTGTCCTGCATTATTACCGCCCTGATAACGGGCAACCAGATCAGCCTTTTCTGTGAGGAAATCTACTATCTTCCCCTTTCCTTCGTCACCCCACTGAGTACCAACAATTACCACTGTAGACATATTTTTACCTCGCAAATTTAAGTGTCAGTGTCAGTTTTCAGTGTCAGTGAATGAGGTTTTTCTAACACTGACACTATTCACTGACACTATAAGTTTATCACCTTGACATCAAGGATGTTGGGGAGTTTTTTTATCTCTTCCAATATTTTATCTGTTACAGGGGAATCGATATTCACAACAGAAATAGCCGTTCCTCCTGCCTCTTCTCTGCCAAAATGCATCCTGGCGATATTTATATTATTTTCCCCTAAAAGCATTCCGATATTGCCTATAACTCCCGGCTTATCATTGTTATACATAAAGAGCATATTGCCTTCCGGAACTATCTCAACCGTAAAGTCATCTATTTTAACAATCCTCGGATCCCTCCTGCTGAAGAGGGTTCCTGTGACTGATAAGGCCCTTTTAGGGGATTTGATCCTCATGGTTATTGCGCTCTGATAGTCCCCTGCATCTGTGCTCTTTGTCTCCTTTACCTCTATTCCCCTCTCTTTTGCGATGAATGGAGCATTCACAAAATTTACTGTCTCCTCAAGGATTGGAGTCAGCAATCCTTTAAGGGCAGCAATTGTTACCGGAGATATATTCAATTCCGATGTATCGCCTCTGTATTCCAGAGTAACCTCTGTAATACCGCCGTCAAATATCTGAGAGGCAAAACTTCCTATCTTCTCAGCAAGGGTTATATAAGGCTGTAAAACCGCTACCTGATCTGCGGGTATTGACGGGAAGTTTACAGCATTTCTGATGGTTCCATGAACAAGATAGTCCGCAATCTGCTCGGCAACTGCTATTGCCACATTTTCCTGTGCCTCCTGTGTAGATGCTCCAAGGTGCGGTGTGCAGACCACCTTTTCGTGCCCGACTAATGGATTATTTTCCGGCGGCTCTTTTTCAAAGACATCCAGTGCAACCCCTGCAATCTTTCCGCTTTCGAGGGCATCGTAGATGTCTCTCTCATTTACGATGCCGCCTCTTGCACAATTTATGATATAGACACCATTTTTCATGGTCTTTATTGTCTTTGTATTTATAAGATTCTTGGTCTCTGCCGTTAGAGGCGTGTGTATGGTTATGAAGTCAGCCTGCTTTATGAGCTCTGCAATCTCCATTTTCTTGATGCCCATTTTTTTGGCCTTTTCTTCGCTCAAAAATGGGTCATAGGCAATTACATTCATTCCGAGTCCCTGTGCCCTTTTTGCCACCTCTCCGCCTATGTTTCCGAGTCCGATGACGCCGAGTGTTTTATTGAAAAGCTCTATGCCCATGAACTTCTTTTTCTCCCACTGCCCCTTAGCCATGGAGGCATTTGCCTGAGGGATCTTTCTCGCAACAGCAAACATCATGGCAATGGTATGCTCTGCAGTTGTTATTGTGTTTCCGCCTGGTGTATTCATGACCACAATGCCCCTCTTCGAGGCAGAGGCCTTGTCCACATTATCGAGACCCGAACCTGCACGGCCTATTACTTTAAGATTTTTTGCAGCATCGATGACGTCTGCTGTCACCTTTGTTGCGCTCCTTACAACAAGCGCATGATACTCTCCGATGACGGATTTCAGTTCTTCGGGCTTCAGTCCTGTTTTTACATCCACATTGAGTCCTGCCTTTTTAAGGATTTCGACTCCTTTTGATGAGATGTTGTCGCTAACAAGTACCTTCATAACAAATACCTCCTTTTTATTTAGCTCCTCATAACAGAGTGAGCGGTATAGCAAGTGAATGATAGCAGGTAATATAAGGTATTGCCGCTCATTCTCGAAAGGCATCCTGCCTTTCTCCGAGGCTACGCCAGCCCGCTTAAACATCCATGTTACGCTTGGGCTGCCGAAGCCGCTCTAATACCTTATATTACCTGCTGTTTATCTTTATTCCATCAATAATTCCTGAGCCTTTGCAACGCCTGTTCCTAATTTAACAGGATGGCCAAGCTGTTTAAGCACCATCTCAAGCGCTGCAACACCTGTAATTATATCAAATGTATCAGCATAGCCGAGGTGTGCGAGTCTGAATATTTTTCCCTTTGCCCTGTCCTGCCCGCCTGCACCTGTGATACCGTATTTTTCACGCAATGTTTTATAGACCAATTGTCCGTCGATTCCTGCAGGCATTTCAATGGCAGTGACAGAGTTGCTCGGCGATTCTTTCGAATATATGCCGAGACCTAAAGCCTTCACTGCCTCTCTTGTTGCATTGGCAAGCCTTGCATGCCTCTTGAATACATTCTCAAGTCCTTCCTTCTGCAATATCTTTATTGCTTCGTTGAGTCCTATTATCAATGTAACTGCCGATGTGAAGTTTGTCTGGTTTTTTGCCAGATTTTCCCTCTCCTTCTTAAAATTGAAATAAAACCTCGGCATCTTCGATGTCTCATTTTTCTTCCATGCCTTATCGCTGACACTCACAAAGGAGAGTCCGGGAGGAAGCATCAATCCCTTCTGTGAACCTCCGACCATTATGTCAATGCCCCATTCATCTGTTCTTATATCCTGCGCAACGAGTGCGCTTATTGCATCCACAACAAAAAGAGTATTCGGATAATTCTTTATTACCTTTCCGAGCCCTTCAATATCGTGATACACCCCTGTCGATGTCTCTGTTGCCTGAACAAAGACAGCCTTTATTTCAGGGTCTTTTTTCAATGCTGTTTCAACTGCATCCGGTTTTATTGAATACCCCCATTCAACAACTACTTCTTCGACTTTCAATCCGTAGGCCTGACAAATCTTTGTCCATCTCTCTCCGAACTTTCCACCGTTTATTACAAGCGCCTTTTCTCCTGGATTGAAGAAGTTATTTACAGCACCCACCATTCCGCCTGTTCCTGTTGAAGCGAGTATAAGCACATCATTCTTTGTCTGATAAAGCCACTGAAGTCCCTTCTTTGCAGAGTCAAGAACAGGAAGGAAATCAGGAGACCTGTGGTGTATTATGGGCATTGCCATCGAAAGCAGCACCTCAGGCGGCACAGGCGTTGGCCCGGGAGCTAAAAGGTATCTCTTTAACATAAATCCTCCAGATTATTTTGTGTTTAAAACCGAGTATGTATCATAATACAAACCCATTGTCTTTGAAAAGAGTTTCATAAAGGGGTAAAATAGAGGCAACAAAAAATATTAGACAGGAGTAAAGGGGAATGAATAAACAAAAGCTCTTGGCATCATTGCCGTCTGTTGACGAAATTCTTAAGTCTGACAAAGGACTAGAATGGCAGGAAACATTCCCGAGGCGGTATGTCCTTAAGGCGATCCGCGAGATTATCGAAGAAAAAAGGCAGGCAATTCTCAGAGATGAATTAAAAGAGATTTCTCCTGAATCCCTGCTCCCTGATATTCAGAACAGGATAGAAAGGCTTTCTTCCTTCAGCCTCAAGCCCGTGATTAATGCGACAGGCGTCGTCATTCATACAAATTTAGGCAGGTCTGTATTGTCGGAAGAAATATTGGAGAATGTAAAAAAAGTCGCCTGCGGATATTCCAATTTAGAATATGACCTTGAAAAAGGCGAAAGAGGCAAGAGGTATTCCCATATTCAAAGATTATTGAATGAGATAACAGGTGCTGAGAGCAGTCTGATAGTTAATAACAATGCTGCGGCAGTATTTGTTTGTCTTAGCGCCCTTGCAAAAGGCAAGGAAGTCATCGTTTCAAGGGGAGAACTTGTGGAGATAGGCGGCTCTTTCCGCGTGCCTGATGTAATGGCAAGCAGCGGGGCAATATTGAAAGAAGTAGGCACTACAAACAAAACCCATCTTTATGACTATGAATCGGCTATAAATGAAAATACAGCATTATTGCTAAAAGTGCATCAGTCTAATTTCAGAACCATCGGCTTTACAAAACAGATCGAAATTGATGAGCTTGTAACACTCGGAAGAAAGCATAATATCCCCGTCATGTTTGACCTCGGAAGCGGGTGCCTCATTGACCTAAAGCCCTATGGTGTTCACATCGAGCCGACTGTTCAGGACATTGTAAAGTCCGGATGCGATATTGTTACCTTCAGTTGTGACAAACTCCTCGGAGGCCCTCAGGGTGGAGTAATTGTCGGCAAGACAGAACTCATTGAAAAGATTGCAAAAAATCCGCTCATGAGGGCAGTGAGAATTGACAAGCTCACCCTCTCGGCATTTGAAGCAGTGCTCATGCATTATCTTGATGAAGAAAAGGCTAAAAAAGAGATTCCTACATTGAAGATGCTTTTGCAGGATGTCAATGAAATAAAGGATAGGGCAAAGAGGATTGCAATGAGATTAAGAAGGGAAGTAAAGGAAGACATCGCAAATATAGAGGTGATAGCAGACTCCTCCCAATCCGGCGGCGGAGCATTGCCTGAGATAGAATTTAAGACATATGTTGTAGCAATCAAGCCAAAGAAATTGTCCGTCAACAAACTCGAAGAACGGTTCCGCCACGGTAACCCGCCCATAATTGCAAGGATAAAAGAGGATGCATTAATTATCGATGCGAGGACGGTGAGAAATAGGGAGATAGAAGTGTTGGTGAAGAGGATAGAGGGGGCGTTGCTGTAGGAAAAGGTTCGCCGCAGCCCGATAGCAAGCATTTGAAGAACAAAAAACGACATGCAATGTATAACGAACAAGCTAAGAAAGAACTAAAAAACAAATGAACTTTTTCAAGATGTCAAGAAATAATTCTTCATTTCTTGACATCTTGTTGTTTTACTGATACGATACCCTTAAGAGGAGGTGGTTGTTTTGAAGAAAAAAATGGGCACAGTCATTGACGAGGAGTTGATATTCAAGGCCAAACAAAAGGCATTGTCCGGCAACATGCCTTTAAGCCGTGTTTTGGAAGATGCCCTGAAAATGTATCTGCTTACTGTAGATAAAAAAACAGCAAAGGGACAGCGGAGTATATCACAGGAAACCAAAGGGGCGATGAAGGTATCCAAGAAAGAGCTTAAAGCCGTGATGGAAGAAGAAGGGGTATATGAATCTTAGCACTATTGAGAGCGGCACTGAAATTTTTATTGACGCCAATATCTTTATATACCATTTTACAGGGGCATCAAACGAGTGCAGCGAATTTTTAAGCCGCTGCGAACAAGGCGATATTCACGGCTTAACATCTGTCAATGTAATTCTTGAGGTATTACACCGTCTGATGATGATTGAAGCAGTCAGGAAAAAATTAGCAGCGCCTCCCAACATCGTCAAGAAACTTCAGAAACAACCTGCGAAAATAAAGCTATTGAACGAGTATTTTATCAATACAAAAAAGATCATAGATATTGGGATAGAGGTTAACCCTATTTCGATGGAAACGGTTTTTATAAGCCAATCCACACGATTAGCGCATGGGTTAATGGTAAACGATTCCCTTATTATTGCAAACATGCAGGAGTTGGGTATAAATTCGCTGGCAACCAATGACAAAAAACTTGGCGAGATCGAAGAACTTTTTGTTTATACTCCGTCTGATGTGGACATACATCAATAAAAGACTATGACCATCCGGGAACAGACAGAAGATATAGAAAAACAAATCCTTCATCCCAATGCCTGTCTTAGCTCAAAAAGCAGGGGCCGGGCTAAGCCAGAAAAAGAAGACGATTTAAGGACATGCTTTCAGAGGGACAGGGACAGGATTATCCATTCAAAGGCATTCAGGAGATTGAAGCACAAAACGCAGGTCTTTCTTGCTCCAAAGGGCGACCATTATCGCACACGACTTACCCATGTGCTTGAGGTATCCCAGATAGCAAGGACAATTGCAAGGGCATTAAGACTTAATGAAGACCTTGTGGAGGCCATTGCCTTGGGACACGATTTAGGGCATACCCCCTTTGGCCATGCAGGGGAGGCGATTTTAAGGGAGATCCACCCAGGAGGTTTCGATCATTATAAGCAGAGTCTCAGAGTTGTTGATTTCCTTGAGAAAGGCGGGCAGGGGCTCAACCTCACTTACGAAGTTAGAGATGGAATCGTAAAACACTCAAAAGGCAAGGGTCTGATAGTCTCTGATAATCCCAAAGACAAGCCGGCAACCCTTGAAGGGCTTGTGGTACGCATATCTGACATTATAGCCTATGTCAACCATGACCTCGATGATGCCATAAGGGCAGTGGTTATCAAAAGGACTGAAGTGCCGAAGGAGATAGTTAAGGTTATCGGAGAGGCATATTCAAAGAGGATAGATGCAATGGTTCGGGATGTTTTAAAAACAAGCTCGGCTATTGGTTGCAACCATGTAGGTATGAGCGAGGAGATGTCTTTTGTTGTCTATAGGCTCAGGGATTTCCTTTTTGAAAGGGTTTACGAGAGCGACAATATAATAAAGGAATTTAACAAGGCAAAGGGTATTTTAAAGGCGCTTTATGAATACTCTCTTGAACACATTGACGAAGTCTTCAAAGACATGCCTCCCGAAAAAAAGCTCGACAGGCACAGGATGGTCTGCGATTTCATTGCAGGTATGACCGACAGCTTTGCCTTTATGACCTATGAACGGCTTTTCCTGCCGGAGCAGTGGAAGGTTTTTTAAAAATGTTCCACGTGGAACGCTCCCTCGAAACCCTTGAGTTTGACAAACTTCTCGGTGTAATCGCGGACTTTGCGAAGAGCGATGCATCCGGAAGGGCCATCCTGAATATTTCTCCTCTTAAAAGCACGAAAGATATCAATGAAAGGCTGCGGCTGATTGAGGAGATAAGGCTTATGTCCCAGAAGGGTAGGCCGCTCAGCGTCTCTCCCTTTTCGGATATATCACCTATTCTGCAAAAAGTCCGGCCTGAAGGCGCTGTCCTTGACCCGCATGAACTTTCTGGATTTATGGCCTTTTTAAGCACGGCTTCTTCGCTGCTGTCTCAGGTCAAAGACAATAAAGACCTCCCTTTTCTAAATGCCCTCATCGAAGATTTGACAGGGCATCCAGACCTTTTGCGTATCCTTAAGCAGTCAATAGACAGCGAGGAAAACATCCTCGACAGCGCCTCGTTCACCCTGTCGGATCTGCGGACAAAGATAAAAACCCTCGAAAACAGGATAAGGAAAAAGCTTGAGGAGATGGTCAGGGACGAGAGGGTTGCTGTATTCCTTCAGGATGATTTTATCACCCAGAGGTCAGGCAGATGGGTTATTCCTGTCAGGATGGACTCAAAGGGGCAGGTTTCTGGGGTTGTCCATGATGTATCAAAATCGGGCGAGACAGCATTTATAGAGCCTCTTAAGATAATAAGCCTTTCCAATGAGCTCGAAAATCTCATTGCCGAGCAAAAGGCTGAAGAGATAAGGATTCTCAGGAATATAAGTTCAAAAATAAGGGCTGTGGCTTCTGAAATTGAGTTGGAATTTAAGACCGTTGTCTATCTCGATGTCCTGAATTGCATAGCTTGCTTTGCTGATAAGCTCGATATGGAATCACCGATGATAAATGAGCAGGGTGTTACTAACCTTGTAAGGGCAAGGCATCCTCTGCTGATGCTCGCACTGAAAAAGAGGGGAGAATTACAGCATATTGTGCCTGTTGATGTTCGGCTGGGCGGAGACAACACAGTGATGGTGATAACAGGGCCGAATGCAGGGGGCAAGACCATTACGATAAAGACAATCGGGCTTTTATTGGTTATGGCATTGTCAGGAATGCCTGTTCCTGCTGATTCTTCATCGAGCATTCCCCTCATCCGCAACCTTCTTGTCGATATAGGTGATCAGCAGTCCATCGAGAACAACCTATCCACTTTTTCTGCACATGTATCCAATATCTCTGAAATCCTTAAAAATGCTGATTCAGAGACAATTACGCTTATAGATGAACTCGGCACAGGCACAGATCCGGATGAAGGCGCTGCCCTTGCATGTGCGGTACTTAAGGAACTTAAAAACAAAGGCGCATTGGTATTTGCAACAACACATCTTACCGAAATAAAGAGTTTTGTTCACAAGACAGAAGGCATGCTCAATGCCTCCATGGAATTCGATCAAAAGACCTTAACCCCTTTATACCAATTAAGGATGGGAGAGCCGGGACAGTCCCATGCCCTTGAGACAGCTAAGAGATATGGGTTGCCGGAGAGTATTATTGAGTCTGCAAAGGATATTTTAGGAGTAAGGAAAATAGAGATGGATAGTCTGATATACGACCTTAATGAAAAGAGAAGGCAATACGAAAAAGCGCTTAATGAGTTGCAGTTGCAGCAGTCAGAAATGGAGAAAAAGGAAAGGCTTTTTGCAGAAAAACTGTCTGAGGCAGAGAGTTGCCAGAATGAGATTCTTTCAAATTCGTATAAAGAGGCTTCTGAGATTATCCTGAACACAAAAAGAGAGATGCATGCCTTGGTTGATGAGTTAAAGAAAAAGGGCAAGGATAAATTCCGTGAAGTTTTAAAACATGTTGAATCCATACAGGAGTCTGTTTCCGAAAAAATAAGGGAGCTTGATAAAAATAATAAATCCGCTCCGTCTATAGATGAACTCAAAGAGGGAGATATTGTATTCATCAGGACGATAGGCCATGATGCATCAATAATCAAGATCAATCGCAAGGATAACTGCTTAAGGGTCAGAGCAGGAAGCATAGAGATGGAAGTTCCTCTATCGGAGGTGGGCTTTAAAAAAGATCTGTCCGCAGAAGTAGAAAAAGGCGGTATTCAGGTGGAAAGGCTGGATGAGGCTGTCCCGTCGGAAATTAACATTGTAGGATTAAGGGTTGACGAGGCATTATCAAGGCTTGAGCCGTTTCTCAATCACGCCTCGCTCTCCGGATTCTCTGAAATTACCATCATTCACGGAGTGGGAGCAGGCATTCTTTCCAGGGCTGTGCGTGAGTATTTGACCGGGCATCCACTTGTGAAGAATTTTCGTAGTGGTACACAAACAGAAGGGGGCGCAGGGGTTACAATAGTAAGCATGAATTGATTGCATTTGAGCCTGCGGATAGGGTATAAATATATAACTGTTTAGCAATGCTTGGAGGCTGTTCAATAACAGCGAATAGTTTTTGACAAGGAGTTAATAGACTGAGCAGATCAGACAATAAGGCAATGCAGACAGCAACTACAGCACGCCATCAGCTCAAACAATGCGGCTTGAAGTCCGC